>JAFKFG010000005.1:0-14365 GCA_017307355.1 Alphaproteobacteria bacterium
GGGCGGGGTCACCCGCAACGCGGTGATCGGCAAGGTGCATCGCCTGGGCCTGGCCGGCCGCGCCAGCCCCAGCCGGGCCGAGCGCCCCCGGGTGTCGATGTCGCCCAAGGTGCCGTCCCTGCGCACCCACACACCCCCCGCGCCCGTGGTGGAGGAAGATCCCCTGACCCTGGCCGACGGCAATTTCGCCACCGTGCTGACCATCTCGGATCGCATGTGCCGCTGGCCGATCGGCGACCCTTCGGCCTCGGAATTCCATTTCTGCGGCCGCTCGCCCAAATCGGGCTCGCCCTATTGCGAGGCCCATGCCCGCAAGGCGTATCAGCCGCAGCAGCAGCATCGTCACAAAGATAAGGGCCGGATGGCGTCGTAACGCCGTTTTCGCAAAAGCCTCATGCTGAGCCTGTCGAAGCATGAGGCGTCCTCACCCTTCGACCAGCTCAGGGTGAGGACTATCGGATTGTTCGCCTTGTGCCGCTGATCAGATATCCCCATGCTGCCGCCCGCAGCATGGGGTTTTTTCATGTCGGTTTATGATTTCACGGCCGCGCGGCTGAACGGCCAGGACGAGAAGCTATCGGACTATCGCGGCCGGGTTCTCCTGATCGTCAACACCGCGTCGGCCTGCGGTTTCACCCCGCAATATGCCGGATTGGAAGCCCTGTATGAAAAGCTGCACGGCGATGGCCTCACCATCCTGGGCTTTCCCTGCAACCAGTTTTTCCGATGTTTTCCAAGATCGAAGTCAATGGCGCGAACGCCCACCCGCTCTACAAATATCTGAAGGACGCCAAGCCGGGCCTTCTGGGCACCGAAGCAATCAAATGGAATTTTACCAAATTCCTGATCGGCAAGGACGGCGAACCCGTCGCCCGCTACGCGCCCAACACCAAGCCGGAAGATCTGGAAGCGCCGATCCGGAAATTGCTTTAGGCGCGGAACTCCTTTTTTTGTCATTCCCGGCGAGCGCGAATGAAATTCGCGCGAGGGAAGGGAATCCAGGTGCCGCCGCATGTCCGACTATTTCGTCTACATTCTTGCCAGCCGTCGAAACGGCACAATCTATACAGGCGTCACCAACAATATCGGCAGGCGCATGGGAGAGCACAAAGACAAAGCCATTCCAGGGTTCACCCGGCGATATGATGTCAATATTCTCGTCTGGTACGAGACGTGCGGTGATATCGACGATGCGATCGCGCGCGAAAAGCAAATCAAAAGCTGGAATCGCGCCTGGAAAATCCGCCTCATTGAGGAGAATAATTCCGGTTGGAATGATCTGACAGCGGGTCTGCTTTAACGCCTGGATCCCCTTCCCTCGCGCTACGCGCTCGCCGGGGATGACAACAAGGCGTCAGGAAGCCGCCTTCACAGCCGCGTTCTCATCCAGCGAATAACCCGCCGAGCGCACCGTGCGGATCGGATCGCTCACGCCTTCGATATTCAGCGCCTTGCGCAACCGTCCCACATGCACGTCGACGGTGCGGGCTTCGACGTAAACGTCCGAACCCCAGACCGCATCCAGCAGCTGTTCGCGGCTGAACACCCGGCCGGGATACTGGATCAGGTGGTCCAGCAGCTTGTACTCCGTCGGTCCCAAATGCACTTCGGTGCCGGCGCGGCGCACCCGGTGGGCGGCGCGGTCCATTTCGATATCGCCCACGCTCACCACATCCTCCGCCAGGCTGGGGCGGATGCGGCGAAGCACGGCGCGCAGCCGCGCCAACAATTCCGTCATCGAGAAGGGCTTGGTGAGATAATCGTCGGCGCCGGTATCCAACCCACGGATGCGGTCAGTCTCCTCGCCCCGCGCCGTCAGCATGATGATCGGCACGTTGCGGGTTTCCTGGCGGCTGCGCAGGCGGCGGCAGACTTCGATGCCGGAAAGCTGCGGCAACATCCAGTCGAGCAGCACCAGATCGGGCTTTTCCTCGGCCGCGACCAGAAGCGCTTCTTCGCCGTCCTGGGCTTCCAGCACACGGTAATTTTCCCGCTCCAGATTGTAGCGGAGCAAGGTGATCAGTGCGCCTTCGTCTTCGGCGACCAGAATGGTGGGCTTGGTGCTCATGCGTCAGGCCTTGTGAATCTCGAACGGGATGGTGGTTTCGCTGGTGACGTCCGCCTTGGGGCGGTTGTTGGCCAGATGATCGGCGCGGACCATGTGATAGACCACTTCGGCGATATTGGTGGCGTGATCGCCGCTGCGCTCGATATTCTTGGCGATGAAGAGAAGATGGGTGCAGAGCCCGATGGTGCGCGGGTCTTCCATCATATAGGTGAGAAGTTCGCGGAACAGGCTGTTGTAGATTTCGTCGATCTCGCCATCCTGGTTCCACACCCGTTCCGCCTCTTCGGCGTTGCGGTTGGAGAAAGCGTCCAGCACCAGCTTCAATTGCGACAGCGCCACCTTGCCCATGCGGGCCAGGCTTTGCGTCAGGCGGATCGGGGGTTCGCGGTTCAAGACCAGCGCCCGCTTGGCGATGTTCTTGGCCAGATCGCCGATGCGTTCCAGTTCGGCGGCGGTCTTGATCGCGGCCAAGGTCTCGCGCAGATCGACCGCCATGGGCTGGCGCAGCGCCAGGAGTTTCAGCGCGCGGTCTTCAATCTCTTGTTGAATGGCGTCGATGCGGGCATCGCCGCCCACGGCATTTTCCGCCGCCGCGCTGTCGCGCCGAGCGATCGCTTCGATGGCGGCGGCCATCTGCGCCTCGGCCAGGCCGCCCATCTGGGCGACCAGGGCGGAGAGCCCTTCGAGCTGCTCGGAAAATGCCTTGACGGTATGGTCTGTCATTATGGACTCGGCCCGCTATATATCGCCCCCTCGGATAGGGGCTTTCGGCCAACTCTATGCGACGCTTTTATAACACTTCCGTGACAGGCGCGGGGGCGGGGTTTTTCGGGGCGTTTTCCGCCGGAATCGCGGGCAAAAGCACGGTAAAGGTCGAGCCTTCCCCCTGCTTGCTTTCGATGGTGAGCCGGCCCTGATGGCGGCTGACGATGTGCTTGACGATGGCGAGCCCTAAGCCCGTGCCGCCCCGCTCGCGGCTGCGCTTCACATCCACCCGATAGAATCGCTCGGTCAGGCGCGGCACCGCGATGGCGGGAATGCCTTCGCCGTCATCGCGTATCGCCACGGAAACCTGCTCGGCGGTGCGGTCCAGAATGATCCAGACATGCCCGCCCTCGCGGCCATATTTGATGGCGTTGTGGATCAGGTTCTGGAACAGCTGCATCAGCTCGTCGCGCTCGCCGGTCACCGGCACGGGCTTGTTCCTGGCTGAAATGGCGATGGTGATGTTCTCGGCGCGGGCCAGAGGTTCCAGCGCGGCGGCGGCTTCGCGCACCAGCCCTTCCACCTCCACCTTGCCTTGCGGCGGCACATGCTCGTTCAGCTCGATGCGGGTGAGCGAGAGCAGATCGTCGATCAGCCGGCTCATGCGCGCGGCCTGGGCGCTCATGATCTCCAGGAAATTGTCCCGCGCCTGCTCGTCGTCCTTGGCATGGCCGCGCAAGGTGTCGATGAAGCCCGACACCGCCGCCAGGGGCGTGCGCAGCTCGTGACTGGCATTGGCGACGAAGTCGGCCCGCATCTGCTCGCTGCGCCGGATGGTGGTGAGGTCGTGCAGCACCAGGCCGATGACGGGCGGAATGATGCTGACGCGGGCCGAATAAGCTTCGTAATGACGCTCGATCGGCACCGCCATGGTGAATTGCGCCACCGCCGGTTCGCCGTCGGCGGCGGTCTGCTCGATCGCGGCCAGGACTTCGGGATTGCGGAGGATCGTGCTGAGCGGCTTGCGCTCCACTTCCGGCCCCACCACCGCACGCATCGGCGCGTTGACGAACAGCACGCGATAACTTTCATCCAGCAGCATCACCGGCATCGGCATCTGGCCCAGCACCCGGCGCACCAAGGGCGTCAGGATGCCTTCCTGCCCGCTCGGCACCACCGGCTGGGGTTCGGGACGGGGCACCGGCACGAAGGTGCGCAGGATCACCCCGCCGGCCAGCAACAGCAGCAGCAATCCCCACACCCCTCTGGGTCCAAGGAGCACCAGCAGGACACCCGCCAGCACCGCTCCGATGGCCACCGGCCACAATCTCTGCTGCAGAAAATTCAACAAAGGCGACATGATTCTCCCATGGAGGGGACACCTAATATAGCGCGCTTTAAGAAGGATTTTTTATTTCCCCCCTCTGCCCTACGCAACCTCGAGAGGTTGCTACGGGCATCTCCCCCACCAGTGCGCTGCGCGCACGCGGGGGAGACGGGCCTTCGCCTAGGCGTGAGAGGGCTAGTCGTAAGAAGGACGTCCACGATCCTTTTTGATCCGTCCACGGCGCATTTTGGCTTCGGCGATGCGTTTCTTGCTGGCGAGGGTGGGCCGGGTGGCGCGGCGGGGCTTTGGCGGGGTGGCGGCGGCGCGGATCAGTTCGGCCAGCCGTTCCCGGGCATCGGCCCGGTTGCGGACCTGCTCGCGGAAGCGCCGCGCCGTGACGGTGAGGACGCCGTCCTTGTCCAGCCGCGCATCGGCCAGGGCCAGGATCGCCGCGCGCACCGCTGGCGGCAGGCTGGGGCTTCGCGCCACATCGAAACGCAGCTGCACCGCGCTTGCCACCTTGTTGACATTCTGGCCGCCTGGGCCGGACGACTGGATGAAATTTTCGTCAAGCTCGGCGTCGGGAATGACAAACCCGTGGCGGATGAAAAGACCGCTCATGGTCCTCGCTTTAGCGAAAGGGGCGAAGCCTGTATAGCTGGCCCGCCGAAGGATCCGTCACGCCCATGAGCAAGCCCCACCAAGCCGTCCAGGGATTCGACCCCCGCCGCCTTCAGCGCATCGACGATGTGATCGCCCGCAATTATGTGGAAACGGGCGCCCTTCCCGGCGCGCTGACCATGGTCTGGCGCCGGGGCGAGCTGGTCTGGCGCGGGGTGAGTGGCGTCCTGGATCTGGCCCGCGGATTGCCGCTTCGGGAAGATTCCATCTTCCGGCTTTATTCCATGACCAAGCCGGTCACCGCCGTCGCGCTGTTGATGCTGATGGAGGAAGGCCTGATCGGGCTGGACGATCCGGTTTCCCGTTTCATTCCCGGCTTCGCGGAGTTGGGCGTCTATGCGGGCGGCGCCCTGGGCAGCTTCCAAACCACGCCCAGCCCCCGCCCCGTGAAGGTGGTGGACCTGCTGCGCCACACCGCCGGCTTCACCTATGGCTTTCTCAACCGCACCGAAGTCGATGCCGCCTATCGCGCCCAACGCCTGGGCGAAGCCAATACCGAAGGCGGACTGGCCGCGATGATCGCCCAGCTGGAAAAACTGCCGCTGGAGTTCGCGCCGGGCGAGATGTGGAACTATTCCGTCGGCACCGATGTGGCGGGCTATCTGGTGGAGATCGTGTCCGGCCAGAAGCTGTCGGATTTTCTGCGCACCCGCATCTTCACCCCGCTCGCCATGCACGACACCGACTTCATGGTCCCCGCCGCCAAGCGCGACCGGCTCTCCACCTGCTACTATGTGAAGGACGGCAAGCTGCTGGTGTTCGACGACGGCCATCATTCCACTTACGCCCAGCCGCCGCTGCTGGAATCGGGCGGCGGCGGATTGGCGGGCACGGCAAAGGACTATCTGCGCTTCTGCCGCATGCTGCTGAATGGGGGCGAGCTGGACGGGGCGCGGCTTCTCAGCCCCAAGACCGTGGCCTTGATGACGATGAACCATCTGCCGGGCGGGCGCACCATGACCGAGATGATGCCCCTCACCACCGCCTTCAACGAAAGCGGCTATGCGGGCGTGGGCTATGGCCTGGGCGTGGGCGTGACGCAGGATGTGGCCGCCACTGGCCTTCCCGGCACCAAAGGCGAATATTCCTGGGGCGGCGCCGCGGGCACCTATTTCTTCAACGATCCCAAGGAAGAGCTGGCGGTGGTGTTCATGACGCAGGTGCTGTTCGCGCCGGACCGGATTAAACTGCGCCGCGATCTGCGCGCCCTGGTCTATGGCGCCATGACGGAGTCGTTTGCAGGATGATCCGCGAGGAATTCGATTTCAGGGAATGGAAAGGCCCGTTCGACGCGCAAACCCGGGCCCGCGCGCAAGCTGCGCTGGAACATGGCCGCCTGCTCTATTTCCCCCGCATGCCGTTCAAGCTCACCAACAGCGAAACCGAATTCCTCGACGGCCGCCTCACCGACGGCAAGGCCAAGAATATCAGCCTGGATCACACATCCGGAAAATTGCAGGGCACCTCGGCTACGGGCGAGCGGGCCACCCGCCTGGCCGCGATGATCGAGCGCTTCGGCGCGGGCGCCACGCAATTCGTCAAAGACCTTTTGCCCAATTATTCGGGTGTCGAGCGGGCACGCACCTCGTATCGTCCCGTCGAAGTGGAAGGCCGCGCCTATTCGGTGATCAGCGACGACCGGCTTTTGCATGTCGATGCCTTTCCGTCGCGGCCGATGAAGGACGGGCGACGAATCCTGCGCTTCTTCGCCAATATCGCGCCCCATTCGCCCAATGGCGGCGGCGCGCGGCACTGGGAAGTGGGCGAGGATTTCGCGGATTTCGCTTCCAAATTCGCGCCCCGGATCAAACCGCATTTTCCCGGCAAGAGCTGGCTTTACGACACGTTGGGGGTGACGCGTGGCCGCCGCTCGGCTTACGACGAAATGATGCTGTCGCTGCATGACGGCGCCAAGCGCGACGCGCAGTATCAAAAGACCGCCCCCCACACCCGCCTGGATTTTCCACCGGGAAGCTGCTGGATGGTCTATACCGACCAGGTGCTGCATGCGGCGCTGAAAGGCGAATTCGCGCTCGAGCAGACCTTCCATTTCGATGTGGCGCAGATGGGCGAGCCCGAAACCGCGCCGATCAAGGTGCTGGAACGAATTACTGGAAAAGCCCTGGCTTAGATCGCCGCGTTCAGGCGCGTGATCTGAGCCCGGGCCTTCATATAAATTCCAGTGCCGCCGGGAAGCTCCTGATAAAGATCGGCGCAACCCTGCACGGTTTCGGTGTCGCCCAAGACCAACAGCCCGTCCGGCGACATGGTGTCGGCCAGCCGTTCCAGCACCGACAGGCGCGCGGCGCGGTCGAAATGCATCAGCACATTGCGGCACAGCACCAGGTCCAGCCCGTCCAGCCAGCCATAGGAATCCATCAAGTTGAATTTGCGGAACCGCACCATGCGTTTCAGCCGGTCGGAAATCAGAAAGCCGCTTTCCTGGGGAACGAAATGGCGGGCGACATCTTCCTCCGACAATCCGCGCATCACTTCGTATTGCGAATAATGTCCCGCCGCGGCGCGGGCCACCGCGTCGCCGCAAATATCGCTGGCGACCAGATCGATGGTCCAGCCGTGAAGCGGCATCGCATCCAGCATCATCGCCAGCGACCAGACTTCCTGGCCGGCGGCGCAGGCCGCGGACCAGATGCGCAAATGCCGCTCTTGCCCCCGCGCGGTCAGCAAGCGGGGCAGCATCTCGTCCCTGAGCCGCGCGAATTGCGGCGGATCGCGGAAGAAGGAGGTCTCGTTCACCGTCATCGCTTCGGTGACGGCGGCGGCCAGAGTGTCGTTGCCCAGCCGCAATTCGCCGATCAGCGCCGCGCTCTCGCGAAAGCCGAACCGCCGCATCACCGGCATCAGACGCTGTTCCAGGCCGGCGCCCTTGCCGTCGCCCAGCGCCAGGCCGCCGCGGCGGCGAACCAGCCGGGCCAGGAAATGAAAATCGTCCGGCGTCATGGCAGGGCTGCCTTAAGTCGGCTGCCCGAGTTCGACCAGCTTGGTGCGCAAGGTGGCGCGGTCGTAAGGCTTCATCACGAAATCGTCGGCACCCGCGGCGATGGCGGCCGCGATTTCGTCCGGATCGTTTTCGGTGGTGGCGAACAGGATCACCGGATGGGCGCCATTGGGCTGGCCGCGCACGCTTTTGAGAAATTCCAGCCCCGGCATCGACGGCAAATTCCAGTCCAGGAAAATCATGTCGGGCATCTTGTCGTGACAGATGCGCAGGCCCCCAAGACCGTCCTCGACTTCGTTGGTGTCGAATTGCAATTCCTCGAAGATGCGGCGCGCGATGGTGCGCATGACGCGGCTGTCTTCCACCACCAGGCAATGTTTCATGGCCGACCCCTTTCCGGTTCCTTTTTGGCAGCAACCGGGCTTTGGCCAAGATTACGCCAGAGAAGGTAAACGGGGTATTGTCGGCCCCGGGGAGCATCGGCCCGGAAAAGTGCAGCCGGCAACGCAGAAAACACAATGACGGCTGCGGTTTTCCGCACGGCGCCGGAGGCGCCCATTAAATAATTGGGCGCATCCGCGCCCGGACCGTGCGACCCAAAAAACTAACTGCCGGTTATCTCAACCGAGCCGTCACGCGCCGTCACGGAAAGCCCCGCTTTCACGGTCTGGGCCAAGCGATAGGTGAGTTGGGGCTGAATGCCCCGCGCATCCACCGGGCCTTCCAGGGGCTCGCCCTTGAGGGCGCGCGTCACCTCTTCGGCGACGCGGGCATTCAGGCCCGTGGCGATCACCTTGAAGCTGGGCGGCGTGGCTTCCGCCGTCACCACCACCATGCCGCCGCGCGGCAGGCTGTCGACGCCCAGAAGCGTGGCATTCATCAAAAGCTTGGCCCAGTCCTTGGCCCAATACGCATGGGGAACATTCCATTCCAGCTTGACCTTGCCGCCCTCCAGAAGGCCCTGAATCAGGCGGCCGATTTCGCCCAGATCCAGTTCCGCGCCCGCCGAACCGGCCGCGCCGAAAGCGATGCGCATGAACTGGATGCGGGCCAGCGCCTGGTTGGCGCTCGAGGTCACCAGCTTGATGGCATCGTCGCGCATGGCGGCGTCGTTTTCGTCCTCCAGCACTTCCAGGCCGTTGACCACCGCGCCCAGGGGGCCGACCAGGTCGTGGCAGACCCGGCTCACCATCAGGGCGGAAAATTCTATTTCATTCATTTTGCCCCCATCTGTCTTCTTCGGGACAAGCCCTCAGAAGACATCTTCCCCCGCCAGCGGCTTTGCCGCGCGGGGGAAGAAATTCCGTGTTTCGCTGCCAAGGCCCTATTGCTGCCGGGCTTTGGTATCCAAATGGTAAAGACGCACAGAGGGTATTAATGAATTCTTAAGACGCCTGCTTCCCTTTGCCGGATGCAAGGGACGGCGAACGGGGCCATAACGGCCGGACAGGATCGGAGCATCGCCATGGACATCACCGCCGCCAAGCTTGCCGCCATCGCGGCCGGGGCCGGCGCCATCGTGATGCGGCATTACCGGGCGGGTGCCCGCGGGCGGATCAAGGAAGACCGCTCGCCCGTCACCGATGCGGATGAGGAAGCCGAGGTTTTCATCCTGGACGCTCTGGCGCGGGAGTTTCCCGGCCTGCCGGTGGCGGCGGAAGAAGCGGCGGCGGCCGGTCGTGGCTGCGAGCCTTGCGCGCATTTCTTCCTGGTCGATCCTTTGGATGGAACGCGCGAATTCCTCAAGGCCAATGGCGAGTTCACGGTCAATATCGCCGAAGTGAAGGACGGCATCGCGGTGGCGGGCGCGGTCTATGCCCCGGTCAAGGAGCGGATGTTTTTCGGCGACGCGGGCGGCGCTTTCGAAGCAGCACAGAATCCCGATGCGCCTTTCCATGCCTCCTCGGCGCGGCGCATCCAGGCCCGCAGCCCTTCCGCCGATGGCTGGGTGGCGGTGGGCAGCCGCAGCCATCGCGATCCGGAGACCGACGAATTCCTCAGCCACTTCGTGGTGCGCCAATTCATCAGCGCGGGATCGTCATTGAAATTCTGCCTGGTGGCGGCGGGCGAAGCCGACATTTATGTGCGCGCGGGTCGCACCATGGAATGGGACACCGCCGCCGGGCACGCCGTGCTGAACGCGGCAGGCGGCAGCGTCAAGCGCTGGGACGGCTCACCGTTCCTCTATGGAAAACCAGGTTTCGAGAACTCTGCTTTCGTTGCAAGAGGTCTCTAAAGCGGCGCGCCGCCAGCCCGGAGAATTTTAACCGGCGGGCTGGGAAGCGCTCTTAAGAAAAACGAACCACGGTAGCGAGACCGCAGATCGCCCTGGGCAAGCAATATCTCCGCCACATCCTCGAAACTCATTTGTTGCACCGGCGCAGGAAGCGCCATCACCCGATAGCTGGATGGGGTGCAAAACAAGATTGAATAACCGGAAACAATCTGGCGCCTGGCCGCCTCATTTCCGCGCCTGATATACCGCGCCAGCTGCTCCGGCAACAGCACCGCGTCGATCCTGTTCACGACAAAGAGGCGATGTCGCGAATTCCCTGATGCCTGGAATGTGGCGACGACATCTGCCTCGCCGCCTTCGGCCACGGAAACACTGGTGGACACAGCAGGGAATGATAGTTTCTGGGGCAGCTTGAACCGGCCCATGATCCATGCGCAGAAATCCGGACTGACGCGCAACTCCTCGGCCAGCAGCACATCGATGTCGCGTTCAACAAATTTGTTTATCCCGCACACGCTTTCGCTGCTCACATATCCCCCTATCGGTCCGGGTTCTGCGGGTTCTGCCTGCCCGGTTCCGGGTATGAACCGCGGCCCACAAGCCCGCCCATGGCCTGCGGGCCGTAATTCCGGCGGATATTGAGCGCGCTGCGCGTTGCGGGTGCTGCCTTCAGCGCAGGGCCATCCCCGGCCGCGGAAATATACACGCGACGGTTCCGGAACGAGATGTACAGATGGCTGTGTTTCAGCAGGTCCATGCCGATGACCATGATGGGCAATGTTCCGGATTGACGCCGGGGGTCCAGGAGCGGCAGCTCGTCCGGCAAGTCGTTATAGTATCCGGGAAAAACAAGGGTATCGCGCGGCGGAAACATTTTCGCGCTGTCGGGCCTGATCTGGAAGAGATTCGGGATCTCGGTGTCGAGGGGGATCGCGATCCGCGGATTGTCGGCGGTCAGGCCGCCGATCGTCAGGCGTGAAAATGTATGCAGGCCCGCCTTGGTGACGGCGCCGCCGACCGTCAGGTTCGCCGTTTCCAGCGAACCGGCATCCAGTCCGAACAACATGCTTGCCATCTTCGGATTCAGGAATGTCCGGTCGGCGCCGGTATCCAGCAAGGCGATGATTTCGTGGCCGTCAAGCGTCACCGGCACAGTGATCAATCCGGCGCGCGCCATCACGCGCACCGAGGATTTCACGTTCATCGACGTGATCGTGGTGGGATTCCAATAGACGCCTGCGCCCACACATTGTTCGGGCGAGAAGTAGTTCAACTTCCCGTGCGCGAAATCCAGGTCGATATCATAGCTCTGCATCATATCGGTGCCGAGAATGCCGTCGAACAGCGGGGGCGCGAAGACGGGCGTGGTATTGGCTTCGATGGGAAAGCCGCTGGCATCCATGCTTCCCAATATGAACCTCGAAACGCGGACATTGTTTTCAACGGCCGGGTCGAGTTTCAGCGCCGTGTTGTGCCATAGCTGAGTGCGCATGGTCCCCATACCGACCAGCAACCTCGCGGGATTTCCGTCGATGGTTGCCATAACGGTCATGCTGTCACTGCCCGGCACTTTCTCCATCGGCAAGCTGTTCAGCAGTTCAGGCGGCGCACAATTCGGGTTGGTCCGTACTGGCTCCGAGGGCATGGGCGCATTGGGCTGATCGTTGCGTAGCGCCGCGACGGCCAGAGCATCATTCGGCGCGGGCTGCGCCGGCGCCGGATCGTTCGAGGCGGCCAGATCAGGCGCAGCCATCGCGAGTTGCGGCAGATCGAGCGGTGACACCGCCAGGCCCCTCGCAGTCACCCGCGACTGCTGGGGTAGTAATGGTAACTTGTCGGAACCTGGGGGATTTTCCGTAGTTTGGCTTTCCGGCAGGGCGGTCGAAATTTCTGGTTTGAGCGACGGCGCTTGTTCGGCACGGGCCTGTCTGGCCGGCAAAGCAATCGGAGCTGCCTTGGCCGGCATTTGCACGGCCGGCGCCGCGAGCAATCCCAGCGCCACTGGCAGGCCCAAGGTTGCGGCGGCAGAAGCGCTCAGCGCGAACTTGCGGGCGGCGTTCAAGCGCAGGACCAGCCGGTTTTCCATGATCGCCGCGATGCGGCTTTTCAAACCGGCGCCTGAAATTCCCGAGACGCAGGCGAGTGGCGATTGCAGATAGGCGCGGCACACTTTCAGAATCCCATCGGCATAAATCTGCGGCTCATTGCCCTCCGCCAGCACACTTTCGTCGCAAGCCCGCTCCCGTTCGGCATTGAGGCGCGCACCGATCCACCACACCAGGGGGAAGAACCAGAACAGCACTTCCACCAGCATGTGGATGGCCGCCAAAAGATTGTCATGGCGCCGCCAGTGGCAGAGTTCGTGCGCCAGAACGGCCTTCATCTCCACTGGCGAAAGCTGCTGCGCGATGCCCTGGGGCAACAGGATGACGGGAGAAAATATGCCCGCCAAGCCGGGTTCCAGGAGCGACGCGGACAATTTCACTGCCACGGGCAGATCAAGCTGCGTCTGTGTGGCGTGACGCAGCAGGGCGCGAACCCGGAACCAGCGGGATAGCCATCGAATTGCGAGTATCAGAGAACCGGCAGCCCAGATCGCCAGGAGAACGGATTCCAAATCGAACGGGACCGAAGGAAATCTCGGCGCGATCAATGCGGCGCGATCAGCCAACGGAGCGCGGATCGCCGAGTCCGGTTCCGCGGGCGCTGCAGGCTGCGCCGCGGGTTGGTGCGAGGGTGGCGTGCCCGTCAGGCGCGCGGTGAAATGAATGATGGTCGGTCCGGAAAACGGCTTGGCCAAAGGTTCGGCAAGCGCGACCCTGGGCACGGCAACGGGTGGAACCATCGGCGCCAGAACGGTACTGCCAAGAGCCGTCAGCGTCGCAAACGGCACCAGGAATTTCAGCGACGCCGCAAACCAAACCCAGAAACGAACTCCCGCACTGTTTCGGCGTAGCGCCACCGCGATCAAGGCGGCTCCGCCAACGCACAACGAAGATTGCCACAGATGATCGAGCAGCAGAGACATCATAGCTTGCCGCCTTTCTTCGATATTTCGCGGATATATTTTTCGGCTTCCCGAACATCTTCCAACGTGAATTTTCCCGCGTCGATCAGGTGAGTCATGATCGGCTGCGGCTCTCCGCCAAAAACCGCGAGGAAATCATCAATAAGGCGGCGGCGGGCGGCATCGCGGGGAATGGCCGCCGCATAGATGAAGGCCGTGCCGATCTTCTTGACCTGCCGCAGCGCCTTCTTTGCTTCCAGCCTGCGCACCATTGTCAATATGGTCGAATAGGCGGGCCGCTTCTTTGCCGGAAACGTCTCCTGGATTTCGCGCACAGAGAGATCGCCGCCGGTCCACAGGGCTTCCATAATTCGCATTTCCAGATTGCTCAGCCTGGGAAGCGTCATGGCCATTCCTCAGTTACATCGTAGTTGAATCTACCACAATGTAATAGTTTGATGCAAGCATGTTGATCGCCGGGTCCGGGCCGGGCTCAGCTTTAACGGAAGGCTTCAGGAACCGATTATGCGGTCGCGGCGGTCCGACTGTCTCGCGCGCCTTATGAGTCGAAGAACCGGCGCGACTCGTAGAGATGATGCTTGAGCGCCATCGTCAGCAGCACGATCAGCGAAACGCCCAAGACTGAGATCAACGCAATCTTCGCGGACGAATGTTCGTAGCTGTACGGCGCGATCACCATCAGACTGAGGAAATTCAATCCCGCCCAGCGCAGGAATTTCTGCGCCTTGCCCGGCCGGAACGTCTGGAACCGTCTTTGGTATCGCATCGCTTTTTAAGCAAAAATAGGCCCACTATCAGCGATCCATATCATGGCGGGATGAGTAAAATACTAACGCCATCAGGCCGACGCCGACCAGGAAGGTGACGGTCACGCCCAGCCCCAGAAAGACCCAGCCCAGGGTCGAGATCGCCACACCACGCATCGCGGTCCAGGCACCGACGGCATACCATACGGCCCATCCCAGGACCCCCAGCATCACCAAAATGGCCACCACGCCGAACGGGGTGAGCCCCGCCCCTTGCCTGCTTTTGTCCATGCGCACCCTGCCTTTCTGTCCTGTAATACACCCCCGGAAACGCGGAACTAGCTGTAAAATTGCCCAAATCTCGGTGAAACTTCATGAACCTGATTCGTGAAAGGGCGCTTCGCATGAACCGCAAGGAATTCCTCGCCGGCCTGGCCTCGCTGGTCCCCGGCACATTGCTGATCCCGGGCACGGCCCTGGCCGATGTGGGCGATGACGCCAAATACACCGCCAACGAGATCACCCAGGCGGGCGCGGATTTCTTCGGCATCACCACCGAGGCGATGGCCAAGGCGGTGCAGCATGTGTTCGCCGACCTGGGCGAGCCGGACGCCT
>JAFKFG010000005.1:14402-24856 GCA_017307355.1 Alphaproteobacteria bacterium
ATCTGGTGCGCAAGACCCGCGATCCGCGCATGGTCTATTGGCGCGGTCCCTCGGTGGGCTTCGATGTGGGCGGCAACGCCTCCAAATGCTTCACCCTCTGCTACAATCTGCGCGAGGATCGGCGGCTGTTCCAGCGCTTCCCCGGCGTGGAAGGCAGCTTCTATTTCGTGGCCGGTCTGGGCGTGAACTATCAGCGCTCCGGCGGCGTCACCCTGGCGCCGATCCGCACCGGCGTCGGCTTCCGCGCGGGCGCGAATGTCCACTATCAGGCTTATTCGGACCGCAGAGACTGGTTCCCGCTGTAAAGAGCGCAATCTCCTATCAACCTGCTCGCCGCGCAGGATTTTGGCTCCTGGCTAAGAGCGTCGCCCGGAGCGTGCGTTAGCACGTGAGGAGGCTTAGTTTTTCTTAGCGAGCAGAGCGAGCTTAGAAAAACTTGCCCTAGCCGAGCGCAGCGAGGATGCGCGCGACAACGCCACGGACGAAAAGAACCGCGACCCCATTATTTAATTCGGATCATAAACACCGACACCGCAGACGTCGGTTTCGACTTTCGTCAGATACGCCATCTTGGGCTCGATCAGCTTGGTGGCGGGATTGAACCAGGAATAATGGATCTCGCCGGGACCGGCGGCGGCATCCAGCATCGCCTGGCCCAGCATTCTTCCCGATGCATCTTTGATCAGGTCGGCGGACTGGCCGATATATTCGCGATACTCGCCATCGGCGGCCAATTTCTTGTCCGGCCCGATGCAGAACACATACAGCGTGCGGTCGGAAAACGGCGCCTTCCTGGTGTTGAAGGCTTTGAGCGCATCCGCACGCCCATGATCCTTGTAATAGGCCACAGCCTTATCGAGCATCGCCTTGGCTTCGGCGGGCGTGGGCGTGTTGGCGGGCGGTGCGGCCAGCGCCGGACCGGTCAGAAGCACAAGGACGGCAGAGATTCCAAAACGGATCGCCATGCATACCCCCTATCTGGAACGGCCAGTCTAGCGGGATTTGATGACGTCTCCAATTCCGCTAGGCCGTGGCTTCGGACGATCCGCTGCTGTGCTCAATGCTGCCCGGCGTCGCGGGCAAGTACAACAGCAGCATCGCCGCGACATAGACCGACGAGAAGGTGCCCACGATGATGCCGAACAGGATCGGGGCGGAGAAGTCGAACAGCGCCGGGCCGCCGAACAGAAGCAGCGGGACCAGCGACACCGACGTCGCCACCGAGGTGAGGATGGTGCGGGTCAGCATCTGGTTGGTGGACAGATTGATCATGTCGCGAAGGCCCATGCGCTTATATTTGCGCCGGTTCTCGCGGATACGGTCGAACACCACCACGGTGTCGTTGATCGAATAGCCCGCCAGGGTCAAAAGCGCCGCCACCGCGGTGAGGCCGAAATCCAGATGGAAGATGGCGAAAAGGCCCGCCGTCACCAGCACGTCATGGCCGGTGGCGAAGGCCGCCCCGATGCCATACTGCCATTCGAAGCGCACCGCGACATAGACCGCGATCATGGCGATGGCGAGCAGGGTCGCGATCACGCCGTCATGAAACAATTCCTGGGAGACTTTGGGGCCCACCACCGACGTGCTGCGCACGGCGAATTCATTGCCCAGCTTGGCCTTGATCGCTTCCACCACCGCCTGGTCGGCGGCGTTCTGGTCGCCGCCCGCTTTCACCTGCTTGGGCTGGACGCGGATCTGCACGCAGCTGTTGGCGGGCTTGTCGCATTCGCCGCCGCCGAAATACTGGAGCTGGCTTTCGCCGAAGCCCAGCGTGTTCACCTTTTCGCGCAAGGGACCGATATCGACGGTTTGGGCGGCCTTCACATCCATCAGCACGCCGCCGGTGAAATCGATGCCCAGATTGAAGCCGTGCCAGGCGATGGCGATGATCGAAACCACCAGCAGCAAGCCGTCAATGGCGAACGCGATATAGCGCAGCCCCACGAAATCGACCTTCGTGGCTTCCGGGATAAAGCGTAACAACGGCATGGCGGGCTCTCGAATGAGAAAAAGGGGCGGCTGAGACCGGGCGAACTTAACGACACCGGCCGCCCCGAACAAGACCGCCAACTATCCGGATTTATTGGCCTTTTTTAAAAGCCGCATCCGCCCGCGCAAAAATCAATGCTCCCGGCGATGGCCGTGACCGCGGACATGGTTGAAGCCCGGCCCGGCATCACGGCGGAAATGGCGGCCTTCATCGCGGTGCCAGATGCGGTCGCGGCCGGAATAATACCAGAAGAAGCCGTCATTGCCCCAATAGCCGTCATCGAAGGGGCCGTAATAGCCGTCATAATAACTGTCGTAATAGGCCGGACCGCCGGCCCGGAAACCGACATCCACCCGCTGGCGGGTGGCGCAGCCGGACACAAGGATAAGTACCGCCAGGGGAATGAGAATTTTCCGCATGCAGAGCCCTTCAATGGCAACGCTTCATGACAGAAACGCAATCCGGCGGAACTGGATGCGCGCGGGATGACTCAATCGTGCAACCGTTCTAGTTTATAGACGTTCTAAGGAAGCATTTCCCCCAATTTCCATAGAGGTTTCCCCATGGCCAAAGACGGCAAGTCCTCCAAAGCCAAAACCGCCTCCCGCCTTTCCACCCAGACCGACCTGTCGGGCAATGCCGTGCCGGAGATCGCGGACGCCCTGAATGGCTGCCTGGCCGATGCCTTCGCGCTCTATCTGAAGACCAAGAATTTCCATTGGCATGTCTCGGGCCCGCATTTCCGCGACTATCACCTTCTGTTCGACGAGCAGGCGGCGGAGATCTTCGCCACCACCGACGAGCTGGCCGAGCGGGTGCGCAAACTGGGCGCAAGCACCCTGCATTCCATCGCCGAGATCGCCAAGCGCCAGAGCATCAAGGACAATGACAAGGACTTCGTCACGCCCGCCGACATGCTCAAGGAGCTGATGGAAGACAACAAGACCGTGATCAGGGCCATGCGCAAGGCGCACGAGATCGCCGACGAACATGACGACGTCGCCACCGCCTCGATCCTGGAAAACTTCATCGACCAGGCCGAGAAGCGGAATTGGTTTTTGTTTGAGGCAAGTCGAAGCTGACCCCCTCCCCCTTCGCACGCTCGAGAGCGTGCTACGGGTACTCCCCCGCCAGTGCGCTAACGCGCACGCGGGGGAGCCGGGCCTGTGCTGGCTGCAACGAGCGCTATATCGTCCAGGCTCCGGCTTTCTTCCCCCGCAGGGCGAAGCCCTTAGCGGGGGAAGATGTCTGCTAGCGGGCTTGCCCGCGCGGCAGACAGATGGGGGAAAATTCAATCAAGTGTCCTTCGGAACCGGGCCAACGCCAGGCCGGCCGCCGCGAAGGTGAAAAGCAGCAACGGCCAGACATCCGGCCAGATTTCGGATGCGCCATTGTCCTTCAGCAGGATGCCCCGCACGATGCGCAGGAAATGCGTGGCGGGAAGAATCTCGCCGATATATTGCGCCCAGCGCGGCATGCCCGCGAAGGGAAAGGCGAAGCCGGACAACAGGATCGCGGGCAGCAGGAAAAACATCGTCATCTGCATCGCCTGCAGCTGGTTTTCCGCGAGGGTCGAAAATGTATAGCCCACCGCCAGGTTGGCGATGATGTAGATGGTCAGCGCCGCCGCCAGCAGCGGCAGGGAGCCGATCATGGGAACGGCGAAGACATATTTCGCCACCACCAGGATGATGGCGCTCTGGATGGCGCCGATGGTGACATTGGGCGCGATCTTGCCGATCATGATCTCGACCGGGGTGGCGGGCATGGCGAGAAGATTTTCATAGGTGCCGCGCTCGCGCTCGCGGGTGAGCGCCAGGCAGGTCATCAACACCATGGTCATGGTGAGGATGACCGCCAGCAATCCCGGAATGATGCTGTAGCGGGTATTGGATTCCGGATTATAGAGAAGATGCGAAACCAGGTTGAAGGGCGGTGGCCCTTGCGCGCGCGCCGCCAGGGGACCTGTGAGGTCGTCGCGCAAAGCCGATGTGGCGATACCGTTCAAGGCCGCCATGGCAAAACCGCCGGCAGCGGGATCGGTGGCGTCGGCTTCCACCAGAAGGTCGGGCTGGGCGCCCCGCACAATGTCGCGTGTGAAATTGACCGGAATCTCGACCACGAACAGGACCTTGCCTTCCTGGAGCAGCCGCCGCGCGCCGGACGGCGAATTGGTCGTCGCCACCACGTCGAAATAGCTGGAATTGCGCAACGCCGCCGTCACCGAACGGGCGAAGATGCCCGGATCGTCGATCGCGATCGCGGTGGGCAACGCCTTGGGATTGAAGTTGATCGCGAAACCGAACAGGAAAAGCTGCATCAGGGGCACGCCCACGATCATGCCCAAGGTGACGCGGTCGCGCCGCATCTGCAGGAATTCCTTCACCAGCACGGCATAAATGCGGGCAAGCGAAAAATTCATTTCGCCGCCTCCTGCAAAAGAATGAAGACGTCTTCCAGGTTGGGCGGGGTCTCGCTGACGGCGATGCCGTCCCGGCCGCGATAGGGCGCGATGCTGGCTTCGAGCGCGGCCCGGTCGCGGCCGCTGACATGCAGCGCCGCGCCGAAAAAGCCCGCATAATCCACGCCGGGCTTGCCCTGCAATTCGCCGAGGAAATGGCGCACATGCGCGCCTTCCAGCACGAATGTGGAAAGGCCCGATTGTTCGATCACCTCGCCGACCGAGCCTTGCGTCACCAGCCTGCCGTTCAGGATATAGGCGATGCGATCGCAACGCTCGGCTTCGTCCATGTAATGGGTGGAGACCAGCACGGTAAGGCCTTGCGCGCTCAAGGCATGGATCTGTTCCCAGAAATCGCGCCGCGCCTTGGGATCGACGCCCGCGGTGGGCTCATCCAGCAGCAGCAATTTGGGATCGTGCAGCATGCAGGCCGCCAGCGCCATGCGCTGCTTCCAGCCGCCGGACAATTCGCCCGCCAGCTGGCTCTGGCGCTGGACCAGGCCCAACCGTTCCAGGGTCCAGCCAACCTTCGCTTTGCGGTCCGGCAATTGATAGAGCCGCGCCACGAATTCCAGATTCTCCCGGATCGAAAGATCTTCCCAGAAGCTGAAGCGCTGGGTCATGTAGCCGACCTGGCGCTTGATCGCTTCCGCCTGAGCGCGGATGTCCAGCCCCAGGCATGTGCCCTGGCCGTCATCGACCCTGAGCAAACCGCACAGCATGCGGATGGTGGTGGTCTTGCCCGAACCGTTGGGACCGAGGAACCCCCACACTTCACCTTCCGGCACCGCGATGTCGATGTGATCGACGGCAAGCTTGCGCCCGAAGCGCTTGGTCAGGCCCTTCACATCGATGGCCATGGCGCCGATGTTCAGGGCGCCGGGCTTTTTCCGCGTCGCCGCCGCGCCGGTCATTGCGGACGCACTTCCACCGGCTGGCCGGGATTGAGGAGAAGGCCGCCGGGCGCGCGCGCCTCCAGCTTGAAGACCAGCTTCTCGCGATTATCCACGCTGAAGATCACCGGCGGGGTGAATTCTTCCCGCGCGGCGATGAAGCTGATCTTGGCTGTCAGCAGCTTGCAGCCATCGCAGCCGATCGTCACCACCTGACCCAGATGCACGCGCGAAAGCTGGCCTTCGGGCACGAAGAAGCGCACGAAAATATTGGCGGGCGGCAGGATGGACAGCACCGGCGTGGAGGCGGGGACATATTCGCCCTCGCGGAAATAGATGTCCTGCACCGGACCGTCGGTCTGGGCCACTACCGCGCGCTGCGAAAGACCATAGGCGGCATTGTTCAGCGAGGCTTCCATCTGCGCGATCTGGGCCTTGAGCTGAGCGATCCGCGCCGAGGATTGCCGGTAATTGTTGAGCGCCTGATCGCGCAGTGCCGGGGTCCCCGCATTGTCGCGCGCCAATCCGTTCTGGCGGTCGAGCGCGGTTCGAGCATAGGCCAGATTGGATTGCTCTTGGGACAGGCCGGCGCGGGCTGCGCTCAAGGATGCAGCGGCCTGATCCCGGCCGGCCTGTTCGCGGGTGTCGTCCAGCACAAAGAGAAGATCGCCGCGATGGACCATCTGGCCCCGCTCGACCTTCATCGCCGTCACCCAACCCGGTTGCGGCGCCGAGATGAAGGCATTGTCGCCTTCGCCATAACCCAGCCAGGCATCGCTTTTCTTTTCGCCGCAAGCCGCCAGGACAACGCATAGCAGCAGGAAAATCCTTTTCATGGTCCCTCTCCCAGCGCCGCCAGCCCGCGCAGCAGCGTATCCAGATGGGCATCGATGAGGCCGCTATAGTCGTAAGGCGTCTCGTCGAATTGGGCGAATACGGTGCGCCATAGAATGGTGAGCAGCACCGGCGCGATGCAGAGCCGGGCCGCATGGGCCGGCGCCACGTCGCGGAATTCGCCCCGCGTGATCCCGCGCCGGATGATGGTCTCGAACAGGGAAACGCCGCGATCGACGATTTCGCGCCGCCAGAACTCCGCAAGCTCGGGAAAATTTCCGGCTTCGGCCAAAAGCACCTTGGCCAGCACCACGCGGTCGCTGGTGCTGGCGAACCCGCCCAGCGTGCCAATGACGAAACGCAGAAGTTCGGCGCTGGAGCCTTGCGCGGCCTTCACATGCGTCAGCACGCTTTCCAGCTGCGCTCCGATCGATTGGCGGGCCAGCGCCTTGAACACCGCTTCCTTGCTGTCGAAGTAAAGATAGATGGTGCCCTTGCTGATGCCCGCGCGCGCCGCGATGTCGTCCATGCGGGTGCCGGCGAAACCCTTCTCCGCAAAGCATGCCAGCGCCGCATCCAGGATTTCCGGGATGCGGGCATGCTTGCGTCGCTGCCAGCGCTGGGGCTTCATCAGGCAATTAATAACTAACTAGTCAGTTATTTCAATGAAAACCATAAGCCATTGATTGATATATATAATCCATAAAACATCAGGCTGACGGACGCCGTGCGCCAGAAAAGAAAAAGGCCCGGCGATCAACCGGGCCTTTTTCTTTCACAACTCAACTCCGGCGCGCCGGATTTTGGTCTCTGGCTAGGAGCGTCCCCCGGAGCGTGCGTGAGCACGTGATGAGGCGTGGTCCGTAGCGACAGCGTGGGACGCCAGGGGCCAAAAGGCCAACGCCCTTATTACATCGTCTTGCCGCGCGCGGGTGAGACTTGAGTAAATTTGCCCAGCGCACAAATCTGGCCGGACTGCAGCACCTTGATGATCTCTTCATTGTCGCAGACCGTGCCACCGGGATTGCGGATGGTCCAGGCAAAGCCATTGAACTTCAGGTCGGGGCAGCGGCCTTTCAGGTCGTTGCGCCACACCGAACCGTCATTCATCTTGAACGTGATCGCGGTGCCGTCGTCCTTGGGAGTGCTGCTCCGCATGTCGCGGGTCGACAGGCAGATTTTTTTATCCGCCGCCAGAGCTGGCGCCGAAACGGCAATGAGGGAAAGCGCCATGGTGGCGCCGAAAAGAAATTTGCTCATGACATCTCCTTTGCTGCCGCGCGACGCACCGGGAAGGCCGGACAGGCGACAGGCATTATTTGGTTGCTGCGAACGGCAAAATCAACGCGAGGCTTGATGTTACATCCGGGGCGGCGTGACTTGGGTGAAATTGCCCAACCCGCAGGTTTCGCCGGACCGGAACACCACCAGGGTCTGCTCATTCTCGCAGATCGAGGATTGCGGATTGGCCGTCGAATAGCCGAACCCGTTCCAGCGCGCGTCCTTGCAGACGCCTCTGAGATCGTTGCGCCAGACCGAGCCGTCCCGCATCGTGTACAAGATCGATCTGCCGTCTTTCTGGGCGTCGGTGTCTTTGATATCGCGAGCGGCCAGGCAAATCGGGGCCGCCGCGAGTGCTGGCGCTGCCGTCGTCAGGATCATCGCGGCAAGCATCGCCGCACCAGACATGACCTTCGTCATCGGTACCTCCGTAGCAAATGCCCTCACAGCGGCCATTTTCGCGCAACCCTGCCACCCACTCAAGGGCCGGAACGCCCAAAAAGGGCTGTAAACCGACAAGGTTGCTTGACGTACGGCGTTAGCTGGGTCCAATGACGCCTCCCAAAAGCGCCTATCCAGGAGAATTTCCCGTGTCCGCAGCCCCCGCCCAAGTGACCATCACCCTGCCCGACGGCAAGGCGATGACGTTCACGCGTGGCGTCACGGGTGCGGAGATCGCCGCTGCCATCGGACCGGGCCTGGCCAAGGCCGCCCTGATTCTGGAAGTTGACGGTAAGGAATGGGACCTGTTCCGCCCCATCGAGCAGGACGCCCATATCCGCATCATCACCAAGAAGGACGAGAAATCGCTGGAGCTGATCCGCCACGACGCGGCGCATCTGCTGGCCATGGCGGTGCAGGAATTGTTCCCCGGCACCCAGGTGACCATCGGCCCCGCCATCGATGACGGCTTCTATTACGACTTCGCGCGGGCGGAGCCCTTCACCCCCGAAGACCTGCCCAAGATCGAAGCCAAGATGCATGAGATCGTGAAGCAGGCGCGCCCCACCCGCCGCGAAGTGTGGCCGCGCGACAAGGCGATCCAGCACTTCAAGGACATCGGCGAAACCTACAAGGCCGAGCTGATCGAAAGCATTCCGTCGAATGAAGACGTCTCGATCTATTGGCATGGCGACTGGCACGACCTCTGCCGTGGTCCGCATTTTCGTACCACCGCGGAAATCGGCGACGCGTTCAAGCTGACCAAGATCGCGGGCGCCTATTGGCGCGGCGACGCCAAGAACGCGCAGCTGCAGCGCATCTACGGCACCGCCTGGCGCGACAAGAAGGAACTGGACGCGTACATCGAGCGACTGGCCGAAGCGGAAAAGCGCGACCATCGCAAGCTGGGCAAGGAACTGGAGCTGTTCACCTTCTCGCCCGATGTGGGCGCCGGCCTTCCCTTGTGGATGCCCAACGGCATGGTGATCCGCCAGGAGCTGGAATTCCTGGCCCTGCAGGAAGAGCGCAAGGACGGCTACCGCCGCGTCGCCACCCCGCACATCACCAAGGAAGCGCTCTATTACCGCTCCCGCCACCTGCCCTATTACGCCGAAGGCATGTATTCGCCGCTCGATATCGATGGCGAGAATTATTACCTGCGCCCCATGAACTGCCCGCACCATCATTTGATCTATGGCGCGACCCGGCATTCCTATCGCGAGCTGCCCTTGCGCATCGCCGAGTATGGCCAGGACTATCGCTACGAAGCGTCAGGCGGCCTGTCGGGCCTGATGCGGGTGCGCGGCTTCTGCATGAACGACGCGCATATCTATTGCCGCTTCGACCAGGCCAAGGAGGAGTTCATCAAGGTGATGCGCCTGCATGCGCGTTACTACGACCTGATGAACATCAAGGAATATTACATGCGCTTGTCCCTGCCCGACCTGGACAAGCTGGATAAGTATGTCGACCAGCCGGACAAATGGATCGCCGCCCTGGACATCATCAAGGAAGCGATGAAGGAGTCCGGCTACCCTTACATCGAAGGCAAGGGCGAAGCCGCCTTCTACGGTCCCAAGATCGACTTCATGATCAAGTCGGCGATCGGCACCGAATACACCATCTCCACCAACCAGCTGGACTTCCTGGCGACCCAGACCTTCGACCTCACTTATATCGGCGAGGACGGTGCGGATCATCCCATCTATGTGATCCATCGCGCGCCGCTCGGCACCCATGAGCGCTTCACCGCCTTCCTGATCGAGCATTATGCCGGCGCCTTCCCCACCTGGCTGGCCCCGATCCAGGCCCGGGTGATCCCGATCAGCGAGAAGTTCGCCGATTATGCCCACAAGGTGGTGGATGCCCTGTTCGCCGCCCCGGTGGTCAACGGCACGGCCGGCCTGCGCGTGGACATCGACCTGTCGAACGAGCGGATGCAGAAGAAGATCCGCGACGCCCAGCTGCAGAAAATCCCCTACATGCTGGTGGTCGGCGAACGCGAAGCGCAAGAAGGCAAGGTTTCCGTGCGGTTGCGGTCGGGGAAAGACCTGGGCGCGATGCCCCTGGAACAGGTGATCGCCCGCCTGAAGCTGGAAGCGGAATCCCGCAAGGATGTTGCCGAATAGCCCTTTTCCGGGGCCGGTTTCCCGCCTATCTTAGCGGGAATCCGGCTCCGGCCGGCTTTGCGCCCACCCGGCGCGTCATCGAAAGGCCCCCGTTTGCGTCCATGATCGAACCTCGTTTCGCTTGGCCCAGACGGACCGGCGGAACGCGATGGCGCACGGCTCACCACAGGAGAGTAAGTCATAGTCCCCAGACGTTTTCAGGCGAATACGCCGCCGGCCCCCAAAGACGGGCCGCGCATCAACGAAGAGATTACCGCCCGCACCGTGTTTTTGATCGGTGACGACGGCCACAAATATGGCGAGATCGGTACCGACGAAGCCCGCGCCGTCGCGGAAGAAAAAGGCTTCGATCTGGTCGAGGTCTCTCCCGACAACAAGCCGCCCGTCGCCAAGCTGATGGATTACGGCAAGTACAAATACGA
>JAFKFG010000011.1 GCA_017307355.1 Alphaproteobacteria bacterium
ACTTGCCGCCGGCCTGGCGCTTGCGCATCGCAAGCGTCCTAAGGCGCAAGGCGTTCAATTTGATGAACCCTTGCGCATCCTTCTGGTCGTAGGCGCCCTTGTCATCCTCGAAAGTCACCAGGCTCTCATTGTAGAGCGAGTAGGCCGAAGACCGCCCGACCACCGCGACATTGCCCTTGTAGAGCTTGAGCCGCACGGTGCCGGTGACGAATTCCTGGCTCCTGTCGATCAAAGCCTGCAGCATCTCCCGCTCCGGCGAGAACCAGAAGCCATAATAGACCAGTTCCGCATAACGCGGCATGATTTCGTCCTTCAGGTGCGCCGCCCCGCGATCCAGGGTAATGCTTTCGATGCCGCGATGCGCCGCAAGCAGAATGGTGCCGCCGGGCGTCTCGTAGACGCCGCGCGATTTCATGCCCACAAAGCGGTTCTCCACCAGATCGAGGCGCCCGATACCGTTGGCCTTGCCCAGCGCATTCAGCCGGGTGAGCAGCGCCGCCGGCGACAATGCTAGGCCGTCGATCGACACCGCGTCGCCCTTTTCGAAGCCAATCTCGACATAAGTGGCCCTGTCCGGCGCCTCCTCGGGCGAGATGGTGCGCTGGTAGACGATGTTGTCGGCTTCCCGCGACGGATCTTCCAGCACCTTGCCCTCGGAAGAGGAGTGAAGAAGGTTCGCGTCCACCGAGAAAGGCGCCTCGCCGCGCTTGTCCTTGGCGATGGGGATCTGATGGGACTCGGCGAATTCCAGCAGCCGGGTGCGACTGGTCAGGTCCCATTCCCGCCAGGGCGCGATCACCTTGATGTCGGGCTTGAGCGCATAATAGCCCAGCTCGAAGCGCACCTGATCGTTGCCCTTGCCGGTGGCGCCATGGGCCACGGCATCGGCGCCCACCATCTCGGCGATCTCGATCTGCTTTTTCGCGATCAGGGGTCGGGCAATCGAAGTGCCCAACAGGTAGACGCCCTCGTAGAGCGCATTGGCCCGGAACATCGGGAAGACGTAATCGCGGACAAATTCCTCGCGCAAATCCTCGATGAAGATATTCTCGGGCTTGATGCCCAGCGTCTCGGCCTTTTTGCGCGCCGGCTCGATCTCCTCGCCCTGCCCCAGATCGGCCGTGAAGGTCACCACTTCGGCGCCATATTCGGTCTGGAGCCATTTCAGGATCACCGACGTGTCCAGGCCGCCGGAATAGGCGAGAACCACTTTCTTCACATCACGCTTGGCCATGGAAAATCCTTGAAACAGTCGCGGGCCGGCAGCGAACCGGCGGCTTCGAAAATCGCGGGGACTATAGGGATTGAGCCCCAAAAATCCAGGGCTCAGCCCAACGCCGCGAAGGCGGGGGCATAATCCACCGGCCCTTCGGCGGCGGGCAGATCCGCTGCCAGCTTCCGGAGCATGAAATAGGGTCCGGCATAAGGCGACCGGAATCCGGCGGCGGAAGCGACGTCGAAACCGAACCGGCTGTAATAGGCCGGATCGCCCAGCACAAAAACCGCCTCCCATCCCGCCGCCCCGGCGCGCGCCAACCCCTCCCGGATCAGGCGCGCGGCAACACCTTGCCGCCGCCAGCGGGGCGCGACCGCGACAGGGGCGAGGCCCAAGGCCCCAAACGGTGCCGTCATGCGCGAAAACAGCACATGCCCGGCAACGCCGCTCTCCGCATCCGCCACCAAAGAGAGAACGACATCGCCATCGGCGCGCAGGCGCGCAACCAGATCGGCCTCGGCGGCGGTGGGGAAACTCTCCACCAGCAACGCATGAATCGCGGGAACGTCCGAAAGGGTCTCGAGCCGGATTTTCAAGACCGCCCCGCCAGCCAGAACAGCAGCGACAGCACCAAGCTGATCGCGGTGCAGGTGACGATTGGAAAATAGAGACCGCCATGTTCGCCGCGGATCACGATGTCGCCCGGCAACCGGCCAAGGCCGAGCTTTCCGATCAGGGGCCATAAAAGACCCACCGCCACCAGAACCAGGCCCGCCAGGATCAGGCCGCGCGCCATTTCAGTGCGGCATCCGGGAAAGCTGGGCGGATTGGACCGCCGCCAGTTTTTCGGCGGCAAGCCGCGCCGAAGCGCGCTCTTTCACGCTCTCGCTCTTGAGCTGGCCGCAGGCCGCCATGATGTCGCGGCCGCGCGGCGTGCGCACCGGCGAGGCGTAGCCGGCCTTGTTGACGATCTCGGCGAATTTCTCGATCTGGCTCCAGTCGGAACATTCATACGGCGCGCCCGGCCAGGGATTGAACGGAATGAGGTTGATCTTGGCCGGAATACCGGCCAGGAGCCGCACCAGCTCGCGCGCATCCGCCAGGCTGTCATTTACCCCTTTGAGCATCACATATTCGAAGGTGATGCGCCGGGAGTTGGACGCGCCCGGATAGGTGCGGCAGGCGTCCAGCAATTCCTTGATCGGATACTTCTTGTTGATCGGCACGATCACGTCGCGCAATTCGTCGCGTACGGCATGCAACGATATCGCAAGACCGGAACCGATCTCGGTGCCCGCTTTTTCGATCATCGGCACCACGCCTGCCGTGGAAAGCGTGACCCGGCGTTTCGATAGCGCCAACCCGTCACCGTCGGTGACGATGGCAAGCGCGGCTTTGACATTGTCGAAATTGTAGAGCGGCTCGCCCATCCCCATCATCACCACATTGGTGACTTTACGCCCCGGTGCCGTCGAGGGCCAATCGCCCAGGCTGTCGCGCGCCACCAGAAGCTGGCCAACGACCTCTTCCGGCGTCAGGTTGCGCACCAGCTTCTGCGTCCCGGTGTGGCAGAAGCGGCAATTCAGCGTGCAGCCGACCTGGGAGGACACGCACAAGGTGCCACGATCGGCTTCCGGGATGTAGACCGTCTCGAACTCGATGCCCGGGCCCGTGCGCAGAAGCCATTTGCGGGTCCCGTCATTGGAAATCTGTTCGGTCACCACCTCCGGACGGGCCAGGGTGAAATGCTCCGCCATCTGGGAGCGGAAATCCTTGGCCAGATTGGTCATGGCGGCGAAATCGCGCGCGCCATGGACATAGGTCCAGTTCCACAATTGCCGCGCCCGCATCCGCGCGCTCTTTTCGGCCACGCCCGCTTCGATCAGGGCGGCTGCGAGCGCTGCCGGGCTCTGCCCGATCAGGGACTTACATTTTGCAGACGGCATGGATCTTGGCGAGCGCGTCGGTGAAGCCCGCCAGCGAATAGGTGTCGACGGTCTTGGTTCCCCGCGTCGAGGTCCCCATCGCCACCGCCGACACGCCTTTGGTCATCAGTTCGATCAAATGGTCATTGTCGCTCAGCGACTTGATCCAGGCCGCACCATCCTTGGAGTCATCATTGCGGCCGAAGAAAATGATCTTGTCGGGGCCCACGGCCAGGGATACCGGCACGCTCTCCTTATAGGGGTAACCCGGCACGATCTGGGGCTCGGCCTTGACCTTGCGGGCGGGCCAGTCCGACACCATCAGGTAGATCGGGCCGCGCTTGGCGGTGCGGGGTTGCTTGGCGCGCGGCTGGGACATGGCATAGCAGACCAGGCTGTCGCCGCTTCCGCTCGAATAGGCCGACCAGTTGCCGAAAACACCCAGCAGGTTGGCGGCTTCCGCAAAAGCCGGAGTCGAGAGACAGACCGCGCAGAGGGAACCCAGCAGAATTTTGCGAATCATGAATGCTCCAACCAGTCCGGCGGTTCGTGTATGGGGCTGAAATCGGGCGATTTCATGGGGTTCGCACCAATTCCTGACAAGAATAGCCAAGCCGCCCCGCCCCCGCAACGCTGCCAGGAGCGCCCTATTCGCGCAGGCCATATCCCTTGGCATAGAGCCGCCAGGCCGTCACGCCCAGGACCACCAGCAGTCCCAAAGTCAGACCAATCCCCAGTCCCTGCGGCGCCTCGTCGAAGCCGATCATGGCGCCGCGGATGCCGTTGATGAAATAGAAGAAAGGATTGGCATAGGCGAGCCATTGCAGCTTCGCCGGAAGCATTTCAATCGTGTTGAACACCCCGCCCACCATCGATAGCGGCGTCAGCAGGAACACGACCGGCATGTTCAATTGCTCGAAGCTCTTGGACCAGAGCCCGACGATCAAGCCCAGAAGCCCGAACACGGTCGAGACGCTGACGATCCAGAACAGGAACATCGGCCAGGATTCGATATGGGTGGCGCCGAAGCCGATGCCCATCAGAAGAATGCCGATGCCGGTGACGGTGGCGCGCAGCACCACCACGCTGAGACTGCCGAGGATCATCTCCACGTAAGAGAGCGGCGCGACCAGCAATTCCTCCACGAACTTGATGAAGCGGGAAAAATAGATCGCGGTGGAGGCCTGGATAAAGGCGGCATTGACGATGTTCAGCATCAAGACGCCCGGCAGGACGAATTCCAGATAGCGGTGGCCGCCGATCTGGGAAATGCGCCCGCCCACCACCGAGCCGAAAATGAAAATGAAAAGCAATGCCGAAATCCAGGGCGCGATGAAGGCCTGCACGGGAATCCGCGCCATGCGCGAGGCTTCCCGCCGCACCATGGTGTAAAGGCCGATCCAGTTGATCCCCATCGCCTGGTTCATCTCATTGCCCCGCCACATGATCGGGCTCGGCGCCGGTCGCGATCAGATAAGCGTTCTCCAGGCCGCCGGTGCTGCCGGCGATTTCATCCTTGGTGCCTTCGCGCACCACCCTGCCCTTGCTCACGATCGCGATATGGCGGCAGAGCCGCTCCACCTCCTCCAGATAATGCGAGGTCAGCAGAATGGTGCGGCCGTCCCTGTTGATTTCGGTGAGGTAGCGCCACAAGACCCGGCGCAGCTCCACGTCCACCCCGGCCGTCGGCTCGTCAAGGATGATGAGCTTGGGATCGTTGACCAGGGCGCGCGCCAGCACGACGCGGCGCTTCAGGCCGCCGGACAATTCGCGGAACTGCTTCTTCTGGTGCGGGATCAGATCGAAACGCTCCATCAGATAATCGGTGCGTTCCTTGCGCTGGCTGGCCTTCATGCCGAAATAGCCGCCCATCCAGTCCACGATCTGGCGCGCATTGGCGAAAGGATCGACATTGAATTCCTGCGGACATAGCCCCACCAGACGGCGCGCCTCGCGGTAGTTCTTCACCGCGTCGATGCCGAAAATCTCGATCTTGCCGGAGGTCGGCTCCGCCACCCCGGTGATGCAATGAATGGTGGTGGATTTCCCCGCGCCATTGGGACCCAGAAAACCGAAAAACTCGCCTTCCGGAATCGTCAGGGAGATGTCTTCGACCGCGACGGTACCGCTGCGATAGGTCTTGCGCAGATGGGAAATCGAAAGGGCGGGAGTCATGGCGAGGACCTAACACGCCGCCCTATCCTTGGGAAGCGGACGAATTTCGCTTGCCGACCCGAGGAATTCGCAAAGCGCGCGGTCAGGCACCTGGGCGCGGTTTGGCCAGGGGCGCTCCCCATAGATGCGGTGGGGGTATTTCTGCCCCCTGCCCGCCGGTCGCGACCGGGCGGGCGCCATAGCCGCCCAGCGAAATCATCCGATCGTACAGAACGATGGCGCCGGCCATCCCGACATTGATGGAAAAACGTGTCGGGATCTTCACCACGAACTCGCACGCCCTGAGGATTTGGGGCGACAGAGAGAATCGCTCCGCTCCGAGCACATAGGCGGCCCGGGCGGGGTGGTGAAACCGGGGCAGTTCGACCGCATCGTCGGTGATCTCGATTCCGACCAGGCGGCACCCCATGGGCAGGCGCAGGTCCGCCGGCTCGGCGAAATTGTAAAAGGGAAGCGCACCTTGCGCCCGCGACGTGTCGCTTTGCGCGTCCGACAGCTTCAGCCGGGGTGCGATGGAAAAGAAAAAGCTGGCGTCGAAGGCATGCGCGATCCGGACCAGATTGCCCAGATTCATGGGCTTGGAGATGCCGTCCACGCCCATCCCGAAATAACCGCGCATTCTCTTCTCCCCCATCTGGCCGCCAGCTTGGCTTGGCGCTCCGGCTCGCGCCTGCGCGCGGGCAAGCCCGCTAGCGGACATCTTCCCCCGCCGGGCCTTCGGCCACCGGGGAAGAAAATCTGTGTTTTTTCCTGATATTATGGAATCGCGCCGATTTCGCCATGCGTGTCGGGGTGGTGGTAATAGTTGCCTTCCGCCATCTGGTCGGCATGTTCCATCGCCGCGGTATAGTCTTCCACATCCGTGATCAGGCAGCGCTCGGGAGACGGCCCATAGCCCGGAAGGCTCGCCTCCACCGCGTCGTTGCGGGTGAGGCAGGACAAGGCGCTCCCGCTGAAGGGGTGGAAAGTCAGCCGGGTAAGAAATTGCAGGCTATGGCAGGCCCCTGTCAGCGAAAGCTTGAATTTCTTGTTGGCCTTGTCCGTCACGATCAAAGTGTGGTCGTTCAGCACGTTCCAGCCTTCGATCCTGTCTTGCCGCAGGCAGATATCGCCGGGCGCGGCGAGAGCCGCCGCCGGGACCATGACCGCCAAGATGACCGCAAGCCCGATCCTGCGCATGTGAACCTCCGTGACCCAGATGCGTTTGATAATACACTTTGACGGCCAGCGCTGTTCCTGAAAATCTTCCGCCGTTCCCCGCACCGGACCCTATGAGCGAAGCGAAACAAAAAAGGGGCTTCAAAACCCGGCTGTCGCGCGTGGTGCTGCTCAAAGAGCTGGGACCGGGCCTGATCACCGGCGCGGCCGATGACGACCCTTCCGGAATAGCGACCTACAGCCAGGCGGGCGCCCAGGCCGGCTTCAACCTGCTCTGGACCATGCTGCTCACCTTCCCGCTGATGGTGGCGATCCAGATGGTGAGCGCTCTGATCGGCCGGGTCACCGGTCATGGCCTGGCCCGCAATATGGACGACATCCTTCCCGGATGGGTGGTGAGCGGGCTGGTGGGCCTGCTCTTCGCCGCCAACACCATCAATGTGGGGGCGGACCTTGCCGCCATGGGCGAGGCCGCGCGGCTGGTCACGGGTTTCGGCCAGCACGAATTCACCATCGGCTTCGCGCTGCTCTCGCTTGCCTTGCAGATGTTCATCCCCTACCGCCGCTATGCGCGCTTTCTCACCGTCCTGACCCTTTCGCTCTTCGCGTATGTCGCGTTGATCTTCATGATCCACCTGGACTGGGGCGCGGTCGGCCTGGGCCTGATCGGGGTGCGGGCCGAATTGTCGGAAAGCGCGGCCACCATCATCGTAGCCATCTTCGGCACCACCATCAGTCCCTATCTCTTTTTCTGGCAAAGCGCCCAGGAGGTGGAAGAGGTCGATCAGAACCCCAAGGAAAGGCCGCTGATCGAAGCGCCGCGGCAGGCGCGCTCCGCCTTGCCGCGCATCCAGATCGATACCATTGCCGGCATGCTGATCTCCAACTTGATCGCCATCGCCATCATGATCTCGACCGCCGCCACGCTGCACCAGGCCGGAAAGACCAACATCCAGACCGCGGCCGAGGCAGCCAAGGCCTTGGAGCCCCTGGCCGGGCATTTCGCCTTTCTCCTGTTCGGCATCGGGATCGTCGGCACGGGATTGCTCGCCATTCCGGTGCTGGCGGGTTCTGCAGCTTATGCGGTAGGGGAATCGCGCGGCTGGAAGACCGGCCTGGACAACATGCCCTGGCAAGCCAAAGGCTTTTACGCAGTGATCGCGGCGGCCGTGCTTCTGGGCCTGGGCATCGACTATTCCGGCCTCGACCCGATCAAGGCCCTATTCTGGAGTGCCGTGATCAACGGTGTGGTGGCGGTCCCATTGATGGTTGTGATCACGCTTCTTGCGTCACGCAGGGAAATCATGGGGTCCTATGGCGCGAGCCGTCCATTGGTCTGGCTGGGTTGGGCTGCAACCGGCGTTATGGGAATCGGTGCCGCGATGATGTTGCTGCCCGGGACTTGACTGAAGCGCACCATATGGGGACGAGCATCAAACGGCGTCAACCGCCAACGCGACATGTTTTGCGATCATATATTCTTCATTGGTGGGTATGACGAAGATACCGACGCGGCTGTCGGGAGAGGAAATTCTCTGATCGTTTCGCGCATTGGCGCTGTCGTCGAGAGCAAGGCCCAGCCAGCGAAGCCTTTCGCATGTCATTTTGCGTATTTCGGGGGAATGCTCTCCGATTCCCGCGGTGAATATCAGTGCATCCAAGCCGCCCAATGAAGCGATGTGGGCGCCGATTTCCCGTACCAGGCGGAACACGAAGGCCGCGATGGCGTCCTTGGCCGCGGCTTCCTTGCTCTGGGATAGCGTGCGCATGTCCGGCGACAGGCCGGAGAGACCGAGAAGGCCGGACCGGCTATAGAGCAGGCTCTCGATTTGCGCCGCCCCCATGCCGTATCGCCGCATGAAATATAGGATCACACCCGGGTCGAGGTTGCCGCAGCGTGTTCCCATCACCAGGCCATCCAACGCGCTGAATCCCATGCTGGTATCGATGCTTCGGCCATCTTTCATGGCGCACAGGCTTGCGCCATTTCCCAGATGGGCGGCGATCGCCCGGCCGGTGGCAAGCTCGGGCGCAATTTCTCGGAAGCGTTCCGCGATATACTCATAGGATAGTCCGTGAAAGCCGTATCGGCGCACGCCGTCTTCTTCAAATCTGAGCGGCAGGGCGAAGCGCGCGGCTGTATCTGACATTGTGCGATGAAAGCTCGTGTCAAAACAGGCGATCTGGGGAAGATTGGGATTGCATTCCAGCAAGTAGCGCATGGGCGCGATGTTGTGGGGCTCATGAAGCGGGGCCAGCGCGACCAACGCATCGAGGTCCGCGAGAAGCTTTTCCGATACGACCTGCGGCGTCGTAAACTGGGATCCCCCATGGACGACCCTGTGCCCAACGGCGCCCAAGGTTGTTCCGTACTGCTTGTCCGCCCAATCTATCACCTCTCTCACGAGCTCCGGGAAAGGCATGACTTTCGGAAAGTAGCGCTCCGAGGTTTGGCGGCCCGCCGAGTCCACCGTGACCATGTGCGGGGTCGAGAAAGTCTCGTCGATGATGCCCTTGGGACCTGCGATTGGCGTGGCCCCAGTTTCGAAGAGGGCGAATTTCAAACTCGAGGACCCGGCATTGAGAGTGAGAATAGGTCCCTTCACGATTTGGCACCCAATGCTTGGCGTGCATAGTCCAGAAGCACTGCCACAGCGCAAGATGCAAGGCGGGTCCGCTCGGAATCGGCGCGACTTGTCAGGATGATCGGCACTTTGGCGCCCAAGACGATGCCGGCGGCATCGGCGCCCGCTAAAAAGCTCAGCTGTTTGGCGAGCATATTGCCAGCTTCCAGGTCGGGAACGAGCAGAATATCGGCCTGGCCGGCTACGGCCGACACAATACCTTTCTCGAAAGCAGCCGATGGACTTACGGCATTGTCGAAAGCGAGGGGGCCGTCGACCAGACCGCCCTGGATCTGGCCGCGTTCAGCCATCTTGCTGAGTATTGCGGCATCCATGGTCGAAGGGATTTTTGCGTTGATGGTTTCCACGGCCGACAGCACGGCAACGCGTGGCTCGGCGATGCCCATGACATGTGCCAAATCGATGGCATTCTGGATGATATCGCGCTTTTCCTCCAGCGTCGGGGCGATGTTCACCGCGGCATCTGTGACCAGCAGCGGCCGGGGATAGCCAGGGACATCAAATAGATACACATGGCTTATGCGGCGGCCGGAACGAAGGCCGGACTCCGGGGCGAGTACGGCATGGAGCAGTTCATCAGTGTGGAGAGACCCTTTCATCAGAAGTCTGGCCTCTCCCTGTCTGACGAGGGCCACAGCGGCTTCTGCGGAGGCTTCGCTATGGGGCGCATCCACCAGCCGGTAGCGCGCTATATCGACCTCTGCGGCCTTCGCGGCGGCTCTAATGCGGCCCAGGGGGCCGACCAGAATGGGAATTATGAGTCCGGCCTCTGCCGCGTCCACGGCGGCGGCGAGGGCGCTGGCGTCGCAGGGGTGGGCAACAGCGGTCGGCAGCGGCGGTACGCCTGCTGCACGTGCGAGCAGGTTGCGAAATCGGTCATGCCGGTTCAGGCGGATATCCGGCAGTTCGGATCGGGCGGCACTCACCTTTTCGCGCAGGGCTCGGACGCGGGCAGTACCCTGGACAACTATCTCGCCCTTCTGGTTCGCGCATCGACAGTCCAGGATGACATCCGCTTTTTCCGGGCGCTTCTCCCGCACAGTTACGGTCGCGGTGATCATATCCCCAAGTCCAACCGGCCTCAGAAACTCGAGCGTCTGATCCAGATAAATCGTGCCGGGACCCGGAAGCTTCGTTCCCAGAACCGCCGCGATAAGGCCGCCGCTGAGAAGACCGTGCGCTGCCACCTGATGCAAGATGTCGGCCTCGGCGAAGGCCGGATTCATGATGGCCGGATTGACGTCGCCGGTGATCAAGGCAAACAGATCGAGATCCTGCTGCTCGAAGCGCCGCGAAAGGCTCGCTTCTTCCCCCAACGCGATTTCATCAAAGGTGCGATTGACCAGAAGCTTTTCTGACATTTATGGAAAGTTTCCCAATCGATGTTGGCTTACCCAGGCCATTGCCAATCGCGGATTTCCGGCATGTCTGTGCCATGTGCCCGGATATAGCTCTCATGCTCGATCAAATGATCGCGCAAACGCTGCTTCAGATAAAGTGCATCCTTCAGATGCGGGACCCTGTCCAACACGTCAGCGGCCAGGTGAAAGCGATCCAGCCTGTTACGCACGGCCATGTCGAAGGGCGTTGTGGTTGTGCCTTCCTCTTCAAATCCATGGACATGGAAATTATCATGATTGGTACGCTTATATGTCAGCCGATGGATCAGGGCGGGATAGCCGTGATAGGCGAATATGACCGGCCGATCGCTGGTGAACAAAGCGTCAAAGTCACCGTCTTCAAGCCCATGCGGATGCTGTGACTTCGCCTGCAACGTCATGAGATCGACAATATTGACAACGCGGATCTTCAGCTCGGGCAAATGCCGTCTGAGAAGATCGACCGCCGCGAGAGTCTCCAGCGTCGGCACGTCACCGGCGCAGGCCATCACCACGTCCGGGTTTTGCCCCTGATCATTGCTGGCCCATTCCCAGGCACCAATTCCCCGGCTGCAATGCTTGATTGCTGCATCCATATCGAGCCACTGCGCCTCCGGCTGCTTGCCCGCGACAATGACGTTGATCCGATCCCAGCTTCTGAGGCAGTGGTCCGTTACATACAGAAGCGTGTTGGCGTCGGGGGGGAAATAGACGCGGACGGTATCGGCCTTCTTGTTCACGACATGATCGATGAAGCCTGGATCTTGGTGGCTGAAGCCATTGTGATCCTGCCGCCAGACGTGGGAGGTCAGAAGATAATTCAGCGATGCGATAGGTTGGCGCCAAGGTGTTTCGCGCGACGCCTTGAGCCATTTGGCATGCTGATTGACCATGGAATCCACAATGTGGATGAAGGCCTCATAGCAGGAAAACAGCCCATGCCGGCCGGTAAGAAGATATCCTTCAAGCCATCCCTGGCAGCTATGCTCGCTGAGAATTTCCATCACCCGGCCCTGCGGTGCCAGGTGCTCGTCAAAGGAATAAATCGGCCCTTCCCATGTGCGCCCCGTGACGTCGAATACCGCCTGCAGCCGGTTGTAGGCGGTCTCGTCGGGTCCGAAAAGACGAAAATTGCGAGTGCCTTCATTGGCCCGCATCACATCGCGCAGATAGCTGCCCAGAATGGCGGTCGATTCGACACTTACCTTGCCGGGAGCGGATACCGAGACCGCGTGCAGCTTGAAATCGGGTAACCGCAGAGGGCGCATCAGGTCGCCGCCGTTGGCGTGGGGATTTGCGCTCATCCGCCGCGACCCCGTTGGAGCCAGTGACGCAATTTCGGACTTCAGCCGACCTCCGGAATCGAACAATTCCTCGGGCCGGTAACTGCGCATCCAGCTTTCAAGCAGCGGGATATGTTCATCCTTCTCGAGCGTGAAGGGGACCTGGTGGGAGCGCCAGAAGCCTTCCGTCTTCAGCCCGTCGACTGTCTTGGGGCCGGTCCAACCTTTGGGCGTGCGCAACACGAGCATGGGCCAGACCGGGCGATCGCATGGCCCACCCGCTCGCGCGTGGCGCTGGATTTCCGCAATTTCATCGAAGGCCTTATCCAAGGCCGCGGCCATCACCTGGTGCAGGATGGCGGGATCCTCGCCTTCGACGAAGATGGGCTTGTAGCCATATCCGATCAGAAGCGATTCCAGCTCGTCATGCGGCAGGCGGGCCAAAACAGTCGGGTTGGCGATCTTATAGCCATTGAGGTGTAGAATCGGCAGGACGGCACCGTCGCCGCGGGGATCCAGAAACTTATTCCCATGCCAGGAGGTGGCCAGAGGGCCGGTCTCGGCTTCGCCGTCACCAATAACGCAGGCGACAATCAGGTTGGGATTGTCGAATGCCGCGCCAAAGGCATGTGACAGAGAGTAACCAAGCTCTCCTCCTTCATGGATAGAGCCGGGCGTTTCGGGTGCGGCGTGGCTGGGAATGCCTCCCGGAAAGGAAAATTGCCGAAATAAGCGGCATAAGCCTGCCTCATCCTGGGAAACGTCCGGATAGCGCTCGCTATAAGTGCCTTCGAGATAGGTGTTGGCGACAATGCCGGGCGCACCATGTCCCGGACCCGTCACGAACAAGAGATCCGCGTCGCGCTCGGCGATGATGCGGTTGAGGTGGGCGTAGACGAAGTTGAGCCCCGGCACCGTTCCCCAATGGCCGAGAAGTCTTTGCTTGGTGTGTTCCCGCTTCAGCGGTTTGCGCAGCAGTGGATTGTCAAGCAGATAGACCTGCCCGACAGACAGATAGTTCGCGGCGCGCCACCACGCGTCAATGTACGCAAGCTGCTGGGCCGAGAGGGGTGGTGCGATGACCATGCGATATCCGCTGTCAATTCCTGACCGGCGACAACCAGCCACCCCCACCATAAGTATAAGCGGCGACAGGAGCGAATCGTCAGGCCGCCAAATCCTCCAATGCATCCAGATTTCTCAATCGAATCTGGCGGATGCTCGGCAATTCAATGACTTGATCGCGTTCCAGTTGAGACAAGGTGCGGGAAACCGTCTCGATCGTGAGCCCCAAATAGTCGGCGATGTCCTGGCGTGTCATCGCGAGGTTGATGACCCGCTGGTTTGTCCCACTTTCCGACCAATCAAGAAGGAAGCCTGCCACCTTCTCCATGGCGCCGCGCCGGCCCAGGAGCAGGGAATGATGCTGCGCCTTTGCCATCCCACGCATGGCAACGGTCAGAAGTTCCCGGGAGAGGAGCTGGTCGCTGCCGGCCAACGCCTCCATTTTCTGCCTGCGATACGCAATCAAGGTGCAATCGGTAACCGCCTCAGCGGATAGAAGGTATTGTGTGCTCGGCTCGAGGCCAAAGATATCGCCTGCTGTATGAAAAGCGTCGATCTGGCGGCGGCCATCCGCCAGGAACTTGCAGGTGCGGACTACACCGGAAACCACTTTGTAGAAATACTCCGCGCCATTGCCCTCGGCGAAAATTTCGCAGTCCTGCGCGATATTCTGGACTGCGCCAACCACTCGTTGCGCGCTGGTTTCCTGTTTCAGGAAGAGGCCCGCGAACAGTGCTTGTTCTGCCCGGGCCGGAGTCTTTGCGGTCTGCAATGCCATGAGCGCCACTCCCGATTAAGTCGGCAATAGCTGTATGGCCAATTACGGCCTTGCTCCATCCGGAGAGGCACTAAGACGGCTCCTAAGGGATTCTACGTAGAACCCGCGCCAAACCTTCCGGCCGACGAGGAAAATCAGGAGAATAGCCGCCGCTATGCCAGGTCGTTCATTGATTCAATGCCGGGAAACTCCAGCCCATAAGCGGCATCGACTTCACTGGCGAATTCTGCATCGAAGCCGGCAACGTCGGAAGTTCTGAAGCGCGGCGCTTCCATTAATTTCAAATGGTCGATATCCGCGAAATGTCTGCCGGTGTTGTCACTGACGTTTATTATGGCCCAAGGCACGGGTATTTGGAATGTTCGGCCGTCTCCGCAGTTGAATGCGAGAATGCCATAGCATCGTTCGCCGGAGACCGTGACGATGTTCTGAGTCAATCTTCCCAGTTCCGTGTCGTGGCGGTCATAAAGCGGGATGCCGTCCATAGGCTGGATCACATAGGGGCACGTCATTCGATGATCTCCTCGCGGCTGGGCTCGGCCGACTGTTCAAGCTGGGGAGGCGAGCCCAAGCGGGGCTTTTATGCGATGTGGCCGATCACAGCGCCGGGTTCGACAGGGCTGTTTTTGTGAGAAGCGATTTTCAATTTTCCCGCTACGGGCGCCTTGAGTTCGATCAACTCACCTTCGATTCGCAAGTGTACGACCGGCTGGTCGGCACTGACCGCCGCACCGTCCGTGACAAGCCATTCCTCCAACAGGCCTTCGGGGTAGATTCGGTTGACCCAGAAATCCGGCGTGACCACGAGTTGTACCATGAGTATCTCCTGACTTTTCTGATCCGATTGGTTGTAGTTATTCACCCGCGCAGTGAATCCTATAGAGCTATTGCGCCTTTCTCCCCATGTGTTTGAGGGTGTTGAGCCAGCGACGGCAGCGATCCGCGGAAAATCCCACATCGCCGATATAGGTGGTGCGGACGGATTTGATTCCTGCGATGCGTAAAATGCCGCGTTCGAACGCTTTCGTGCCGTGCGCATGGAAAAAGAGGCGATAGATGAACGATGGCATTCCCATAGTGACCACCATCCGGGCAGTCCGGCCCGCAAGCCGGCCTTTTGGAAAAAGGCCTTTGCCGCTCCCCAACAGGAACTCGCCACACCCCAGGATTTCCATGAAAGCCTTTAGGAGAGCGGGCGGACCTCCGAGCCAGAGCGGGAAAATGAACACCAAATGATCGGCCCACAGGAAGTGACCCTGAGCCGCCAAGATGTCGGGATGCGAGGGCGACCGGGTGAACTCCTGCGGATCCCGCAAGACCGGAAAGGACAGTGAAGCGATGTCGAGCTGCCTGATTTCATGCCCCGCGGTACTCGCTCCTTCGGCATAGGCACCGGCAAGCGCATTGCATAAGCGAGCGGGGTTCGAGTCCGGATGGCCATCGATCAGGAGAATTCGCCTTTTCATGGACGATGGTCTGTCGGATTGACGCCAGCCGGTACCACAGAGGTTATCTTGAATGGGCGTTGAATCCCGTCATGCTCCATGATGGAAACATAAAGGCCGGGCCGCATCGTGTGCTGATCGAGCTTGTAAAACGGCTCGTCATCGCCATGCGTGCGCCGGTCATAGTCAAACCGCCAGGATCGCCCGACGCGGGATAAATGACCGGCCTTTATCAGGTTTCCGTTCTGAAAGTGCCGGACCACGCAATTTTCCCGTTCCTTTTTCCACGCGTCAGCATCGATGCGCCCTTCTGCATCGATGGGCGCCACAAACTCATATGCATGATTTTCATTGCCATTGGGATATTCGGCCGTTCGTCCGAGTTCCAGTCGAATTTTCATCATTGTCACTGCTGCCTCCCGAAATGCTTTTTTACGATCTCACGTACCGAGTCGAGTTTTGCGGCAACCGCATCCGCGCGGATCATCGGGACGATTCCGCCAAAATGGGTGTGATCGAGAAATGCCAGCCCGCAGAGCTCCGCAAGGTAGCTGTCAAAAAGCTTTCCGACGGCATCGAATGTGCCGGTCCTGCGAACCCAGTCGAGAGGCGCTCCCGAGGAACTGAAGGTTATGAGAAATCGGCCCTGCAGCAACGGCTCTGACCGGCCGCTTTTTCCATAAGCAAATCCGTAGCCGAAAACCCGGTCGAGATAGCCCTTGAGGATTGCAGGTGGTGCGTTAAGCCAGAATGGATAAATCAGTACGAAGATATTCACGTCGGCCAGCAATTGCCGCTCCGCTATCACGTCAGGTCGCGGATGGGCGCCGCTGGCAAAGGGAAGTTCATCCTCCCGAAGGCAAGGATCGAAATTCATCCGATAGAGATCGCGCTTGACGACTTGATGCCCCAGGGCGACCGCAGCTTCCGCATAGGCATTTGCCACCGACCCGGTAAAGCTTTCGGCCTTGGGATGGGCGAAGATGACAGCGTGCTTCACCAGTCTTCCTCCAATTTGGACCATTGTGGCGCACGGGCCGGCGAGTGTCTTTGCGCCGTGTCAAATCGGGCCTTATTTGCGGCAAATCAAAGATGAAAAGCATCGATCCGCCAATACCCGACGCGCAATCGGAATGGGAGCAGGGCATGACCAAACAGCTTGACATCAGTCGCTCTGCAAAAGGATCGCCCGCGACAGGAGAGCTCTGGACGTCTTTTTGCGAAGAATTTGACAGCCTATTCGATCGATTTTCGGGAAGGTTTGCGCAACGAAACGGAAAGATATTTCGAGCCGCTCCGTGGTAAAACTCGAAGCTCTTTCGGCAAGCTGCAGTTACCCTTGTCTTCACGGCATCCGGCTTCAAGCACTCCCGCCAGGATATAGATGTCGTCAATCTCCGGGTCATGTTGGCGCGCCGAAAGCAGATCTTTGCTTGCTGCCGTTGTCCGGTTCAGCCGGAGTTCCGCAAGGCCGCGCCCAAATAGCGCTGTCGCGCTGCCAGGCCGCCATTCCAGCGACGACGAGTAATCCGATAGGGCGGCGCGATACCTTCCCGCGCGCAGATGGACCAAGGCACGGCTATCGAGTGCGACCGCATCGTGTGGCTTGATTTCCAGCGCCAGATTGCAATCCTTGAGCGCGCCGGGCAAGTTTTTCCCTTCGCCCGCCTGCGCCCAGCAGCGCGCACTCAGAATGCGAACATCAAGCGGCGATATCGCCAGGGCGATTGAAAACCTCGGAATCGCCTCCCCAAAGCGGCCCTGGCCGCTGAGCGATTGAGCGTATCCCGCTTGCGCCAGTGGGTCCTTTGGGTCGAGCTTCACGGCATCGCGGAAGTCCATCTCGGCCCGCTCGAAGCGATGCTGAAGCAGATAAGTCAAGCCGCGATACTTGTAGCCGACCGGATCGTCGGGCCGCAGATCGATCGCCGAGCCGCATGATTGTTCCGCGGTTGCTAGCTGAAATCTCACCACGGAAATAACGCAGGTGAAGCTTTGGAGCGTCGCTTCTAACGATCTCTGTTCTTGAAGATCGGAGGGTGGCGCGGCCGGCTTGCTGGAATCCGGCTTTGGTATTCCGTCTGCTTTCACCTGCAAGATCGCCCCGGCTGCGATCAATAGAATCACAATGATCCAAAACAGGGTTCGCCGCCGGGCCTGTGTCATTTCCGTTCTCCCTGCGCATATATTTGTCCTGGGAACGCCCGGCCGCATTGAGAATGATCAAGGATGCATTTGATCCATATCAGGGCCGTCTATGGATCTGCTCGCGGCGGGGCCTGGCTTCATGTGGAGCAGGCCGAGCTGGCAGACGACCATCTGTCGGTTTCTGCTATTTGTTGGCGAGAATACCGCCAGGCGGGACATATTCCTTATCGTGCCCCGGGCTGATGGAAAGGTAAGGACTGCTCATGGTACCCCCGGATACGCCAAGCCGGGAATCCTTTGGGATCGGCAAATCGCTGCGGATATCCATCTCCACAGCGACATGATAAGTCTTCGGCAGCAATGAGAGGCGCGTTATTTGACCGACCACGACGCCTGCGAGCCTGACATCGGTGCCAACATTCAGTTGATCGGCGTGCGCCATATCGGCGCTGATCCGGTAGGATGAAAAACTACCCGAGCCGGTCTGCCATCGCATGAATGCGAAGAACCCCACCGCTAGCAGGATAACCGCAGCACTCAGCGCGATTTCGAAGCCATTATTCCGCGACATGATATCAATGAAATGCCAAAAAATCCGTGCGGCCTTGATCCTGATCAAGACGCCTGCGCCCAGAACGGTCACTCTGAATCTGGTTTGAGGAGGTGGCAAGCATGAGATTGGCTCTTTTTCTGACCGCCTTGGCGGCCGGCATGTCCACCGTCGCGGCCCAAGCGGCCGGACCGATGGCTACTCCCGACCCTCAACTGATCGCAAAATGTCAGACGTGCCATGGGCCGGACGGGAAAGGGGCAACTCCCGCTACGCCACGATTGAACGGCCAGAACGCCGACTATCTGCTCCACCGCTTGAAGGGTTTTCTGGATCCCACCAGCGGTACGCCACATGCCACCGAGCATATGTGGCAGACCGCCACCACCTTGTCGGATCGTACCGCGACTGAATTGGTGCGCTTCTTCGCGGCGCAGCCCGCGACGCCGGCCGATCCCAAGATGCCGCTTGCCGCCAGGGGCGAGAAGATTTACCGGCAGGGCATTGTGGGCGACGTTCCCGCCTGCGAGAGCTGCCACGGCCCGGCCGGTGAAGGGCGGGCCGGTGCGCCCCGATTGGCCGGGCAGCGAGGAGATTATCTGGAGGAGCAACTCAACGCGTTCATGCTCCAGATGCGCGTGAGTTCCGACATGAATCGCCATGCATGGCATATGGAGCCCGACCAATTCCGAGCACTCCGCGCTTATCTCTCCAACGACCGGTGAATGGCGAGGACGTGGTGCGCGATCAATCTCTGGCGCTAGCCGCATTAACCGTGGAAGCCGCGTGCGCGAGCCGGTCGCCCCGACCAAACGTAACGACCTTTTTTGACCCTGACACGTTCACTGCCAGCCACGTCGTCAGCGATCCGGCAAGTCACTCGGCGGCGATTATCGACTGCGTGCTGGACTTCGATCCCGCGTCGGGGCGTACAGCGACCCGTTCCGCCGACAAGATTGTTGACTTCGTCCGTCAGAAGGGACTGAGGACGGAATGGATATTGGAAACGCATGCGCACGCCGACCACATTTCCGCCGCGCCTTATCTAAAAAGAAAGGTCGGCGGACAAATTTGCATCGGCGCGGAAATCATCGCGGTCCAGGGCACGTTCGCGAAATTATTCAATCTTGGCGCCGAGTTCGCGCGCGACGGCAGCCAGTTCGACCGCTTGTTCCGTAACGGAGACAAGTTCAAGATAGGCAAGCTGGATGTGGTCGTCCTTCATGTGCCGGGCCATACGCCGGCCGACATCGCCTATGTTGTGGGCAATTCCGCCTTCGTCGGCGATACATTGTTCATGCCCGACTATGGTACAGCACGAACGGACTTTCCCGGCGGAAGTGCTCGTACGCTTTACCGTTCCATCCGGCGGCTTCTATCTTTACCCGGCGAAACGCGCATCTTCCTTTGTCACGACTATAAAGCACCGAAGCGCGACCAGTTTCACTGGGAGACGACGGTCGCAGAGCAGAAGTCCCACAATATCCATGTTCATGACGGCGTGACCGAAGAAAGCTTTGTCGCTATGCGTCGGGCGCGTGACGCGACACTGGGCATGCCGCGCCTTATCCTGCCTTCTATCCAGATAAATATCCGGGCAGGCCGCCTGCCGGAGCCGGAAGACAATGGCCTGCGCTACCTCAAGCTTCCTTTAGACGCGTTTTGAGAGCCCGCCGTTTCAATGAAGTAAAACGATCACGCGGTACGTTGGCTTCGGCGAACGAATTCTGATCTCGCGCGCATTGAGCGAACGCAAGTATCACTTCAGGGCGCGCAGCTATGGTGGCGCATGACGGTAAATCCCAGAACCGAGACGGGGCTGAGCGGGATAGAGGCGGCGCGGCTGTTGAAGCAGTTTGGCCCCAATGAGCTCCCCAGCCCCGAACGACGCAACATCTTTCGCATCATGCTTGGCGTGGCGGGCCAGCCTATGTTCGCGCTACTCCTCGGAGGCGCCCTTGTTTATATAGCATTGGGCGAAGGGGTTGACGCGATCGTACTCGCCTTGTTCGCCACGCTGTCCGTCACCATCGGCATTGTGCAGGAAAGCCGCAGCGAGAAGGTACTGGAATCGCTGCGAAGCCTGGCCAGTCCGCGGGCTTTGGTTCTGCGCGACGGAGCTGAACAACGGATCGCCGGGCGCGAGTTGGTGCCCGGAGACATCGTGATTCTTTCGGAAGGCGATCGCGTGCCCGCCGACGTTCTTTTGCTGTCCGGCGAAGGACTTCGGGTAGACGAATCGCTTCTCACCGGCGAAGCCGTACCCGTGCGCAAAAAAACGAATGTGGCACATCCCGGCGTCGCTATTCCGGGCGGCGAGGATTTACCTTTCCTCTTTGCCGGCACTCTGATCGTGCAGGGCCAGGGACTGGCGCGCGTTACCGCCACTGGTCTCTTGTCTGAAATGGGGAAGATCGGGCAGGCGCTCCGGTCCATAAATTTGGAAGAACCGCGCCTTAAAAAGCAGCTGGGCTGGCTGGTACGTGATTTCACCGTTGTGGGCCTCGCCGTGACGGGCCTGGTGACGCTTCTGCTGGGCTTGACTCGTGGTTCCTGGCTTGAAGCGGCTTTGGGCGGCATCGCTCTTGGCATGTCGGTCCTGCCGGAAGAGATTCCGCTCGTCCTGGCGGTGTTCATGGCGATGGGGGCCTGGCGCATCTCGCGTGCGGGTGTGTTGACTCGCCGTGCCACCGCCATCGAAACGCTGGGCTCGGCCACCGTACTCTGTGCCGATAAGACGGGCACTTTGACCGAAAACCGGATGTGCCTGATGCTTATGGCCGCGGAGGGAGTACTTTGGCGACCGGGCACCCACCCGGACGGGCGCATGGAAGATGTCCTGCGGGCCGCGCTGATGGCGTCCGCCGTGCATCCCACCGATCCCATGGACCGTGCCATCCATGAGGCGGCGCGCGAGACAGGAATCGTATCCAGGGGAAGTTTGATTGAAGCGCATGGCGTTCGGCACGATCGTCCCGCCGTCATTCAGATCTGGCGCGAAGAAAGCGGGGTCACCGTTTACGCGAAAGGCGCACCGGAAGCGATTGCGGAGCTTTCAGCGCTTCCGCCCGCTGTACGCGCCACACTCTCAGGCGAGGCCGACCGTTTCGCGGCGGAGGGGCTGAGGCTTCTGGCGGTTGCCGTCGCGCCGATCCAAGGGGGTAGTGCGGGAATACCACCCGCCGGAGGGGGGTGGAAATTTCTTGGCCTGATCGGTTTTACCGATCCTGTTCGTGCCGCCGTCCCGCCTGCCATCAGCGAATGCCACAGCGCGGGCATTCGAGTGATTATGATCACCGGCGATTATCCAGCGACGGCGCGCGCTGTTGCCGGAGAGGTAGGGCTCGGCACCGATCAAATTTTGACTGGCGCTGAAATAGATACCATGAGCGATGATATGCTCAGAGCGGCGGCACGTACGACATCGATCTTTGCCAGGATCAGACCGCAGCAGAAGTTACGTTTGGTGGAGGCATTGAAAGCGAATGGCGATGTCGTCGCCATGACCGGCGATGGCGTCAACGACGCCCCTGCGATAAAGGCCGCCGATATTGGCATCGCCATGGGGGAGCGCGGCACCGATGTGGCACGGGAAGCGAGTGCGCTGGTACTCCTGAACGACAATTTTACCTCCATTGTCGCCGCCATCCGTCTGGGCCGACGTATCCATGACAATCTGCGCAAGGCGATCACATATATCGTGGCGGTGCATGTGCCCATTGCGGGTCTTGCGTTGCTGCCTCTTCTCATTGGCCTGCCGCCAATGCTGCTGCCGATCCATATCGCGCTTCTGGAGATGGTGATTGATCCGGCCTGTTCCGTGGTGTTCGAAGCCGAAACCGAAGAGCATGATGTAATGCGGCGCCCGCCGCGCCGGCCTGGCGAGCCCGTGTTGCCGCGCGGGGTGGCGCTATGGGCGGTGCTGGAAGGCCTTGTCGCGCTGGCGGCGGTGGGGTTGGCCCTCGGACTTGGGATGTGGGAGAGGTTGGATGAACCGGCGCTGCGCGCTTTGGTGTTCACCACTCTGGTGTTGGCGAATATCGGCCTGATCCTGGTCAATCGCGGTTTTGGTACCGCTTTATCCGACGCCCTGGCGCGACCTAATCCCAGTTTTTGGTTGCTTGCTGGAATGGCGGCATCCGTTTTGGCGGCGACTCTATTCTGGGCGCCCGCACGCAGCCTTTTCGCTTTCGGCGCTCTGAATGGCTGGACGCTGGCGACATCTCTTGGTGCCGGCATTGCTCTCATGATCTCGCTTCAGGCCCTCAAAGCGCGCTTTCGCAAAGCCCGGACTGGTTGAGGACGTCCGGATCGATTGCGGGGGAATTCGCTGGAGTCAAATTCGGGTGCCTCCGAACGCGCGGATTTCAGCGTGGCGCCCTCAGAACATGGCTGCCAATTCTGGCACCAGCAAGGGTGCGATATCGATCTCGTTGCTGGAATGGGGAATGGTGTTGGCGGTCACCAGCCGGATGGCGCCCGCCGCCATGATGCGGGCGTCGGCATTCTCCGCGAATATTCCATGCACGGCCAGGGCCAGCGGCTTTCGGCCCCGACCGGCGGCAACGCGCACGGCTTCTTCCATGGTCCGTCCGCTGGAAATTACATCGTCGACCATGATCGGCTGTGTCTCATCGGGAAGACGCAGTCCTTCCGCTGCGATCCGTACGTCACGATCGCCCAGCCGCTCTTTGCGCAGGACGCAATAGTCCGCACCGCATGCTTTGGCGATGCCCGAAACCCATTGTTCGCTTTCCGCATCTGGGCCGATCAGGAACGGCCTGACGACATTGCGCCCGATCCAAGCTGCGAGCAGGGGCGCAGCGTGCAGGGCGCGCGCCGGTATGGTGTAGATCTCCTCCAGCGCGCGATAGCGGTGCAGATGCGGATCGATGGTGATAAGCCAATCGAAATCGGCCGAGATCAACGACGCGAAATGGCGCGAAGTGACCGCTTCGCCCGGATGAAATCGCATGTCCTGGCGCATATAGCCCAAATAAGGCGCCAAAAGGCCGACGCGACGGGCGCCCAATTCGCGCGCGGTGCGCGCCGCGAACAGCAGCGGCAGAATTTTGCCGTTGGGATCGGCAAGAGTGTCTACCAGCACCACGTTGCGATCTGAAGGCGATTCCGGGAAACGCAAATAGGTTTCCTGGTCGGGAAACGCACGCATCTCCAGCTTGCCCAGTTCGACGTTCCCGAAAGCACAAAGATGCCCGGCCAAGACCTCGTTTCCGGGCAGGGGGATGACGAGCGGTATCGTCATTGCTCCGCGATCCGGATGATGTCGGGGTTGGCGTCCTGGTAATTCAAGGCATAGGCGAGTTCGCCGGGTGTCTCTGCGTGTAGCGTGCAAAGTGGCGTGCCGCGCACCACCCTGTCTCCCAGCCGGACATGCATTTCTGCGCCGGCGGCCTTGTCGAAGGGCGCGCCTGCCAACTTGGCCAAGCGCGCGATGCGCCGATTGTCGATCTGCATCACCAGTCCGTCAGCGACCGCTTCAATGACTTTGCGGTACCGGGAGCGGGGTGGCTCACGCATTCCGCCCTGGGCTTCGCATATTTTTTGAAATTTGGTCCAGGCGCGGCCATCGTCCAGCGCGGAAGCTGCCAACCCCGCGCCCGCGCCTTCGGGCGCGCGGCCACTTAGTTCCAGCAGGGCACCGGCCAGCTCCAGTGCGCGGATGCGCAAATCCTGGGGCGCATGCGGGTCGTTTTTCAGGACCGCCAGTACATCCCGGGCTTCCAAGGCGGGACCCATGCCCCGCCCGATAGGCTGGCGGCCGTCGCCCGTCAAAACCCGCACCTTCAAACCGAAAAGGGCGGCGGTGTCGGCAAGATTGCGGGACAACGCGATGGCGGCGTCCGTGCTGCGTACCTTCGCGGTGGGGCCGACGGGCATGTCCAGAACCAGGTGAGTGGCGCCCGCTGCGATCTTCTTTGACAGGACCGAAGCGACCATTTGTCCTTCGCTGTCGATATCGAGCGCCCGCTCGACACGGATCAGGACATCATCCGCGGGGCTGAGATTGACCGCGCCGCCCCAGACCACGCAACCGCCTTCGCGCTCAACCACTCTGCGGATGGCGGTGCTGTCCAGCTCCACTGGAGCCAGGGTCTCCATTGTGTCGGCGGTCCCGGCCGGGGAGGTGATGGCTCGCGAGGAAGTCTTCGGCATGGTGAACCCGAGCGACGCCATGATCGCGACGATGATAGGCGTGGTGCGGTTGCCGGGAAGGCCGCCCACGGAATGCTTGTCCACGACCACAGCGCTGTTCCAATGCAGGCGTTCGCCTGCCGCAACCATGGCGCTGGTAAGGGCGGCAGTTTCCGCAAGCGACAGCGGCAAGGCCGCGCAAGCTGTGATGAAAGCAGATATCTCAACCGGCGAATAACGGCCTGCCACGATGTCAGGAATGATCTGGTTCAACGCATCTTGATCTAAAGCATGGCCGTAGACACGGCCCCGGACATGGGCAAGGGATTCCACCGTCGGTGCATAGCGTGCGCGGACCAGGTCGCCGTCCTTGAGATCGAGGCGTGCCCAGGCGGAATCGGAAAGGCCCGCTTCATCGCAAGCCAGCATGTCGCCTTCAATCTGATAGAGGGTTGCGATTATCGAACGGCTCCTTGCGCTCACCAAAATGCGGTTGAGAGAGGAAAAGCCCTCGGATCGGCAGACCGGGCAATTCTTGTGCATGAAGATCGCCGCCTCGGAATGGGTATCGATGCCGAGGCGGCGCGCTTTCAGCTGATGACTGCGGTGATCGGTCACGACAAGACCACCGTCTGGCCGTGGTCGGGAACGACACAGTCCCATTGTCGCGTTTCAGTGAGCGCAAGGCGGAGCGCATCCGCGCCTTGCGGTTCGCCGTGAATAATGAAAGTGGTGCGGGGACGTTCGCGGAACCCCGCCGTCCAGCGGAGAAGTTCGTCGCGATCGGCATGGGCCGACAGCATGGAGAGGTTATGGACCTTGGCCCGCACCGGCACATATCCGCCGAACATCTTTATCCTGTCGGCGCCCGCCACCATCGCTGCGCCCCGCGTACCCCCGGCCTGGAAACCGGTGAACAGGATGACATTGCGCGGATCGGGCGCATAATGCCGCAGATGATGCAGCACGCGCCCGCCGGTTGCCATGCCGCTGGCCGAGATGATCACCTTGGCCATGGGATTGGCGGTCAGCATCTTGGATGCTGCGGCAGTGTGTACATAGTGGGTGTCGCCCTGCAGATTGCGCAGGTCTCTTTGACTCAGCCTCTGATCTGCGACATGCCGGCGGAAAATTTCCGTGGCATCGATCGCCATGGGGCTGTCGAGAAAGATGGGCAGGATGGCGGGCAAGCGGCCCGACGCCTTGAGGCGAGCCAGGTGATAGATCAGACTTTGGGCGCGACCGACCGCAAAGGCCGGAACCACAACTGTCCCGCCCCGATGAATGGTCTTTCCGATGATATCGGCCAGCACGTCTTCCGGATCGGCCCGGTCGTGCAGCCTGTCGCCGTACGTGGATTCCAGGAGCAGATAGTCCGCCCTGGGTGGAGTTTGCGGATCGAGCATTAGCGGGTCGCCGTACCGCCCGATATCGCCGGAAAACACTATTGTCCTGCCGGCCCATTCGATCGAAACGGTAGCGGCGCCCAAAATATGGCCGGCACGGGTAAAGCGCGCTGTGGCGCCGGCCGGCAGATCAACGGTCTGATCGAACGAAGCGACCCGGAAATGCTTCAACGCATCGTGGGCGTCTTGCTCTGTGTAGAGCGGAAGCGCCGGTCGATGTTTGGAGAATTTATGCCGGTTGGCGAAATCGGCGTCCTGTTCCTGCAAATGCCCTGAGTCCGGCAACAGGATGCCGCATAGGTCCTCGGTGCCACTGGTCGCCACCACGGGCCCTCGAAACCCGTTGCGCACCAGAAGCGGCAAATAGCCGGAATGGTCCAGATGCGCATGGGTGAGAACGACAGCGGCTATGGCCGAAGGCTGCACCGGCAATGGCGCCCAATTGCGCAGCCGGAGCGCCTTAAAGCCTTGAAACAGCCCGCAATCGATCAGGATGCGATCGTCGCCCCGTTCCAGAAGGTATTTGGAGCCGGTGACCGTACCGGCTCCGCCGAGAAATGTGAGCTTTAGAGGCATGTTCACCTGGTGTGCGCAATTAGGAAGAAACAACCAAACGAAGCCTTGGCCCGAAAAGGTATGATCCGGATCAAGGCGTTGCGGCGTGGCCGTAGCATTCTGTCCTTATAGGCATTCCTCTGTTAGCTGAAAGGCCCAAATTATGCACTTCCACGCTGTTGTCTGGTTGGATCATCGTGCCGCCCGCATTTTCGGCTTCGACCTGCGCGGATCGGACCATACGGGCCGGCAAATCGTCAGCCACGCTCCTCACCATCTTCACCACAAAACCGGTTCAGCGAGCGGTGAGCACGTTCGGGGAAATGCAACTTATTTCGACGCGATTGCAGCTGGCTTGACAGATTTCCAGGAAATTCTGATTGCCGGTCCTGCCGCAGCGAGAACCGAATTCGCTGCTCATGTCCATAGCCAGCATCCCGCGCTGGCGGCGCGATTGGTGGGAAACTTGCCGATGGATCATGCCAGCGATGGGGAGATCATCGCTGCAGCCCGGGCTTTCTTTCAGCAAGCCGACAGAATGACGCCCCAGCGCTGAGATCTCGGATCATCCCGGACGAGCACCCAATGACGCTGGAAGTGATAAATTGACTTGTCGCCGGCTCCAACAGAAATGCCGGCTATTCGGCAGTGTTTCCTCGCTGCATTGGACGAGATTGCCATGGCTTTAAGGCCCGGCCGGAGGGACGTGACGCGAGCGTCATCGGCCTCTATGCGGACATGAAATGCAATTGGTTATTCGGATAACACCCGTCCCAGCGATCACGCTAATGAAACAGGAAAACCGGGATCGCACAGTCAGCCAGCATCGCTTCGGTCATGCCGCCCAGCAGCATTTCCCGCACCCGGCTGTGCGCATATGCCCCCATCACCAGAAGATCGGCGTCGCATTCGTAAGCAAGATTGCGAATGGCATGAGGACCACCTCCGGGCTCGGTCAGGCGGATTTCTGTCTTGAAGCCCTTGCCCGTCAAATGCTCAGCGAGACGCGCCACCGATCCCGCGGTTTGGTCTTGCGCGCCGCTTCGGTCCGGCGCCGCCAGAATGAAAATGCGCTCTGCCCGGGCAAGCAACGGTTCGGCGGCGGTGATGGCACGCGCCGCTTCCGCGCCTTCCTTCCAGGCGATGGCGACCGTCTTGCCCAGCAGGGATGGCGCCCGGGGCGGAGCCAGCAGCAATGGTCGCCCCGACGTCAGAAGTACCGTTCGGATTCTTTCCGGGGAAAGCTCCTCGTCGCGGCCCATCACCGTCAAGTCATGATAGCGCGCCCGGGCGAGCAGCGTATCGGACAGCGAGGCGGTTTCTTCCCAGGCGAGGGTTACGGGACTGCCGGCATCGATGCCGTGGCGGCTGCGGGCTTCGTCATAGGCCCCGCGAGCGTGACGGGCACGCACCCTTTCTTCCTCGCGGATGCGAACGATGCTGTCGCTTATGCCGAGGCCCGGCCTGGGCAAGCCGATCGAAGCGGCCGCCGCCACGTCCACCACATCGATGCGGGTGCGCAGGGCGAGTACGTGGCCGCCATCGATGTGGGCTGCGGCGATGGCGGTATCGAGCACCGTGTGATCACTTGAGAGGCCCGAGAGAGAAGCCAGGATCATTCGCGCCATGGCGCACTTCCATCAATGGGAGAGGAGGAGGGGAAGCGGCGGCTCGTTCAGCACCCCCAGGGTGGCGCCCCCCAGGATGAATTCGCTGAGCCGCGAATGACCGTAGGCGCCCATCACCAGAAGATCCGCACCGATTTCCTCGGCGCGGCCGAACAAGCAGGCCGCGACGGTCGCGGATCGGCGTTCCGTCCGGTGCAGGGTGAAGGACAAGCCATGCGCGCGCATGAATTTCTCCAGATCGGCGTCAGCGGCGGTGGTGCTGATATCCTTCTCGTCCGTCACCGTGACGAAATGGATTTCATCCGCCAATGTGAGCAGAGGCAATGCGTCCTTGAGCGCGCGCGCCGCTTCGCGGCTGAAATCCCAACCCACCACCACGCGTCCCGGCCGGGCCAAGAGGCGGCCCGCCGGGAGGAACAGCACGGGGCGACCGGACCGGAAAATCGCTGCGTGAATGAGCCCGTAGCCCAGGGTTCCAGGCCCGGGCGCAGGCATGATCGTCAGATCGTGCAAGCGTGCCAGATCGACCAGATCACGCACCGGCACATCGAGACGCGTAAGGCTGCGCCGCAAGTCCAGCGCGACTTTCCGCTCGGTGCAAAGCCTGGTCAGTTTCTCGCAGGCCTGCGCGGCGTTCTTCTCGCTGTCGGCCGCAATCTCCGCCATCACTTGCATGTAGTCGGCGACGAAGCCTCCCATCATTGGGCGAAAGGTCGAAGGGTCGCTATCCAGTTGAGGTACCTGCACTGTCAAGGCACTGCCCAGCAGCGCAGCGATTCGGACCGCGCCTTCCAAAAGGGGGGCAGCCACCGGATCGGGAAAGGTAGGAACATGAAGCAGCGTCTGTCGGATGCTCATGGTGCACCCTCCAGGCCGCGTCCCGGTACCATGCGGGCGATCAACGCATCGCGCAGGATCCATTGGTGATACAGCGCGGCAGCGACATGGCCTGCCGCCAGCCCGATCAGCGCGTAGGCACCCAGTTCGTGCAGTTCGGTGAGGGGGCGAAAAATCTCCGGCGTGCGGGCAAGAAAAGCCGGCACCTGGAACAGGCCGAAGTCCAGGCCGCGTCCGCGGTAGAAAAGCGTAGGCAGGCCGATCAGCGGCACCGCCAGCATGAGGACATAAAGCAGAAAATGCGCCAGCTTGGAGAGGGATTCCATCCAAGTGCTCACACTTTTCGGCGGAGGCGGTGGCGGATGTCCGAAGCGCCAACCGATCCGGATCAATGTGAAGAAGAGGACAGCCACGCCCAGCAAACTATGGGTGTTCACCACCATGTCTTTATAGGCTTTGGGGAAATCGTCCACCGTCAGGCCCAGCAGAAAGGCGGTGACGATCAGAAAGGCGATGGTCCAATGCAGGAAAATGGCGATGCGATCATAACGCACGCTTGTAGCGATTCCGGCCTGCATCGACACATCCTCTTAATATCCGGTCGAAATTAGCAGGATAGCGGGTTCGGAGCTTTGCGCTCGATCAAGCAGGCGTCTCATGCATCGGGATCCGATCCACGGCTGTCGGCATGTCACGGAATTCCCCGCTCGAGGGGGAAAGCTTCCCTGCTTTCTAGCGCAGACACTGGCCAAGGGTGTGTTGGCATCGATGTTGGCTTTCAGTTCATGGTCGACTTTTAAGTTGTTGTTATCAGTGATGTTTTGTCCGCAATTCGAGTCCCGCCAGGCCCACCAGCCATTTCGTTCGAACCGCATTTTTCGCGGCGAAATGGATAAAGTGCCTCTTATTGGGCCAAATGCTGCGAATGGCACCGGTCTGACAGTCTCTGGTCCCCTCTGACGCCGACGGTTTCGTGTCTCGTCGGACGATTGTCTCAGATGCTTTTGGGCGGGAGGTCGAGGAATACGATTCGTATCGATCGCGGGCGCTGAAGCCATCTGCCCAGAATCATCGAGGACGTCGGTGACGAAAGCCGCCGTCGGACCTATCGCTCCCAATAGGGCGGCCTACCGAACGCGGTGCGCAGATGGGCGGTCAGAGCCAAAACCTTGGCAGTGACGCGCCGATCGTTGGGATAAGCGATGAATATGGTCGCGGATTCCGCTTCCATGCCGACATCGATCGTCCTGAGCTTCTTCGCAGCCAGCATGCCGTGGGTGATGAATCGCGGCAGCAGCGCAATGCCCAGGCCCTCCATGGCCGCGTCGCGCATCAAGATGCCATTGTTGAGGCGCAGCACCGACCCAGGGCGCACCACCATCCAGCGTCCTCCTTGCCGGAAACGCCAGTCCGAGGCGCCGCGATAGGAGTAGATGATGCCGCGATGCCGCTCCAGGTCTTTGATTGACTGGGGCGTTCCGCTTTTCTTCAGATAGTCGGGCGAGGCGACCAAGCGGCGGCGGCTGCTGGCAAACCGCTTCACGATCAGGCCATTGTCGGGCAGGGGGCCATGCCGGACGATGGCGTCATACCCGCCAGCCGCATCGACCACGCGGTCATCCAGATCGAACGACAATTCGATGCGGGGATGCTGTTTGAGGAACGCATTCAGCGCCGGGGCCAGGTGCAAAGAGCCGAAGCTGACAGGAGCGGCGATGCGCAAAGGCCCGGCCAGCTCGCCGCGCCGTTCGGAGAATGTCGAGGTCGCATCCGACACATCGCGCAGGATGCGCCGGGCATGGTCGAGAAACGCCAGACCGTCATCCGTCAGGGCCAGCTTGCGCGTGGAACGGCGCATGAGCGTGGCACCGATCTGCTCTTCCAGATCCGCCAGGCGCTCGCTGGCGACCGATTTGGAAATCTGCAGGCGCCGGGCTGCCTCGCTGATCGAACCGGCCTCCGCGATGGTGGTGAAGGCGAGCAATGAGTCCATTTTCAACATTGTTCGGATTCTCCGGACACTTGCTCCTGAATTGGCAATCTAGACTGGGCTTGGGGGCCGCGCCACCATCGCCCAGTCCGTTCGGGGGAATCTGATGCTGCGACCGTCTCTGGTTTTTCTGGCAATGGCCTTGACCCTTTCGCCTGCCTTTGCCCTGGAGCCGTTTCCAGCGAGCTTCCACACGCAGGAGATCAAGACCAACGGCACGACCTTGCATGTGCGGGTCGGCGGCACGGGCCCGGCGGTGGTCATGCTGCACGGCTTCGCCGATACCGGCGACATGTGGGCGCCCGCCGCCGCGATCTTGGCAAAAACTCACACCGTGGTGGTGCCCGACCTGCGCGGCATGGGCCTCTCGGCTCATCCCGATACGGGTTACACCAAGAAGAACCAGGCGGTGGACATCGCGGGCGTGATGGACACGCTGAAGATCGAAAAAGCCGATCTGGTCACCCACGATATCGGCAATATGGTGGGTTATGCGCTGGCGGCGCAATATCCGGCGCGCATCACCAAATGGGTGGTAATCGACGCGCCGCTCCCCGGGATAGCCAATTGGGACGAGATCAAGCAAAGCCCTCTGCTTTGGCACTTCAATTTCCGCGGCCCCGACATGGAGAGGTTGGTCGCCGGGCGCGAGCGCATCTATCTCGACCGCTTCTATAACGAACTGTCCGCCGATCCGAAAAAGATCGACGAAGCCACCCGCAATCATTACGCCGCGCTCTACGCCCGGCAGCGCGCCATGCACGACGCGTTCGAGCAATTCGCCGCCTTCAACCAGGATGCAATCGACAACAAGGCGCTGCTCGCCAAGGGCGGCAAGCTGACCATGCCCGTGCTGGCTCTGGGCGCGGAAAAATCCTTCGGCAAGGCGCAGGCGGATGTCCTGCGCGAGGCGGCAATCAATGTCACCAGCGGCATCGTTCCCAATTCCGGCCACTGGATCATGGAAGAAAATCCATCCGCCACCGACACATTCATTGTGAACTTTCTCTCGAAATAGCGGCAGAGGCGGCGCATTTCGCCCCGGTCGAGGCGGGGCCGGATTGTCGCCATCGCCGGCCTCGGCCCGACGCACACCGTTTATGCGGCGGCCGCGAACGGGGACTGCAAAAAGGCCCTTGGAAAGGCAACCCCAATCGATCCCGCCCGATGTGCGCGTTCGCGAAGATGGCCCCGGGAAGCTTGGTTTTCCTGGAAAATTCCGGGTTCCCGCTTGCGGCTTGCAGAATGGCCGTGCGGCCGTTATTAATAATGAGAATTATTCTTAAACCAAGCGGGCTGAAAATTGCGACTGAGCGACCTCACCAAGGGCGATCGCGGCACGATCCATGGCATCGAGCCGCTTGGTCATGACGGTCTTCATGAAATTGGACATGCGGAGCTGGAGCGCCGGCTTCTGGAAATGGGCTTTGTCGAAGGCGCGTCATTTCAGGTGTTGCACGAAGGCCTGATCGGTCGCGATCCGATGGCCTTGCGGATTGACGATATGCGCGTGGCGCTGCGGCGGCGAGAAGCGCAAGCCATCCTGGTCGAGCTTGCTCGATGAGCAGTGAAGGGTTGGTCACGCGGTTTGCCCTGGTGGGCAATCCCAACTCGGGAAAAACGGCGCTTTTCAACGCCCTGACGGGATCCCGGCAGAAGGTCGCCAACTATCCGGGCGTTACGGTGGAGCGCAAGGCCGGCACCGTGCTGACGCCAGGCGGGCGGCGCGCGGTGGTGCTCGATTTGCCGGGCACCTATTCGCTGCGCGCGCGCAGCCCGGATGAAGTGGTGACCCGTGATCTGGTGCTGGGCCGGTTCGCCGGCGAGGACGCGCCCGACATTATCGTTTGCGTGGCGGACGCCACCAATCTGCGGCTGGTGCTGCGGTTGGCGCTCGAGCTGAAGCAGGTGGGCCGGCCGATGATACTGGCCCTCAACATGTACGACATCGCCGAACGACAGGGCATCCGCATCGATCTGGACGGCCTCGCGCGTGAATTGGACGTGCCGATCGTTACCACCGTGGCCGTGCGCAAGCGTGGTCTCGACACATTGCTTCGGGAGATCGATGCGCTTGCGGCCGACAAAGCAGTCGGGCCTTCCCGGTGGAACGAACCGACGGCGGCCGAGATCCGCCAGGCGCACCGCAATGCGGAACGGATTCTGAAGCTGACCGTCAAGCCTGCGTTGCGGCCGGATACCTGGACGGGACGCCTGGACAGTGTGTTGCTGCACCCCGTGGCCGGCACCGCCATTCTTCTCACCATTCTCTTTTTGATGTTCCAGGCGGTTTTCAGTTGGGCGACGCCGATCATGGATATGATCGATGCTGGGTTCGCAGCGGCCGGCCAGCTGGTTACGAATTATCTGCCCGCCGGCCTTTTGCAGAGCTTTATCGCCGACGGGCTGATCGCGGGCGTCGGCAGCGTGATCGTCTTCCTGCCGCAAATTCTGATCCTGTTTTTCTTTATCATTCTTCTGGAAGATTTCGGATATATGGCCCGCGCGGCCTTTCTGATGGACCGCATGATGGGCGTCGCGGGACTTCACGGAAGAGCGTTCATCCCATTGTTGTCCAGTTTCGCCTGCGCCATTCCCGGCATCATGTCGGCGCGGGTCATCGATAATAAGCGTGACCGGTTGACCACCATTCTGGTGGCGCCGCTCACCACCTGCTCCGCGCGCATTCCGGTCTATACGCTGATCATATCCGCGTTCATTCCCAATCGTACCGTATGGGGCTTTGCCAGCCTTCAAGGACTGGTGATGTTCGGTCTGTATGCGGCCGGAATCGGCAGCGCCCTCATTGTGGCATTCATCGTGCGCCGGTTGCTCTGGCGCAGCGCGACCGAGCCGTTCCTGATCGAATTGCCGGCCTACAAGCTGCCGGACCCCATGAATGTGCTGCGTGGCGTGCTGATGCGGGCGCAGATATTCCTGCGCCGCGCGGGCACGACGATCACCTCGATGATGGTGCTGATCTGGTTTCTCTCCAGCTTTCCGGCCGCACCCGCGGGGGCGCAAGGCCCGGCGATCGATTACAGTTTTGCGGGGATGCTCGGGCATTTCCTGCAACCGTTGCTGGCCCCGATTGGCTTTTCCTGGCAGATGACGGTCGCGCTTATTCCCGGCCTGGCGGCGCGGGAAGTGGCAATCGGAGCGTTGGGCACTGTCTATGCCGTCAGCGGCGACGACGGCACGTTGGCCAGTGCGCTGTCGCATCAATGGCCGCTGGCATCAGCCCTGGCATTTCTCGCCTGGTATGTTTTTGCGCCCCAATGCATGTCGACACTCGCGGTGGTGCGGCGGGAGACCAACAGCTGGACCTGGCCGGTGGTCATGTTTGTCTACATGATCACGCTCGCCTATCTGGCCGCGTTTATCGTCAATCACTTGTTCAGCACGGTTACTCTTTAGAACCGAATGCCCCGGGTATCGATGTCGATCTTGCACCCAAGATCGTCGAACGCATCCATGCAACCGGGCAGCTGCCGGTCGATGGCCGGTTTCCCATCGCGTTTGCGCCGGACACCGACCTGAGAATGCGAAAGGGCGTGTTTCTGCCGGGTCATTCGAACGCGATGATCTTCACGGCGTGGCCCGGATCGCCATCGGGGTGCATGTCTCGGATTGCCATGGCGGGTGCCGGCGGCGTGCCCCGTGAGGAATTTTATACCGGGCAATAGGGCTCTGTTCGTGCTAGTAATCGGGCCGGCATGACAAATCATCGCGTCGCCGTCGTCCAGGGCGGATCGAGCTTGTTCGACACCCCTCGCACTCTTGAGCGGATGGAAGCTCATTGCGAGGCGGCCGCGCGCGAGGGTGTCGAGCTTGCCGTCTTTCCCGAAGCCTATGTCGGCGGTTACCCCAAGGGCCTGGACTTCGGCGCGCGGATTGGGACGCGCACGGCCGCCGGGCGCGATGACTTTCTGCGCTACTGGCAATCGGCCATCGAGGTGCCGGGCGCGCAAACTGCCCGTATCGGCTCCTTTGCAGCGAAGATGAAGGCGCATCTTGTCGTCGGCGTGATCGAGCGCGACGGCGCGACGCTTTATTGCACGGCACTGTTTTTCGGGCCTGATGGCGCGCTGCTCGGCAAGCACCGCAAACTGATGCCGACCGCCAGCGAGCGTCTTGTCTGGGGACAAGGCGACGGCTCGACCATTCCGGTTATCGACACGGCCATCGGCAGGATCGGCGCGGCGATCTGCTGGGAGAACTATATGCCGAACTTGCGGCAGGCAATGTACGGCAAGGGCATCAATTTATGGTGTGCGCCCACGGTGGACGAGCGGGACATTTGGCAATCCTCCATGCGCCATATCGCCTATGAGGGGCGGACTTTCGTGCTGAGCGCTTGCCAATTCCTCACGCGTGCCGATGCGCCGGAGGCCTATGCGTGCGTTCAAGGGGACGATCCCTCCACCATTCTCATTCGGGGCGGCAGTGTCATCGTCGGTCCGCTTGGCGATGTCCTCGCCGGCCCGGTCTATGACAGAGAAGCGCTGGTGACCGCCGACATCGACCTCTCCGATGCGATCCGCGGGAAGTATGACCTGGACGTGGTCGGCCATTATGCGCGGCCTGATGTGTTCAGCCTCAATGTGAATGAAGCGGCGCGCCAGCCCGTCAGCTACAAGGCCGAAGTCGCGGGAACGGACGAAGCCGCCGAGGCCGCGAAAGCCGCGCAGTAAACGGGCTGGATCGCCGGCCGGGCTGCTCTTAACGAGACTTTGACGGCCTGCCTTTCGTCTTGAAACATCGAGCCGAACCGCGCGAATGTCGGACATGGGCTTTCCCGAACAGCCATCTTGCGTCGGCGTCGTTCTGGCGGGAGGCCGCGGAACGCGGATGGGTGGCCCGGACAAGCCATTCCGGGTGCTGGCGGGCCGGCCCTTGCTCGACCGTGTCATGGAGCGCCTCTCGCCCCAGGCCGATCCGCTTCTCATCAGCGCGAATGCCGACCCAGTGCGATTTCACGCGTACGGGGCGCCGGTGGTTGCCGATGCGCTTCCGCGCCATCAAGGCCCGCTCGCGGGCATCCTGGCCGGAATGCGGTGGACGGCAGAGCATCGTCCGGACGTCCGGTTCATCGCGAGCGTCGCAGCCGATACGCCATTTTTTCCGAGAAACCTGGTCCGGTCCTTCTTTGACAATTACGGGGCAAGGGAAAGTGCAATCGCGCTCGCTGCCTCGGCCAACGGCAACCATCCCGTGTTCGGGCTCTGGCCCGTTTCGCTTGCGGATGACTTGGAAGCGTTCCTGCTTTCCGGCGCCAACCCGAAGATGCTGGATTTTGCCCGTCGCCACGACAGCTTCACCGTGCCATTCGATGACATCGTTTTGCCGGACGGCAGGTGTGTGGACCCGTTTTTCAACATCAATACGCCACGCGACGCCGAGCAGGCCGAGGTGGTGGCGCTTATCCTGGACGCCTGGGAAAGGCGGGAGCCATGAATCGGGCCCTCGGATCCGTGACGGCACTCTCCGTTATTTGGCGATCAATTTCAGGGCATTGCCCCGATGGGCGGCGATATGGTCGGTCTTGTCGCTTTTGATTTCATATTGGGGATCGTCTTGCGATGCGCGATGGGTATGGCCTTTATAGTCGAAGTCGCTGATATGGATGGCGATGATGGTTCCCGAGACGAAACCGGCTTCGGAATTCCAGCGGACATGATCGCCAATTTTGAATCGTCGGGTCATCTCGGCACCCCTGGTCAATCCATATCCCGGAACGCGTGTCCATTGGCTGCGATGCTGGCGACGATGGCCGCCGGTAACAGATCCTGCGCCGCGATGCCGCCGAATACCCAGTCCTTTTTATCGGCAAGATCGGGCAGGCCTGCGCCTTTGCGCACATAAAGGCCGACTGCGGGCTTTTTCACATTGAGGTAGAGGTCATATTCGTCCATTGCGATCCTCCTCCGCGATCGGGATTCCGGCGTGTTCATCTTTGCGCACCATATAAGAGGTCGAGCGCGGCAAGGGCGGTCAGGATATAGCCGCCATCATAATCGGCGTCTTCGTCGCCGGAAAGATCCAACTCCTTCCACACCCCGTCCAGTCGGCCGGATTCATGTTCGGAGATGACTTTATCCGCGAGTGTCCTGATGGCGCCGAACTGCGTCAGGTCGAAATGCAGGCCATCGGTATCCATGAAGAGGCCGTGCCGGCGCATGAAGGCGGTCATGGGCATCGACGTTTCGCCGATATAGAAAAGCAGGTCGTCGGCTTCGAGCGGCCGGTCTTCCGCTTGAGGGTTCGGCACCTTTCCGGTGTGTCGGAAGGGGATTTGCGGCGGGTCACTTGACAAGGGCGGTCCGGCATTCGTTGATTTTGGGTGCGTTGGGCTGGGGGAGCCATGTTGGGCGGCGGGCGGATTGCTCCACGCTTTGCGGCGGATCTTGAGAGATGGGGGGAAGCGCCCGCGCTGATCGGCGAGGGTGGCGGCGCGATTTCATATCGCCAACTCGCCGGCATGGCGGACCACTTCGCGGCGGCCCTTCCCGATGACGTGAAGCTGCTGGCGATCGAGGCGCGGAGCCGCGCGGATGCGGTGGTGGCCTATCTGGGCGCGCTTCGGGCCAGCGTGCCGGTGATCCTGCATTCCGGCGGCGCGCCGGCCGGCTCCGTTCTCGATCACTATCGGCCCGACGCACGCTATGCCCCTGACGGGACGGACGGCGATTGGTGCTTGCGGATCGCGCCGACCCCCTGGGAATGCCCGCCGCACCCGCAACTGGCTCTTTTATTGTCCACCTCCGGTTCGACAGGCAGTCCCAAGCTGGTTCGGCTGAGCGCCACGGCGCTGGACGCGAATGCGCGCGCGATCGCGGCCTATCTTGGCCTCACCGCGGCGGACCGTGCCGTGACCAGCTTGCCGCTTTCCTATTCGTATGGGCTGTCGGTGCTGAACTCGCATTTGGCGGTGGGGGCGTCGATCGTGCTGACGGAGTTGAGCGTGGCCGATCCTGTGTTCCGCGATCTGCTCCAGGCGCGCGGCGTGACGGGTCTGGCCGGGGTGCCGCATAGCTATGAATTGATGGAACGCTGCGGCCTCTTGGCGAACTTGCCCGCGAGCGTGGCGACATTGACCCAGGCGGGCGGGCGCATGGCGAAGGATCTCGCGGCGCGCGTGGCCGCCGAGGCCCGCAGAACCCGGGCCCGGCTCTTCATCATGTATGGCCAGACCGAGGCCACGGCCCGCATCGCCTATCTCCGCCCCGACTTGTTGTCGCGGTACCCGGATGCGATCGGCCAGGCCATCCCTAGCGGCGAGATCTGGCTCGAGCATGAGAGCGGCGCGCGTGCCGCTGCCGGCGAGCCGGGCGAACTTATTTACCGCGGGCCCAATGTGATGATGGGGTATGCGAGCGAGCGGCGGAACATGGCCGACCCGCCGGGTGCCGATGTGCTGCGCACCGGCGATCTGGCGGTCGAGATTGCGCCCGGCATATTTCGCATCACCGGACGCAAGAGCCGTTTTGTGAAATTGTTCGGTTTGCGGATCGGACTGGACGATCTTGAGGCCCGGTTTCGGGAGGCCGGAGTCGAAGCCTTCGCCGCGGGCGATGACACTCTGGTGGCGATCGCCGCCGCCGCTCAGGCGGATCTCGATAAAGCGCGGGAGGCGCTGGCTCCGCTTGATCTTCCGGAGGACATGTTTGCGTTCGTTCCGCTTCCTGCAATCCCGCGCGTCCCAGGCGGAAAAGTCGATTATCCGGCCATTCTGCGCGCCGGCCGCGCCGGCAAAAGCCAGCCCGCCGCACGCAATCCCATTGAGGCAGTCGAGCAACTTTACCGGCGGTTGGCGCGCGGAGCTCCGTTGGCGGAGACCGACAGCTTCGACAGTTTGAGCGGCGATTCCCTCAGCTATGTCCAATGCTCGATCGCCATCGAGGAAGCGCTGGGCGAGGCGCCGGAGGGTTGGGAGACGTTCCCGCTGGCCCGCTTGCGGAGCCTGGCGCGGGCCAAGACGGCGCCGCGCTCCGATACCTGGCGCATGATGTCGCTGGAAAGCGATATTCTCGTGCGTTCTCTCGCCATCACGCAAATCCTGTTCCAGCACGCGCTGAACAACATGCAGGGCGGGGCGGATCTGTTGATGATGCTGTCCGGATTCAGTTGGGCAAGATTTCAGCAACCGCGCCTGGTGGCGGGCGAGTCCGGCGCGGCGTTCCTGGATTTCGCCCGGCGCTATATGTCGATCTATCTCGTGATCATGCTGGCGGTTTCCGCGATAAATGGGGAAGTCCGTTGGTCGCATCAGTTTTTCATCAGCACGTTTCGTGGCGACTGGGGCGGCATCCTCAACACCTACTGGTTCATAGAGAGCCTGACCTGGTGTGTCGCCGTGATCTGTCTGGTGCTGGCCGTGGCGCCGGTCCGCAAGTTCGCCGCGCGGCAGCCCCTATTCTTCAGTCTCGCCTTTGTGGGCACGGCTTTGGCGATCCGGTTGATTGGCGGCCTGCTGCTGGACGCGCCCGCGCACGTGTTCCGCAGCCCGGATCAGATGCTGGTCTATTTCGCCGCCGGCTGGGCGATAGCTATTGCCGGGCGAGAATTGCGCCTGGCCCTGTTCGCCATGCTGGCAACGCTTTCGGCCATGGCGTGGGGCTGGAATGACACGCATGTGGCGGCGATGATTGTCGCGGCCGGCCTGATCGTGTTTGTGCGCCGTATCCCGATGCCCAGACCCGTCGGCCGCGCGGTGGGCGCGATCGCCGCAGCCAGCTTCTATATTTATCTCTTCAATATTTTTCCCGTGTATGTGACGGACATCATCCTGCATGCCAGGTTCGGGAAATTCTGGCTCCTCCAGATCGCGGCCTCGCTGGCGCTGGGGATCGCGGCCTCCCTTTTGCTCTCGCATGCGGATGAATTGTGGGCGCGCGTGCGCGCGTGGATCGCGCCCGCCGGCAGGCGCATGCATGCGTGCTGGCATCTTTGCCGGTATTGGCTGCAGCGGGGCGCCTGATTCCGCGTTCGACCTTTCGCCGCTGGTGCGAGCGTTCGGCCACCGCTATTCCCGCATATTCCCATGTTTCCAGCGGAATGAGGGATTCGCGATTGATTTTCAGGTGCTTAGAATTCGGCCGCGTGCAGGCCTGCAACCGCTTGCGGGGGGTGACCCGCATGACGTTTTCGGGCGCCGGACCCTCAACGTCAAAACGAAATATATTTTTCCGATGCGATTAAACGCTGGGTCTACAGTGGCTTAAAGGGGGCGGACATGCCCTCGGGGGTGGGCATGACCGATATTGCCATCGGAAAAGCTCTTCGGACCGGTTTGGTTCGCCAAATCGCGGTCCGCGCGCGCGACCATGCCGGTGGCGAATATCTGCCGCCCAATCTCAGGCGCTTTTGTTATCGCGCGCAAATACCGGCCGATAGCGCCGCCGCGTTCATGCTCGAAGCCGTGACAGCGATTTGGGAAAGTGTGGGCGCTTTTCCAAGCCTTCGCATCGATGCGTTTGTCTGTAGCCGCCCAGAGTGAAGGGGAGAATTCCGCATTATCGAAACAAGCTAGGTGGCCCGCGATAAACGGGCACCGATCAAGGGGAGGGAAAGATGCGTAACGTAAGGACGAAAAAAGTCCGTGCCCATCTGGTGGCCAGTGTTGGCGTGCTTGCTCTGACGGCGGGTGCCGCATTGGCGCAGAACGCTCCGGCGCAGCAGCAGACGAATGCCGAAAATTCCGAAACCGTGGTGGTTTCCGCGTCGCGTATTTCCATCGCCGGTTATACGGCGCCCACGCCGGTTTCCGTAATCGATTCCGGACAGCTTCAACAAGCCGCGAATGCGGATATCGGCCAGACCTTGCGCCAGCTTCCCATGATGGGCACGGCCCAGAGTCCCCAGAACGGCACCCAGGGCAATGCCGGCAATTCCGGCGCCGTCGGCATCAGCAGCATCAACCTGCGCAATCTGGGCGTCACCCGCACTTTGGTCTTGATCGATGGCGAGCGCGAAGTCTGGGCCGGCGTGCAATATGGCGTGGACCTCAACACCATTCCCAATTCCTTGATCCAACGCGTGGATGTGGTGACGGGCGGTGCCTCGGCAGCCTGGGGCTCGGATGCGGTCGCCGGCGTGGTCAATCTGATCATCAACAAGAACTTCACTGGCTTTAAAGCCTCTGTCGACCTCCAGGACACGGGCCAGGACCTTCGTCGCCAGTATGGATTCACGCTCACCCACGGCTTCGACCTTCTCGGCGATCGCGCCCATATCGAATGGGCCGCGACTTACACCGACTCGCCGGACACGGCCTATATGGCGCAGCTGCATTGGTTCAACAATCCGGCCGCGGTCGCCAATCCGGCCTATAATGCCGTGACCAATCCCAATGTACCGAAGAACATCATCATCAGGGGCGCGGGCAACAGCAGCACGCCGGGCGGCGTCATCAGCGCATCCACTATTAATCCGGGGGGAACGCCTATAACCGGCATCCAATTCGGCCCCGGCGGCGCGATGTCTAATTTCACGGCGCCCAATTGCAATTATTACAGCAATAGCGCTCTACCACCCTACAGCGCCACAACCACGTCCCGAACGAACACGGGCTGTTACGGGGGCTCGACCAACCAATCATTGTCCCCATCGCAGATCGGCCTGGCGACCTATCCGCTTCTGACGGAAACCGCTTTCTTCTACGGCAGCTACAAATTCACGCCGGATATCCAGGCGGGCGTGACCCTGCAGTACAGCAAGGTTGGCGCCACGGGCTCGAGCCTGACCATCCAGCAAAATGCCGTGATCCAGCAGGATAATGCGTTTTTGCCGCCCGCCCTCCGCGATCAAATGATCGCGCAGAAGGTAAGGTCCATCACCGTCACCAGTGTCGGCACGGCCAGCACCCAGGGCGGCTTCATCCAGCCCACGCCCGGCGTGGGCGTGAAGCAGTTTGCAAACGCGGTCGGCACGCCGGTGGAAATCACCAACCGCCAGTTCTATCGCGGGGTCTTCGATGTGAACGGCGCGCTTGGCAATGACTGGTCATGGAATGCCAGCATCCAGCACAGCGAAACCCATCTGCATGAGCATTACACGTCCATCGAAATCACGCAGAATTACGCCAATGCGGTCGACTCGGTGTTTGTCACGCCGGGAAATGTGGGTTCTTCGGGCCTGGCTATCGGCAGCATCGCTTGCCGCTCCACCCTCACCAATCCCACCAATCGCTGCGTGCCTCTGAACCCCATGGGGCTCAATGTGCTGACGCCGCAAGCGGTCGACTATGTCGTGGACCATAACGACTATTATTTCCTGAACATGCAGCAGGATACGGCCGGAGCTTCCATGCAAGGCATATTGCCTTGGGATTTGACCGGTGCGGGTGCGCCCTCCACTGCCTTCGGCGTGGAATACCGCAAGGAAACCATGGTGAGCACGGCCGACCCGCTTGGCGCGCTGGGTGCACTTGGCGGCGGCAACTTCATACCGGTCAGGGGCCAGTACAACATCATCGAAGGCTTCGGCGAACTCGATATTCCCATTCTCAAGGACAGTTTTGTCCGGGACCTGAACGCCAACATGGCCGGACGCATGACCAGCTACTCGACCAGCGGGCTGGTGGAAACCTGGAAGCTGGGCGTCACCAGCCAGCTGAATGACGATATCCGGGCGCGCGCCACCTGGTCCTTCGACATCCGTGCGCCCAACCTGGCGGAGCTGTTCAATGTCATTCCCGCGTCCGGCGGCCAGGTCGACTACATCACGGGCAGCAACGTGGCCGCGGCCCTCTCCATGGCGGCGGGCAGCACAAGCCTGCAGCCGGAAAAGGCGATCACCTGGTCCGCTGGTATCGTCCTGACCCCGCGTTGGGTGCCGGGCCTGACCCTGTCTTTCGACTGGTATAATATCAACGTGAAGGACATCATCGTTTCACCCAGCACGACTTTTGAGCGCAACGCTTGTCTGGCGGGTGCAACGACACCCGATGGCATCGTCTCCGTTCCCAACATCGCCAATCCCGGAACTGGGACCGGCTATTGCGCCAATTGGCGCTATACCGGGACGAAAGTTCCCGGGTCAAACCCGAACGGTCTGCAGTATGTCTACACCTTCCCGTACAACAACGGCTTCCTGATGACCTCGGGCTTGGACTTCAACGCCGACTACACAACGGATTTCCTTGACGGCAATCTCGCCCTGCACCTGACAGGCAATTATACCGACGAGGAAACCGAAACGGAATTCGGCGTCATCGACCCGGCCACCGGTCAGCAGGCGACCTATGATTTTGCCGGCAGCATGGGCGGCGGCTCGCAGTTCACGGGTGTGCCCAAGCTGCACTTCAATCTGTCGGCCACTTACCTCGAGGGTCCGTGGAGCGGCACGGTGCAGACACGCTACATTGGCTCGGCCAACCTGACCAATGGCTGGACCTCCGGCGTTCAGATCGACAATAACGACATCCCCGCAGTCGCCTATCTCGATTTGCGCGGCAGCTATCGGTGGAACGACAATATTCAGATCTATGCATCGGTGGACAACACACTCAATACGCCGCCGCCGCAGATCGTCGGCTACAGCCCCAGCAACAATGCCTATTCGACGACAAACCCCAGCGTGTATGATGTCCTGGGTCGTATGTACCATGCGGGCGTGCGGTTCAGTTACTGAACAGCCGGATTGAAAAGAGGACCCTGGGCAGTATGATCCCGCCCAGGGTCATTCCAAGGACTGCCTTGACGGTCTTTCGCAAATCCGGGGGGGCAGCCGCGTGACGCAATCGCCGGACGCCCGGGGCTTGTTCGCGCAAGCGTTGAGGCTTCATCAGGCGGGGCGCCTGGACGATGCCGTCGCGCATTACCGCCGGGCGATCGCGCTCGAGCCGGAACTGGCAGCGGCGCACAGCAATCTCGGCACTGCGCTCTGCGAGCTTGGTCTGCTGGAAGAGGCCGAGGCCAGCTACCGCAAGGCGCTGGCACTCCAGCCGGGTCAGGCGCAGGCGCATAACAATCTCGGCACCGTGCTGTTCGAGCGCGGAGCGCTGGACGAGGCCGTGTCCTGCTATCGCGACGCGCTGGCCCTGCAGCCGGATTATGCCGAGGCACTGAACAATCTGGGCGCGGCGCTGTTTCATCGGGGTGATCTCGAGAACGCCGTGGCGAGCGCGCGCCAGGCGCTTGCCCTGGTGCCGGATTATGCCCAGGCCCTGGGCAATCTCGGCCGGATGTTGAGCGTGCAAGGGCGGTTCGCGGAGGCCGGCACTGCCTATCGACGCCTGACCGTCGTCAAGCCGCAGGACAGCGAGGGCCTGAACGGCCTGGCGGAAATGCTGGCGATCCAGGGCGATGCCGGGGCGGCATTGGAAACAATCCTCCAGTCCCTGCGCATCCGTGACACCAGCGAGGCCAGACGGATTTTCGCGGAAATCGCCGGGCCGCTGCGCTGGGCAGGCGACAATGCCCCACTGCGTGACGCCATGCTGCGCGCCATCACCGAAACGTGGGTCCGGCCGAGCGAGCTTTCTCGCAGCGCCGCCAGCCTCGTCAAGCAAGGGGCAGGGACGGGCGCTTCAATCGCCCGGGCGGCAACGGCATGGCCGCGGCGCCTGACGGCGGCGGAATTGTTCGGGCCGGAAGGTTCCGCGGCGTTGGCGCGTGACGTATTGTTCCGCGCGTTGCTGGGTTCGGGACAAAATGCCGATCTCGATATCGAGCGTTTTCTCACCATGGCGCGGCGCGTGCTGCTGGAAGCGGTGAGGGGCGGCGGCATGGAGGATGCCGGCATGGAATTCCATGCCGCGCTGGCGCGCCAATGCTTCATCAACGAATATGTGTTCTTCCGCGCTGAAGATGAAGCGAGCCGGGCCGCCGATCTGCGCGACGCCTTGAGTGCTGCCCTGGGGCGTGGGGAGCAAGTCTCCGTCCCACACATACTGGCGGTGGCCTCCTATTTTCCGCTTCTTTCCATTCCCGGTGCGGACAAATTATTCGATTTTTCATGGCCGGAGCCGATCGCCGCCATTCTGGCGCAGCAACTGCGCGAGCCGCAGGAAGAGGCGTGTCTGCGCGCGGCCATGCCGAAGTTGACGGGGATCGAGAATGCGATCTCGCAGCTGAACCGGCAACAATATGAAGCAAATCCCTATCCTCGCTGGGTACGCATTCCGCGACAGGAGCAGGTGGTCACGATCAACGAATATTTGCGCAAGAGATTTCCGCTGGCCGACGTTCGGCACGCGGGTGCGGTGGACGTCGCGGACATTCTCAGCGTCGGTTGCGGCACCGGTCAGCTGGCTCTCGAGATCGCGCAAGGCATCCGGTCGCGCACTCTGGCAGTGGACCTCAGCCTTGCCAGTCTTGGTTATGCCAAACGCAAAGCGCTCGAACGGGGATTGAGTGCCATCGAATTCGCGCAAGCGGATTTGCTGGAGCTGGGTGATATCGGCCGCACCTTCGACGTGGTGGAATGTTCCGGCGTGCTGCACCATCTGGCCGACCCCTATGCCGGTTGGCGCGCGATGTTGCCGCTGTCGCGGTCGGGCGGTTTCATGATGGTCGGCCTTTACAGCGAAGCGGCCCGAAAAAGTATCGTGCGGGCCCAGGAATTTGCCGCGCGCGCTGGATACGGCATATCCGCCGACGGCATCCGGCGGTGCCGCCAGGATTTGCTGAACGCGGACGCGCGCGAGGATTTTGACATCGCGGCTTCCGACGATTTCTTCGGCATCAGCAGTTGCCGCGACCTTCTTTTTCATGTCGGGGAAGCGCGGACGCGCCTTCCGGCCATCCAAGCGTTTTTGCGGGAAAATGATCTGACATTTCTGGGGTTTGAGACGGATTTCGCGACCCGGCAGGCGTACCGGCAACGCTTTCCCGGCGATCCCGCCGCCACCGATCTTCACAACTGGCATCTGTTTGAAGGCGAAAGTCCGGCTATCTTCTCCGGCATGTACAGATTCTGGGTCCAGAAGGGATAATCGGATGCGGATCGCGCTTCTCACCACCGGCGGCACCATCGCCATGCGGGCGTCGGACAAGGGCGGCAATCTCGGCGCGCCGCCGCCTTTTGTGGAAATGCTGGCGCGGGTTCTTCCCGAGGCCCGGATAACCCTGATCCCGGTGCTGTCGCGGCCCAGCGCCGGCTTTTCCATCGCCGATATCGCCGCAATCGCCAAAGCGGCGGAGGATGCCGCCGCCAGCCATGACGGGGTGGTGATCACCCATGGCACCGACGTGCTGGAGGAGACCGCTTTCGCCCTGGAGCTTCTGACCCGCACCGACACGCCGATCGTCGTGACCGGCGCGATGCGGCTGGCCAACCAGCCTTCGGCCGATGGCGATGCCAATCTCATCGCGGCCTGCCGGGTGGCCGGCAGTGCGGCTGCCCGCGGCAAGGGTGTGCTGGTGGTGTTCGATGATGAAATTCATTGGGCGCCGCTGGCCAGAAAGCGCCATGCCTTTCGCACCCATGCTTTTTCGTCGGAGCCATTCGGGCCCCTTGGCTGGGTCGTGGAGGGCCGCGTGCGCTTCATGCTTCGTCCGGAACAGCGATTGCCGCGTCTTTCCTGGGGTGGCCGCGAGACGGTCGTGCCGATCCTGGAAGCCGGTCCGGGGCTCGAGCCTCAATTGGTGAAGAATTTTCCCAAATGCGACGCCCTGGTGCTGGCGCTACCCGGCGCAGGCCATGTCGCCGATACCGTGCCGGCCATCCTGGAAGCCATGCCGATGCCGGTGATTTTCGCCAGCCGGACGGGCGCGGGGGAAACGCTCACGCACTCTTATGGCTATGCCGGCGGCGAGATGGACCTTATCGCACGCGGATTGATTCCGGCAGGCCCGCTGGACGCGCGGCATGCGCGCATCGCGCTGGCCATTTTGTTGTCGAACGGAGCGGCCAAAAAGGACATCGCCGCTTTCTTCGGCGATCTCTAGGCGCAGCGGGGACGGCTATTTCGCGGTTCGGCGCCAGCTGGCCGCAAGCATGGCCACACCGAAAACCAGAAGGACGCATCCCCAATCGAGATTGATATTGATGCCCAGCGACCGGGCGTAGATCGCGGGATCGCTGATCGCGCCATAGACGATCAACACAAGGCCGAGGGCGGTGAACAACGCTCCGATCGGCAGACGCAGATCCAGTCCCATGAGTCACCAGAAGATGAGGTTGAGTGCGAAGGCGGCGCCCAGAACCAGCGGCGCCAGCAAAGTGGGATTGAGATACCAATGGGCCGGTTTCTCATATCCCTTCTCCGTCAGGGAATAGACGAGGCCCTTGAGTTGATCGTCCGGGCGGGGGGCGGTGATCAGGCTGACCGTCACGGTCACGAGAAAGCAGGCCGTCCAGGCCATAATGGCGGTGGAAAAATTCTGGGCCATTTCACTGGGATACGTGTGAACGATGAAGAGCCAACCGCCCTTGATCCCCGGAATGGCGTGCTGGGGAATGGTCAGGCCGTGATGCAGCGCGGCGCCGATCGTGCCTAGTAAAAGCCCGGCAAAGGCCGCATGTCCGGTGGTGCGTTTCCAGAACATTCCCAGCAGGAAGGTGGCGAAAAGCGGCGCGTTGACGAACGCAAACACCAGCTGCAACAGATCCATGATGTTGTTGAAGCGGGCGGCCAGATAGGCGGCGGCTATCGACAACAGCACGCCGGCGACGGTGGCGATCCGCCCGACATTCAAATAATGCGTGTCCGATGCATTGGGCCGGATATGGGCCTGATAAAGGTCATAGGTCCAGACCGTGTTGAACGCGGTCACGTTTCCCGCCATGCCCGACATGAAGCTTGCCATCAGGGCCGTGATCCCCAGGCCGAGAAGGCCGGTGGGAAGATAGCGCGCCAGCATCAGGGGCATGGCGAGATCGTAATTCAGGGATCCATCCGGCTTGAGCGGGAAGGTCAGCCCGCCGGCGCGATGCGTCAGCCCGATGGCGATCATGCCGGGAAGGATCACGAGTGCGGGAAATAGCAGCTTGGGGATGGCCGCGATGATGGGCGCTTGGCGGGCCGCCGAAAGCGAGTCGGCGGCCATGGCCCGCTGCACCAGCAGAAAATCCGTGCACCAATAGCCGAAGGACAGCACGAAGCCCAATCCCATGCTGATGCCGAACCATCCCACGCCCAGGGGATTGGTGTCGGCGCTTCCCGTATGGCGCCATACGGTGGTGAGCGCATCGGCCGGATAGCCCCGCTGCAGCGATATGTCTGCAAGGCTGGCCATCAGCCCCGACCAGCCGCCGATATCAACCAGTCCCAGAATGACGAGCGGGGCGAAGCCGAACACGATCAGAAAGAACTGCAGGACCTCATTATAGATTCCCGAGGTCAGGCCGCCCATGAAGACATAGATGAGGACGATGCCCGCCCACAGCCAGATGCTGAGATCGAAGGGCCATCCCAGAAGCAGATTGAGCAGAAGGCCCATCGCATACATGGAGATACCCGACGATATCACGGTCATGAAAGCGAAAGTGGTGGCATTCAGCAGGCGGGTCTTTTCGTCGAAGCGGAGCTTGAGATATTCCGGCACCGACCGCGCCCGTGAGCCGTAATAAAGCGGCATCATGAAAAGGCCCAGAAAGACCATCGCCGGGATCGCCCCGACCCAATAGAAATGGCTGGTCGCCAGGCCGTATTTCGCACCCGATGCGGCCATGCCCACCACTTCCTGGGCGCCCATATTGGCCGACATGAAGGCGAGGCCCGCCACCCAGGCGGGAATGGAACGGCCGGACAGGAAGAAGTCTTCGCTGGTCCGGGTGCGCCGGCGCAATGCCACGCCGATCGCGATCACCACGAGCAGATAAAGCCCGATGATCAGGCCGTCCACAATCGTCAGCGTCATTGCGCGTCCCCGCCCGCCGGACTATCATCGTATGATAGGATGTAAAAGTCTGTCAATGAAACCACGCCTCAAATCCACATCCCGACCAGTGAAAGCGGCGTCGCCGGAGATTCGCGGGCGCAGCCTTCTTTGGTCCGTGGTCGAGGAAATCGGTCTGCGCATCCTCAATGGCACTTACGCGCCGTCTCAATCATTGCCCATCGAACCCGAGTTGATGGCGGAGCTGCGCATCAGCCGGACGGTGTTGCGCGAAGCGATCAAGATATTGGGAGCCAAAGGCTTGATCGTGTCGCGGCCCAAGAGCGGCACACAGGTCCGGCCTTCGCGCTACTGGAATCTGCTGGATCCGGTCGTTCTGGATCTTTACTGCCGCGTTTTCGACTATTCGGAATTTGCGCAGAATTTCCAGAAGCTGCGCGTCATCATCGAGCCGGAAGCCGCGGCGATGGCGGCCGGCCAGCGCAACGAGCGCCATCTGCGCGAGTTGGAAGAGGCGTTCGCGGCCATGAAAGCGGCCAAGGATATCGCGGATTGGACCAGCGCGGACCTCGCTTTCCATGAAGCGATCCTGGAGGCGACAGGAAATCCCTTCATGCAGCCCCTGGGCTCGCTGATCCATGCGGCCCTCAACACGCTATTGTTCCATTCGGCCGAGACGTCGGCCAATCCCTTCGATTCCCTGCGGGATCATGGATCGGTGCTGGACGCCATTCGCCGCCGCGATGCTGCGGCGGCGCGTCAGGCGATGGGGCGGTTGCTGGCCGGCACGGGCCTTTCCATATCCAAGGCGGTCAAAAGCGCGCGCCACCAATCGCGGCGTTCGGGAGGTCGCGCATGACTGCCATAGCCAGGATCGAGACGTTCCGCGTGCCGCCCCGCTGGCTTTTCGTGCGCATCGAGACGGATGACGGCGTTGTCGGTTGGGGTGAGGCCAGCCTGGAAGGGCATGCCGAAGCGGTCGAAGGCGCTTTCGAGTCGCTCCGGGACCGGTTCCTGGGCGCGGATGCTGGGCAAATCGAAGACATTTGGCAGCTGGCCTACCGGCTCGGCTTCTATCGCGGGGGCCCGGTGCTGATGTCGGCGCTTTCCGGATTGGATCAGGCGCTTTGGGACATCAAGGGCAAGACGCTTGGTGTTCCCGTCTGGCAGCTTCTGGGAGGACGGGTACGCGACAAGGTCCAGGCTTACGCCTGGATCGGCGGCGACTCGCCCAGCGAAGTGGTCGAGCAGGCCGAGCAGCGGCGCGCGCAAGGATTCCGTGCCGTGAAAATGAATGCGACGGCGCAGATGGGCCGGCTCGACAGCCCGCGTTTGCTGGATGGGGCGGTGGAGCGGGTGAGCCGCGTTCAAGCGCTTGGCCTCGATGTGGCCATCGATTTTCATGGCCGGGTCCACAAACCCATGGCCCGCCAGCTGGCTTTGCTGCTGGAACCGCTGCGTCCGCTTTTCATCGAGGAACCGCTTTTGTCGGAGCAACCGGAAGCGATCCGGCAAATTGCCGCCCAGACGTCCATCCCGATTGCCCTGGGCGAACGCCTGTACAGCCGGTGGGATTTCAAGCCGTTTCTGGAAGGCGCCATCATCGATGTCGCCCAGCCGGACCTTGCGCATGCGGGCGGCATCTCCGAATGCCGGCGGATCGCCGCCTTCGCGGAAACCTATGATGTCGCGATCGCGCCGCATTGTCCTTTGGGACCCATCGCGCTGGCCGCTTGCGTGCAACTCGCGCTGGCCACGCCCAACTTCGTGATCCAGGAAATGTCCCTGGGCATTCATTACAACACCAGGGAGCACGACCTTCTTACCTATCTTCAAGATCCAGTGCCGTTCGATCTCGAAGGCGGGATGATCAAGACGCTCGCGGCCCCCGGACTGGGGATCGCCATCGATGAAGCGCGCGTCCGGCACGCCGCGACAAACCCGCATCGCTGGCGCAATCCGGCATGGCGGGGCGATGATGGGAGTCTGCGCGAATGGTAGACGCCGAAATCAGGCAGGACCGCTTCCGGGACAAGGTGGTGGTCGTGACGGGCGCGGCCGGCGGCATCGGCGCGGCCACGGCACGGCGCTTTGCCGCCGAAGGCGCGACGCTTGTCCTGGTGGATCTGCCCGCCGCCGCGGAGAAGCGGGACGCGGTCATGCGGGCCTGCACAACGGATGGCGCCGTCGGCGTTCTGGGCCTGGATTGCGACGTCTCGCGGGACGACGATGTCGCCGCCGCGATGAAGGCCGCAATGGCGCGCTTCGGCCATGTCGATGTGGTGGTCAATGTCGCCGGATATATGGCGTTCAAGCCGATTCAAGATTTCAGCGGCGACGAATGGCGCCGGCTGATGGATGTGAATTTCATGGGCGCGGTCTATTTCACCCAGGAAGCGCTCAGAATGATGCGGCCGGGCGGCGCCATCGTGAACGTCTCCAGTATTCATGCCTTCCAGACGACCGCGCGCGTGGCGCCCTATGCGGCGGCCAAGGCCGCGCTGACGTCCTTGACGCGCAGCACCGCCATCGAAGGAAAAGCGTTGGGAATCCGGGCCAATGCCGTGGCGCCGGGCGCGATCGATACCCCCATGTTCTGGACCAGCCCCAACATCGCCAGCGGGGAAGAGAAGGTGCCGGACAATATGCTGGGACAGCCGGAAAACATTGCGGCGGTGGTGGCGTTCCTGGCGTCCAGCGATGCGGCCTTCATGACCGGCTCGACCGTCACCGCCGATGGCGGCCGGTTGAGCGCTCTTTAGGTCGGGCAATGACGCTCGCGCAAACAGCGTTGATCGGGATCGATTGGGGGACCTCCAACAATCGCGCCTATCGGATCGACGGGCGCGGGAATGTGCTGGAGAGCCGAAGCGGAGAATTGGGTCTGTCGGCGGTAGGGGCGCGTAATTTCGATGCCGCGCTGGAGGGGCTCATCGCGGATTGGCGGACGGATGGGTTCCGCGACATTCCCGTTCTGATGTCCGGCATGATCGGCAGCCGCAACGGTTGGGTGGAAGCGGCTTATTGCGAATGTCCTTTTGGGGCCGAAGAGCTTTCCCGCACCATCATTCCGGTTCCGGGGCAAGCCGGGACGCATGTCGTCGGCGGCGGATCGGCGGTCGATGGCTTGCGCCATCGCGATGTCATGCGCGGGGAAGAGGTCCAGATTCTGGGATTGGAAAATGCGGACGGTCTGGTGATCGCGCCCGGCACCCACAGCAAATGGGCCGTGCTGGAGAATGGGAAGATCCGGGAATTCCGCACTTACATGACGGGCGAGATGTTCGCGCTGCTGAAGGATCATTCGATCCTGGGCTGGCTGATGCCGGACAAGGCACAAAATATCCGGGACGAAAAAGCCTATCTTCAAGGGGTCGGCGATGCGGCGGCCGATCCGGATCTGCTGCACGGCCTGTTCAATGTCCGCACCCAAGGTCTGTTCCATCCGGAAGACGCCAAGGGGCTGGCGTCTTATCTCTCCGGCCTTCTCATTGGCCATGAAATAGGCGGCGCCACCAAACGGTTTGCGTCCCAATCGATCATCATCATTGCGGGACCGCATCTGGCGGACCTTTATCGTCTCGCTTTGACCAGCCTGGGCATGGCGGATGTCGGCATCGCCGATGCGGGGGCCGCGACGGCGCGGGGGCTGTGGCGGACATGGCAGGCGCGAAAGGGTTCGATGTGAGCGGATCTCGCTGGAAGCATATGTTGTCGACGCGGCCGCTCATTGCGATCTTGCGGGGCCTGCGTCCGGCGGAGGCGGCGGAGATTGGCGAAGCCCTGGTCGCCGCCGGTCTTCTTTGCGCGGAAGTCCCGCTCAATTCGCCCGACGCGCCGGAAAGCATTGCCATCCTGAAGCGTGTGCACGGCCATAAGCTGCTGGTGGGTGCCGGCACGGTTCTGTCCGTTCCCGAAGTGGCCATCGTTGCCGCCTGCGGGGCAGAGCTGGTGGTATCACCCAACACCAATCCGGCCGTCATTGCTGCGACCAAGGCGGCTGGCCTGCTGTCGGTTCCGGGTTTCGTCACGCCCAGCGAAGCATTCGCCGCGATCGATGCCGGGGCCGACGCCTTGAAAGCCTTTCCCACCGATATGGTTTCGCCGGCGGCGCTCCGCGCGCTGCGGGAGGTCTTGCCCGCCCATATGCCAGTGCTGCCCGTGGGCGGGGTCACGATCGAGAAAATAGGAGAATACAGAAAGGCGGGAGCGGCCGGCTTCGGCATCGGATCGGCGATATACCGCCCGGGGCGCGATGCGGCCTCGGTATTGGAAAAGGCGCGAGACTTTGTGGAGGCTTTTCATGGCCTCGGTTGAATGCGTCTGGCCGCTCCAGGCCGATCTGGGCGAAGGGCCGTTCTGGTCTGCCGCGGAAAAGTCCGTATGGTTCGTCGATATTGTCGAACGGCGGATTCACCGTTTCGAACCCGATACAGGCCGCCATCAAAGCTGGACCGCGCCCGCCAAGGTGAGCTTCGTTCTTCCCGAAGCGCGGGGAAGTTTTCTGGTCGGCCTGCCCGGCGCCGTGGCGCGATTTCATGCTGGGACCGGCGCATTCGAAATCCTGGCGCGCGTGGAAGGTGATTATCCGCAGAATCGTCTCAACGACGCCGGCATCGATCGACGCGGCCGGCTGTGGTTCGGCAGCATGGATGAAGACAGCCGGCGGAAAAGCGCCGCCATCTATCGCTGGGGCGCGGAGCCGGCCCCGGTCCTGGTGGATGCCGGCTATTGCATCTCCAACGGTCCGGCCTTCAGTCCGGATGGCCGGGCGTTCTACGCCACCGATACGTTGGACTATGTGCTGTATCGTTTCGCGGTCGGCGAGGATGGCGCGTTGGGGCATAAAACCCCGCTCATTCGCTTCAAGCCGGAGGACGGTTTTCCCGACGGCACCACGGTGGACGCGGAAGGCTGTCTGTGGGTGGCATTCTGGGGCGGATGGTGCGTCCGGCGCTTCTCGCCGGATGGCCGACAGGTCGCGGAAGTGAAACTGCCCTGTGCCCATGTCACGAAATTGGCCTTTGGCGGCGACGCGCTGAGGACAGCCTATGTGACCACGGCCAGACATGGCCTTGGACCGCAAGATCTTGCCGGGCAACCCCTGGCGGGCGGGCTTTTCGCATTCGCGGTGGATGTGCCCGGTCTTCCGCAGCCGATGGCGGACGGCGTCGGAGCGGAGCAGTAAGGTTGAAGAACATCAGGAGAGTCAGACGCGCAATGGCGCAGTAATTCCGGGGACCTGATCCATGCATAGCGTTTCTATTGCCCAACCTGCCGAAGCCTCCGACGCCGATATCCGGCTGGGGTATGTCTGGCTCATCGCATTCGTTGCCGCCTTTGGCGGCTTTTTGTTCGGCTATGACTGGGTGGTGATCGGCGGCGCCAAGCCATTCTATGAAGCGTATTTCCATTTGCGCAGCCCGCAGGCCATCGCCTGGGCCAACAGCTCTGCCCTGGTGGGGTGCTTTCTCGGGTCTTTGATCGCGGGACGCATCAGCGACCGCTATGGCCGCCGCGCTGCTCTTGCCGTGGCGGCGATCGTGTTCGCCGGCTCCTCCATCCTGACCGGCTGGTCCTTCAGTTTCAGTGCCTTCATCGCCTGGCGTATTCTGGGCGGCGTGGCGATCGGATTGGCGTCCAACATCTCGCCGACTTATATCGCGGAAGTCAGCCCGGCCGGCTGGCGGGGGCGCCTGGTAAGCCTCAACCAGCTGGCCCTGGTGATCGGAATCCTGCTGGCCCAGATCGCGAACTGGCGCATCGCCCAGCCGGTGCCGCCGCAGGCGACCCAAGCCATCATTGCCGCTTCGTGGAATGGCCAGTTGGGCTGGCGCTGGATGTTCAGCGCTGTCGCGATCCCCGCTTTCATCTTGCTGATCTGCGTTCCCTTGATTCCGGAAAGTCCCCGTTGGTTGATGACGCGCGGACGCAAGGAGGACGCCAAAGCGGTTCTATCGCGCATCGGCGGGCCCAGCTATGGCGAGCGGGAAGCGGAAGCCATTGGCGCGTCGCTCAAGGGGACGGCGGGGGAGGGGTGGCGCGGCTTGCTCTCGCCGGAAATCCGCGGGCTTCTGCTGATCGGCTTTCTGTTGGCAATTCTCCAGCAGTTCAGCGGCATCAACATCATCTTCAACTATGCGGAGGAGGTGTATCGCAACGCCGGCTATGGCGTCAGCGACATCCTGTTCAACATCGTCATCACCGGGACGATCAATCTGATCTTCACGTTGGTCGCGATGGGCCTGGTCGATCGGGTGGGGCGGCGCGGGTTGATGATTTTCGGCTGTTTCGGCATCGGATTGTCCCATGCCGCCGCCAGCTACGCCTATCACCTGGGCGCCGGCGGCATCGGCATCCTGGCGCTGACGCTCAGCGCCATCGGATGCTATGCCATGTCCCTGGCGCCCGTGACCTGGGTGTTGATTTCGGAAATATTTCCCAATCGGGTCCGCGCCTCCGCCGTCTCCGCATCGGTGGCCGTGCTTTGGATCGCGTCCTTTGTCCTGACCTACACATTTCCGTTCCTCAATGCGGCGCTGGGAACGGCGGGAACATTCCTCATCTATGGCGGCATCTGCCTGGCGGGCGGGGTGTTCGTGATCGCCAAAGTGCCGGAGACGCGGGGCCGGTCGCTCGAAAATATGGCGGTGGCACCATCCGCGAGCGCCGCATCTCAGCAGGCACGCGACCTTTCTTCCGAAAGCGCATCGTCATGAATTCATTCGCGGCTCTTCGCTCCCTTCTCTATGCGGCCGGCCTGGTCACCTTTCCCGCGCTGGCGCATGCGGATGCGCATTTCGATCCGGCCACGCGCATGTTCCGGCTGGACGGCGGGCAGGTCACCTATGCGTTTGGCGTCAATGGCAACGGCGCGTTGCAGTCGGTCTATTGGGGCGCCAGGTTGGCTCCATCGGACACGCTGAAGGCCGAAGCGCCCCGCGATCTTTCGGGCATGGACCCGGCCAACTCGATCACGCCCCAGGAATATCCGGGCTGGGGTGGGCCCATGTATACCGAGCCCGCGCTCAAGCTCGCCTATCCCGATGGCGTGCGGGACGTGGTGCTGACCTTCCGGTCCGGCCATGCCGAAGGCAACAACGTCACGGTGGAAATGAGCGACATTCGCCGGGCGCTGCGTGTCACCTTGCGTTACACCATCGATCCGGCGACCGGGATCGTGGGTCGCGCGGCCGTCATTCGAAACGATACAGCGACCGCGGTGCGGATCGACCAGGCGTCGTCTGCGGCCTGGTCGCTTCCCACGGCGAGCGATTATCGCCTCCATTATCTGACGGGACGCTGGGCCGCGGAATGGTCGCTGCAGAAGCGTGCCATCATCGAGGGCAGCACCGTCATCGAAAGCCGTCGCGGCTCGACCGGCATGCAGGCCAATCCCTGGTTCGCGATCGATCGCGCCGGGCTTTCGGCAGAAGAGAGCGGGCCGGTCTGGTTCGGCGCTCTGGCCTGGAGCGGTTCCTGGCGCATCAGCGTGGATCGCAATCCCCTCGGTGACGTGCGGGTGGTGGGCGGATTCAACCCCTTCGATTTCGCCTATACGCTGAAGCCCGGCGCATCCCTGGAAACGCCGGTCTTTTACGGCGGCTATTCGGGCAACGGCATGGGCGGCGCGTCTCGCCTTCTCCACCGTTTCGAGATGGCCAGCATAATGCCGCAGCGGCCTGCGCCCCGGCTCCGGCCCATTCTCTACAACAGCTGGGAGGCCACCGAATTCGCCGTCGATGAGAAGGGGCAGATGGCCCTGGCCGAAAAAGCGGCCCGCATCGGGGTGGAACGCTTTGTGATGGACGATGGCTGGTTCGGAGCCCGCAACAATGATCATGCCGGATTGGGAGATTGGACCGTCAATCCCGCGAAATTCCCCAACGGGCTGAAGCCGCTGATCGACAAGGTGCATGGGCTGGGGATGGAATTCGGCCTGTGGGTGGAGCCGGAAATGGTCAATCCGGACAGCAACCTTTACCGCGCCCATCCCGACTGGGTGATGAACTTTCCGGGCCGGCCCCGTTCGGAAGGCCGCAACCAGCTGGTGTTGAACCTGGCGCGGCGCGATGTGCGCGATTATATCCTCAAATCGCTCGACGATTTGCTGAGCAAGAACGACATCCAGTTCCTGAAATGGGATTACAATCGCAACTGGTCCGAGCCCGGATGGCCGGAAGTAGATCCCCAAAGCCAGCCCGAAATTTATGTGACCTATATTCGCAATCTCTATGGGATCATGGCCGAGCTGCGCCGGCGTCATCCCAAGCTGGAGATCGAAGACTGTGCCGGCGGTGCGGGCCGGGTCGATCTGGGGATCATGGGCCTCACCGACCAGGTCTGGGCGTCGGACAATACCGATCCCTTCGACCGCCTGAGCATCCAGGATGGCTTCACCCACGCCTATGCGCCCGGCGTGATGATGGATTGGGTCACGGATTCGCCCAACTGGGTGAACAACCGGGTCACCTCGCTCGATTATCGCTTCCTCTCGGCGATGCAAGGCGCTTTGGGCATCGGCGCCAATCTCAACAAATGGAGCGAGAGCGAGTTCGCGGGCGCGGCCCGGATGGTGGCTGCCTATAAGCGCATCCGCCCGACGGTGCAGCAAGGCGATCTTTACCGCCTGATCCGGCCGGACGACGCGTCCGGCAGGGCCGCAACCTTTTATGTTTCGCCGGACAAGCGGCAGGCGGTTCTGTTCGCGTTTCTGCATTCCAGCACCAAGCTGGACCGGCAATCCGCCATTCAAGTCATCGGGCTGGATGCGCAAAGGCAATATCGGGTGACATCGATCGGCGGGGGAAGCGATGCGGCGGGCGAGACCCGGAGTGGGGCATACTGGATGGGGCATGGCGTGGATGCGTCCATGACCGGAGACTTCCAGGCCAAAGGGCTGATATTCGAGGCGCAGTAATTCGAAGGGGACGATTATCGTGGCGGACTATATCGCGCGGCGGATCGCGGAAGCGATTGCCATCGACGGCAATATCGAAAAGCCGATCTGGAAGAATGCCGCCTGGAGCCGGCGCTTTGTCGACATGACGACGGGCGCCCCCGGCCTGTATGAAACCCGGACCGCCATTCTATGGTCGGACGACCATCTCTATATCGCTTTCCGGGCCGAAGAGCCTTTTGTGGAGGCTCGCCTGACCGAGCGCGACAGTTTGATTTTTCTGGAGAATGACCTGGAAGTCTTCATCGATGGCGGCGATTGCTATTACGAGCTGGAAGTCAACGCCGCCAATACGGTCTATGAAGTGTTTTTCGTCTGGCGGGACGCTTATCGCAAAGGCGGCAAGTTCGACCTGCCGCAACTGGATGTTCACGACCCCAGGACTTACACATTCGGCGGCAATTATGACCGGTCCGGTGCCACATTCTGGCGCGGCACGCATCCGCGCGGCACACGCTGGGCGTTTACGGGCTTCGACCTTCCCGGCCTGAAAACTGCCGTGCGGGTCGATGGCACGCTCAACGACAATAGCGACATCGATAAGGGGTGGAGCCTTGAGATCGCCATCCCCTGGAAAAGCCTGGCGCTGCTGGCGGCAGGCCGATCCTTGCCGCCCGCGTCCGGCGATGTCTGGAAAATGTTCCTGGGCCGCTTTCAGAAGTTGACAGTGGCGGGAAAGGAAATCGAACCGCATCCCGCCATGGCCTTGAACAGCCATGGCGTCGACGACACCCATCAGCCGGATTCCTGGAGCAAGGTGCGCTTCGAAAATTAGCCACCCGCCCGGATTGCGGGACGCTTTGCTTCCGCAATCCGCCGGCCGCTAAGCCGACACCACCTTTTTGAACGCGGCGAAGAAGCCTTCCATGTCGGACCTGGAGCCGATGGTGATGCGCGACACGGTCGGCCAAGCGGGGAAGGTGCGCGAAATCTCCACATTCTGGGCGCGGAAGGCGGTCTGCATCTCGTGCGCCGTCTTGGTCTTCCAATCCACCATCAGCATGTTGGTCTCGGTGGGCAGGATCAGGCGGAGATTCTGCTTCTTGAGAAAATCCTCCGTCATGCCCCTGACGTCGTTCAGTTGCTTGCGGCGCTCGGCGATCAGGCTCGCCTGCGTGAGGCTGGCGGTGGCGCAGGCGATGGACGGGATCGGCAGGTCGGTGTTGAGGGCGCCATCGTCATGCATGTTGAGTTTCACCAGCAGATCGGGGCGGCCCATGGCAAAGCCCACCCGCATGCCGGCCATGCCGAATATCTTGGAGAAGGTGCGCAGGATCACCACATCCTTGCCCTGCCGCACCAGATGGGTGGCGGTGTTGTTGGGATAGGCCGCCGTGAAGTGAATATAGGCTTCATCGACGACGACAACGGCGCCTTTGGGCTTGTTGTTCACCAGCCATTCGATATCGGCCATTGGCGTCAGGGTGCCGGTCGGGTTGTTGGGTGAGCAGACATAATAAAGGCCGGCTTTGGGATTGGCGGCCAGCATCGCCTTCACGTCGTGGCGGTAATCGGGGGTGAGGGGAACGGCCTTGATCGGCGCGCCGATATATTTGGCGGCTGTCCCGGGCGTTTCGTAAGTGGGATCGGCGGTGACCAGGCCCTTGGTCGGCGAGCAGAAGGCCACCACGGAACGGGCCAGGGCCTCATTCGATCCCGGCCATGGCACGATATGGTCCTGCGGAATCTTTTCCATCGCCGAAATAGCATTGATCAGCTTGCCCCGCTCTTCATGCGGCGAATAGCGATTGCATTCCGCGATGATGGCCGCCGCCGCCTGGGCGCCCGGCGCCATCGGCCCGGTCCAGCATTCATTGAGCGAGATCCGGATCAGGCCGCGCGCCGGCGCGCCGGCCGCACGCGCGATTTCCGGGTTCATTGCCAAAGCCGTGGCGCCGCTGCCCACCAGCATCGCGGCCTTCAGCATATGCCGGCGCGAATAGCCGCGGCTCATAAGATCGTCTTTGCTTTCGGTGGTCAGTGTCCCGAACATGTCTATTCCCCCTCCGGTTCAGGAGGCCAGCATAGTCCAGAGTCGGGCACCTCTCCCATTAAATCCACGCCGCGCCGGCCAAATCCCTGCCCTGGCGGTCATTTTTGGTGGCGACAAGGGGCCTTGGGCATGCAAAAGTTTCCGGCGATGCCGTTCAAACAGAGCCGCGCCGACGCGGCCGATGGGCGGAATTTCGGGGATAGTGATGCAGGATCTTGCCGGGATTGACGTCCAGCGTCTTCGGATTTCACGGCCGATACCTTATCGGCAGGTCGCCGCCTCGGCCCTTCTCTTGGCCTTCCTGGCCTTCGTCGCGCATGCCTTCTGGGTGGGCGCGATCGAATGGCATTATGTCTCGGACTATCTGTTTTCCGCGCCCATTCTGAAAGGCGTGCGGGGCACCATCGTGATGACCGTCTGCGCCATGGTCATCGGCATCGTTCTGGGAACCGCGGTGGCGATGATGCGCATGTCCGCCAACCCCGCGCTGCGCTGGGCCGCGACCGGCTATATCTGGCTGTTCCGGGGCATCCCAGCGTTGCTGCAATTGCTGCTCTGGTTCAATCTGGCGCTGATATTTCCCACCATCAGCCTGTTCGGCTTCTTTCCCGTCAATACCGTCGATGTGATGACGCCGTTCGTGGCCGCCTTGCTGGGGCTCGGCATTCAGCAGGGCGCCTACACCGCCGAAGTGGTGCGAAGCGGCATTCTGTCCGTCGATCGCGGGCAGATGGAGGCCGCGCAATCCATCGGCATGACCAGGCTCCGCGCCATGCTCACCATCGTGTTGCCCCAGGCGATGCGGGTGATCGTGCCGCCCATCGGCAACGAGACGATCGGCATGGTCAAGCTGACGTCTCTCGCCAGTGTCATTCAATATTCGGAAGTCCTGCGCACGGTGGGGGATGTCTATTACGCCAATTCGCGGGTGATCGAGCTGCTGATCGTGGCCGGCATCTGGTACATGGTGATCGTCACCGTCCTCAGCATCGGCCAAAGCTATATCGAGAAATATTTCTCGAAAGGATGGGGCCGCGCCGCGGATGTGCCCAAGGCGCTGTCTGACGGCCCCGCCGCCATGGGAGCGGCGTGATGTCGCCCATTCTGCAGGCCGTTCATGTCCAGAAATATTACGGTGCCTTCCAGGCGCTGAAAGACGTCAGCCTCTCCGTCGATCGCGGCGAAGTGGTCTGCATCATCGGGCCGTCGGGCTCCGGCAAAAGCACATTGTTGCGATGTGCCTCGCAACTGGAAAGCATCGATGGCGGCGTCATCGCCGTGGATGGCGAGATTGCGGGGTTCCGGCGAAGCGGCGATACGCTTGTCCCGCTCAGCGACGGGCAGACCGCCCGGCAGCGCCAGAATGTCGGCATGGTCTTTCAGCGTTTCAATCTCTTTCCGCACCGCTCGGTCCTGGAAAATCTGCTGGAAGGGCCGGTGCGGGTTCAGAAGCGCCCGGCCGAGGATTGCCGGCGCGAAGCCATGGCGCTCCTCGAACGGGTCGGCCTGACCGCGAAGGCCGCTTCCTATCCCAATGAATTGTCGGGCGGGCAGCAGCAGCGTGTTGCCATCGCCCGGGCGCTGGCCATGCGCCCCAAGATCATCCTGTTCGACGAGCCGACATCCGCGCTCGATCCGGAACTGGTGGGTGAAGTCTTGAGCGTGATGAAGGAGTTGGCCAAGTCAGGCATGACCATGGTCGTGGTCACGCATGAGATCGCTTTTTGCCGCGAAGTCGCCGACCGCGTCGTCTTCATGGACGGTGGCGCCATCATTGCGACCGGCTCGCCGGAGGATATGATCGTGCGCCCGCAGAACCCGCGAGTCGCCAGTTTCATTTCGGCGGTCCTGTGAACGGGCTGTCCAAGAGGTATCGAAGAATGAGACATTCGATCTGGTTTGTGGTGCCGCTTCTGGGCCTTTTGGGCGCGGCCCCTGCTTCGGCCCAGGCGTCGCTCAATCTGGCGAGCCCCGGGCAGATCCGATTTCTGACCAATCCCATCTATCCGCCCATGGAATTCGTCGATCCCAAGACGGGCGCGCTGAGCGGTTTCGACATCGACCTGGGAAAAGCCATCGCCGCCAGGATGGGGTTGAAAGACAGCTGGTCGCAGGCCGCGTTCGCGCAGCTGCAAAGCAGCCTTCAGACACGGCGAGGCGACGTCATCCTCTCGGGGATGAGCGATAATGTGAAACGCCAGGCCAGCATGGATTTCATCGATTACATCACCACCGGCCCGATCCTTTTCACCCTCAACAGCAAGGCGAAGCAGTTCAAGACGCCGGCCGATTTCTGCGGCAAGAAGGTTGCCGGCAGCCGCAGCACCAGTTTTTCGGTCGATGTGCCCAAATGGAGTGCCGACAATTGCGTCGCCAAGGGGCGGCCCGCGATCACCTATGAAGGCACGGAGGATTCCAACGCCGCCCGCCTGGGCATGAAGCAGGGCCGTTATGACGGGGTGGTGCAGGGGATCGAAACCATCGCCTATCAGATGCGGATCGAGCCCAACACCTACACCATGGTGGGCGATCCGCTTTTCAAGAATGACGTTTTCGGAATCGGCGTCAGCAAAAGCAATCCCCAATTGCGCGACGCCCTGGTCAAAGTCCTGAACGACCTGGTCAAGAGCGGCGAGTATGGCAAGCTGCTGGCCAAATGGGGCCTGACCAAGAACGCGATTCCGGCCATCACCGTCAACAGCGTCAAATAGCAGGCGCGCGTTGCGGGATCAAAAGATGGCATTGTCCTTTCCCCGCTCTCCCAAGCCGTCCTGGCCCGGCGGCAAGCAATGCGCGGTGGCGCTGGCGTTCGATCTCGACGGCCCGACCGGCGACGCCATGCTGGATGGCAGCCTCAGCCGCAATCTGCGCTATTTCACCGAAGGCGCGTATGGCCCTTGGCGGGCATTGCCGCGCTTGCTGGATCTGTTGAAGGCGCATGGACTGACGGCAACCTTCTTCGTTCCGACCTGGGTAGTCCTGCATTGGCCGGGCCGGTGCGAGCGGATACTGCGGGAGGGTCATGAGCTCGCCTATCACGGTCACCGGCATGAGGTTTTCAGGGATTGTTCCCTGGAGGAACAGCGCGCGATCATGGGCCGGTCGCGTGATATTTTTGCTTCGCGGTTGGGCATCAAGCCGCTGGGCTTTCGCACGCCGTCCGGCGATTGGGGCGATGAGACCGCCGATATGCTGATGGAGTTCGGCGTGATCTATTCCAGTTCCATGCGCGGCGACGATCGCCCCTATTTTCATGTCCGCGCGGACGGCGGCAGGGGCCTGGTCGAAATTCCCGCCCGCTGGGACATCGACGATTATACGGCGCTGGCCTATTTCGAGGATCCGGATTTTCCCATCGGGCTGGATCGCATATCGGACTATCGCCTGGTGGAGCAGAATTGGCGCGAGGAATTTCGCGGCTATTACCGCGACGGATTGTGCTGGACCACCATTTTCCACCCCAAAGTGGTGGCGAAGCCGGGGCGGCTGCGCATTCTGGAAGGCTTGTTCCGGGACATCAACGAACATCCGAATGTGTGGATCACGTGTGGCGCGCAGATCGCCCGCTGGTGGATCGCCGAGAATGAGGAGGTGGCTTGAGCGACGCGTCTTCGAACCCCGAAATCGTGTGGCCCGCAGGCAAGCGCGCGGCCGCCATCATCTCGGTGATATTCGACGATGGCATGGATGCCGTGGCCAAGGCGCCGGACCTGGCCGAACGCGCCAAGAGCCATTCCGTGTGGCTTTACGGCGCCCGGCGCGGTGTCGAGCGGCTGTGCCGGACTTTCGACGATGCAGGCATTCGCGCCAGCTGGTTTGTTCCCGGCCAGGTTGCCGAAACACATGGAGCGTCGCTTCGCGCCATTGTCGCCGCCGGTCACGAGCTGGAAAGCCATGGTTGGGCGTTCGAGCGATATGACTGCCTGTCGCGTGCGGACGCGGCTGCGCTGCTGGCGCGGTCGCGTCAGGCGTTGGAAGACGCCGGCGACCGGACGCCCGCCGGCTTCAGGTTGCCCATTGGGGCATGGCCCGACGGATTCGATCATCTGTTGAAAGAGGCGGGATTTCTTTGGTCGGCGTCGCTCAATGGCGACGATGTGCCTTATCTGCACCCCTCATCGCTGGTGGAAATTCCCGTGCATCTCGAGCTGGAGGATCGGCCTTATTTCCAGTTCAACTTCACGCCGGCATTCCCCAAGGGGCTGAGCCGCATCGCATCTTATGATAGCGTACTCGCCAACTGGATTGCGGAATTCGATGCCTACCGGAAATTCGGCGCCTGTTTCGTGCTGCAGCTGCGCCCCGAAATGACGGGAACGCCGGGCCGGATCGGGCTTGTGGAAGCGTTCGTCAGGCACATCCAGTCTTGCGACGATGTCTGGGTGGCCACGGCGGACGAGGTCGCCCAATGGCACATGGCCAACAACGCCCGCGCGGCGGAGCCGGATCATCCGCTCAATGTCTTTGCCGCCTATCAGCGAGAAATCCGTGACGCGCGATAGGAGTTTTGCCGGCGCGTTGGCGGAGCGGCTGTGCCGGGTCGGCGTTTCCGATTTCCCCGCCGCCACGGTTCACAAAGCCAAGCTGCATCTGCTCGATACGCTTGGTGCGGGCCTGGCGGGGGCGGCGTCGCCGGAAACGCAGCGCGTCTGGCACGGCCTTGGCCTTCAGACGGATGCGGGGCGCTCGGTCGTGTGGGGCATGCCGCATGAGGTTGGCGCCCGCTCGGCCGGCTTCATCAATGGTGTTTCGGCGCACGCGCTGGAATTGGACGATTCCGGCGGTTGCGATCATTCGGGGGCGGTGGTGGTGCCGGCGGCGCTGGCGATCCTGCCGCAATTGGCGCACGCGGTTTCGGGCCGGCATCTGCTGACCGCGATCGTGATGGGCTATGAAGTTGGCCGCCGCGTTCTGGAAGCGGCAGGCGGCTATGAAACGCACAATGGCCTTGGCTGGCATTCGACCGGAACTTGTGGCGTGTTCGGTGCCGCGGCCGCGACCGGCTTGCTGATGGGCTTGGATGCGTCGGGGTTGGAACAAGCGTTGGGCATTTCCTGTTCCTTCGCGGGCGGAACCTGGGCCTTCATCCATGACGGGAGCCAGACCAAGAAGCTTCATCCCGGCCGCGCGGCCGAAGGCGGACTGACGGCCGCCTTGCTGGCGGCCGGCGATTTCACCGGACCTGCGGAAATTTTCGAGCCCGAAGCCTGGGGCAGTTTTTTCAAGACATTCTCGCCGGGCCGATCAGCTCCGCATCTTTTGACCGAGGCATTCGGGGAGAAATGGCGGATCGATCGTTGTTCGATCAAGCCTTATGCTACTTGCCGGGGAACGCATTCCGCCATCGACGCCATCCGGCAATTGCGGTCGGCGCTTCATCTGAAGATCGAGGACATTGCCGCCATCGCGGTGGAGATGAGCGGCTTTCAGTTCGGGATGTGCGGCGGCAAAGACCTCGCCTCGCGGGCCCAGGCGCAGATGAGCCTGCCTTACGCGGTGGCCGCGGAGCTGCAGTTCGGCAAAGTCGGCCTGGCCGAGCTTGAACCCGGCAGCTGGTTATCGCCGGCCATTCAGGCCTGGCTCGACAAGATCGAGGTACGGATCGATCCAGGCATGGCCGACGAGGATGAACCTGCGGTCACGCTCGTCGCAAAGGATGGGCGGCGCTTGAGGACGGTGGTGGAATTTCCCGCCGGAAGCCCCGCCAATCCTCTGCCCGACGGAGAACTGATCGCCAAGTTTCGCGAGCTTGCGGAGCAGGTCTTGCCTGCGCCCCAGATCGCAAGGATCGAGGATGCCGTTCTGAAACTGGATGACATCGCGGACGCGCGCGACCTGCCGGGCCTGTTGAAGCGCCCGTCTTAATCGTCCAGCAAGGCTTCGAACATGATCTCCACCCTGTAGATGGGATCGGCGAGCCGGGCTTCGACCGTGGCGCGAACCGGCGTTTGGCCGGGAACGACCCATTCGTCCCAGGCTTTGTTCATCTCTTCAAATGACCCGATCTCCGCCAGCCATATATTGGCTTTGAGAATTTTGGTCTTGTCGGCCCGGTTTTTCTGCAGAAGGGAATCGATCTGGCGAAGAATGTCTTTGGTCTGAAGATAGACCGAAGGCCCGATCCCGTCGTCCGCCACCAGCCCCGAAGTATAAAGACGGTCGCCGCACACCAGCGCTTCGCTGAGGCGGGGACCGGGATCGATGCGCCGTATCTTCGTCATGATCGTTTCACCCGGAAAATGGCCTTGAATCAGCTATTGAGGCCGCCGAGCGATAGATATTTGATTTCCAGGAAATCTTCCATGCCGTATTTGGAGCCTTCGCGGCCGATGCCGGATTCCTTGACCCCGCCGAATGGCGCGACTTCGGTCGAGATCAAGCCGTCATTGATTCCGATCATGCCATATTCCAGCTGTGTCGATGCGGGGCCGGGCATGGCCGGCATTGACGCACGCCGTCCAGCACCGCGCGGCCGTCGCCGGTGAAATAGAACATATCTTCGGCGCGGGTCACCAGGCGGGGATCGGCCTTGAAATGCCGATTGGGCGTGAACGGCATCCAGTAGGATTCGAGGCCGGTATGGATATTGGCTCTATCGGACATGCGCATCTTCGGCGCGGCACCGGAAATGCCGCCGGGCTCAATTAGTGATCACAGTTTCAATAGCGACTTCGCGCATTGGTGTCAACCGTTTTCCGGCTTTAAGATTGCGCTCGGGATGACAGATTTAATACTGGCTTATCGCGCTACATTTGATCCGGTCTCGATTGCAATCGACCTGAGGCCGGGCCATGGAGAGGGACTTGACAGCGGATAAGTGATCACAGTTTAGTGAGCGCCATGTTGCTGGATCTCAATGCGTGCGAAATGGAGCGACGGGCCGCCGCGATAGAGCTGCCGCATCTGGCGGTGATCGGCGGGCGGCTGGTCGCAAGCCAGTCCGGCGCGACATTCGACAATATCTCTTCCCGCAACGGGCAGCTGCTGAACCGCACCGCCGCGGGCGATAAAGAAGACGTGGATCTGGCGGTGGGCGCGGCGCGGCGCGCGTTCGAAGACGGGCGCTGGCGCGCAATGGCCCCGGCGGACCGCAAGAAGATCCTGCATCGGCTGGCCGATCTGATGGAGCGCCATGCCGATGAGTTGGCCATCCTGGAATCGCTGGACACCGGCAAGCCCATTCGCGACGCGGCTAATGTGGACATCCCGCTCTCGATCCAGAGCGCGCGCTGGTATGCCGAAGCGCTGGACAAAGTGTATGGCGAGGTGGGACCGACGCCGCCAAACCGTCTTTCCTTTGCCGTGCATGAGCCGCTCGGCGTCATCGGCGCGGTGGTGCCGTGGAATTTTCCGCTGCTCATGGCGATGTGGAAAGTGGCCCCGGCATTGGCGATGGGCAATTCGGTGGTGCTGAAACCGGCCGAGCAATCGCCCATGACGGCGCTGCGCCTGGGCGCGCTGGCGCTGGAAGCGGGCTTGCCGGACGGGGTGCTGAATGTGGTGCCGGGCCTGGGCGAAACCGCCGGCCAGGCCATCGGCCGGCATATGGATGTGGACATGATCGCCTTCACCGGATCGGGCGCGGTGGGGCGGCGGCTGATGATCTATTCGGGCGAAAGCAATCTGAAGCGCGTCAGCCTGGAGCTGGGCGGCAAGTCGCCCCAAATCGTGTTCGCCGATTGTCCCGATTTCGAAGCCGCGGCCCAGGCCGCCTTCTGGGGCGTGTTCTACAATCAGGGTGAAGTGTGCACTGCCGCCTCGCGGCTCCTGGTGCATCGGAGCGTGAAGGACAAGCTGCTTTCGCGGGTGCTGGAAATCGCGCAAACCGTCAGTGCGGGCGATCCGCTCGATCCCGCCACCCGGTTCGGCGCGATGGTCAGCGAAGGTCAGATGAACACGGTGCTGCGCTATATCGACATCGCGCGTGCCGATGGCGGGCGGCTGGTGCTGGGCGGCCATCGCGCGAATGCGGAAACGGGCGGATTTTACGTCGCCCCGACGATTTTCGACGATATCGGAAACCGGTCCCGGCTGGCGCGGGAAGAAGTGTTCGGGCCGGTCCTGGGCGTGATCGCGTTCGATACCGCAGAAGAAGCCCTGACGATGGCCAACGATACCGACTATGGCCTCGCCGCCGGGATCTGGACCGGCGATCTCAATCTGGCGCATCGCGCGGCGCAGAAATTGCGCGCCGGGCTGGTCTGGGTCAATGGCTGGGACGCATGCGACATCACCATGCCGTTCGGCGGCTTCAAGCAGTCGGGCTTCGGCCGCGACCGCTCGCTGCACGCCATGCACAAATATGCCGATCTCAAAAGCATCTCGATAACCTTGAGGTAGAAGATCTTGCTCGCCAAACCCAATGCCGTCGCCAGCCCGGACGAAGCGCGCCGCTTCCTGGAAGCCAATCCGGCGGTCGAATTCGTCGAAATGATCTTCACGCCCTTGTCCGGTGTGCCGCGCGGCAAGCGGCTGCGGCGCCACGAAGTGCTGCCGATCTATGAGATAGGCCGCTTTCTGCCGGGCTCGATCCTGGTCGGCGACATCACCGGGCAGGATTGCACGGACACCGGCCTGGTCTGGGAGGATGGCGATGCGGACCGTGTCGCCAAGCCCGCACCGGGAACCTTGGTGCTGGCGCCCTGGTTGGGCGGACATGCCGCGCAGGTCATCACCTCGCTCTACGAGCTTGACGGAACGCCCAGCGACCTGGACCCGCGTCATGTTCTGGCGCGGGTGATGGACCGGTTCGCGGCCGATGGGCTGGTGCCGGTGGTGGCCTGCGAACTGGAATTCTATCTCACCGATCCGGTGCGCCTGGCGGATGGCGGCGTACAGCTGGCGCTGCCGCTCAAGGGCGGAGAACGGCCGCGCCTGCACGGTGTCTATGGCTTGCGGGAGCTGGAGGATTTCGCCGCGTTCCTCAACGGGCTGTGGGCCGACGCGGACATTCAAGGCATTCCGCTGGAAAGCGCCATCTCCGAATATGCGCCCGGCCAGTTCGAACTCACGCTCAAGCATCGCGACGACGCTCTCAGGGCGGCCGACGAAGCGGCGATGTACAAGCGGCTGGTCAAGGGCGTCGCGGCGCGCAATGGCTGCGAAGCGACCTTCATGGCCAAGCCGTTCGGCGACCGGGCGGGCAGCGGCCTGCATCTGCATGTCAGCGTCAACGATGCCAAGGGCAACAATATTTTCGCCAGCGACGATCCGTCGGGCTCGCCCCGCCTGCATCACGCGGTGGGCGGCCTGAAGGAGACGCTGGCCGACTCGATGGCGATTTTCGCCCCCAATGCCAATTCCTATCGCCGCTTCAAGGCGAATTCCTATGCGCCGGTGGCCTGCGCCTGGGGAATCAACAATCGCACCGTGGCCTTGCGCGTGCCGGCGGGCGCCGCCAAGACGCGGCATATCGAGCATCGCGTCGCCGGCGCGGATGCCAATCTTTATCTGGCGCTGGCGGCATTGCTCGCCGGCGTTCATCACGGCCTGACCGGAAAGATCGATCCCGGCCCGCCCACGGTGGGAGACGGCTATGCCGCCGCCGCCAAGGCCCACGAGCATTTGCCCGCCAACTGGTTCGCCGGCGTCGACCGGTTCGAGCATTCGCGCCTGATGCGTGATTATCTGGGAAGCCGGTTTGTCGACATGTTCACCAGCGTCAAGCGCACCGAGCAGGACCGTTTCAACGAAGTCATCTCGCCGCTCGATTACGACTGGTATTTGAAGAATGCGTGATGCGTAGCCATCGAGACTTTAAGGAAGCCATGCCATGACCCGCCGCAATTATGATATCGCCGAACTCCGCCGCCTGGATGTCGCCCATCATCTGGCGCCGCATCAAAATCATCGGATGATGCGCGATATCGGAGGCGCGCGCATCATCACCCGCGCGGATGGCGTCTTCATCTATGATGGCGACGGCAACGCCATCCTGGACGGGATGGCGGGGCTGTGGTGCGTGCAGGTGGGATACGGCCGCGAAGAGCTGGCCAAGGCCGCTTACGACCAGATGCTGGAATTGCCCTTCTACAATTCCTTCTTCAAGACCACCTCGCCGCCGACGGTGCTGCTGGCCGCGAAACTTGCGGAGCTTCTGGGCGGCCATTTCACCCATGTGATGTTCGGCAATTCGGGGTCGGAAGCGATCGACACGCTCATCCGCACGGCGCGTTATTATTGGCAGCTCAAGGGCCAACCGCGGCGCAATATCATCATCAGCCGCGTCAATGGCTATCACGGTTCAACCATTGCCGGCGCCAGCCTGGGCGGCATGCGGCCGATGCACGAGCAGGGCGGTCCCTGGGTCCCCAATATCGAACATGTGATCCAGCCCTATTGGTTCGGCGAAGGCTTCAAGGAAGACCCGCAGGTGTTCGCGGCGCGCGCCGCCGATGCGATCGAACGCCGGATTCTCGATGTCGGGCCGGAGAATGTCGCCGCCTTTATCGGCGAGCCGATCCAGGGTGCGGGCGGGGTGATCATTCCGCCGGACGGCTATTGGCCCCGCGTCGAAGCGATCTGCCGCAAATACGGCATCCTTTTGATCTGCGACGAAGTCATTTGCGGCTTCGGGCGGCTCGGCCGCTGGTTCGGCCACCAATATTACGGGGTCAGGCCCGACATGGTGTCGATGGCCAAGGGCTTGTCATCCGGCTATCTGCCCATCGCCGCGGTCGGCATGGCGGATCATATCGTCGAAGCGTTGCGCAGCGTGGACAAGGATTATGTCCATGGCTTCACTTATTCGGGGCATCCCGTCGCGGCCGCGGTAGCGCTGAAGAATATCGAGATCCTCGAACGTGAGCATCTGATCGAGCGCACGGCGAATGACACCGGGCCTTACCTGGCGCGCGGCATGGCGGAGCTGGCCAAGCATTCTTTGGTAGGTGAGGCTCGGTCGGTGGGCCTGATCGGCGCGGTGGAAATCGTGTCCCGCAAGGGCAGCAACGAACGCTTCGCGGGCGGCGACGGATCGGCGGCGTTGACGGTGCGCGACCTCTGCATCCAGAACGGGCTGATGGTGCGCGCGGTGCGCGACAGCCTGGTGATGAGCCCGCCGCTCACGATAACCCATGCCGAGATCGATCAGCTTCTGGCGACGATCGGCAAGTCGCTGGACCAGGCCGAACCGGGCTTGCGCGCCGAGGAGATCAAGCGTCAGGCCGCCAAACAGGCCAGGGCGCCCGCGGCCTGACGGATGTCAGTTCCAGCTGCCTTGAACGATCAGTCCCATGCCGTCGGAAATGTCCGAGGCGATGGCGCGGCGCAGCGCCTCTCCATCGCCGGCCTGGATCGCATCGACCGCCACTCGGTGCTGATCGATCAGGTTGGCGGTGCCGAAGCGGCCATAGACCACGCGCATGAAGGGACCGAATTGCAGCCACAGCGTCTCGATCAGGCGATTGAGGGTGGGCCGCTTGTTGGCGCGATAGAGCATGAAATGGAATTGAAAATTATATTCCATGTAGCGAATGACATCGCCCCGCTCCATCGCCGCATCTATTCGCGCGTCGATCTCGCGCAGGCGCTTGAGCAGGCCCGGACCGATATGGGGAAGGGCATCGACCGCCGCCTGCGGCTCCAGCAGCAAGCGGCATCCCAGAAGATCGGCGAAGCGTTCGGCCGTCATCGCCGTCACTTCGATCTTGCGCTTGGAGCGGATCTGCACCGCGCCTTCCGCCGCCAGCCGGCTCAAGGCATCGCGCACGGGCATCTGGCTGACGCCCATCTCCTGCGCCAGGCCGCGGGTGGAAAGGCCCACGCCCGGCATGATCTTGCCGGTGATCATGCGGCCGCGCAGCTCTTCATAGATGCTGGCGTGCAGGACCGGCTCGGTCGCTGACTTCTCAGCCGTTGCCCCCTTTTTTGCCGGCTTATCCATCTCGGGACACTTTCGGGATTTCCTGTTGTGGCGCTCGTCGCTCAATATAGCCTGAATCGGCGGAATTCCCATAAATGTTCGATATAAAACGGACCTCCCGTCGGAGCCTCGCCTCATGGAGAAGCGCGCCCGCGTCGGCTTCGTAAGTGCTGCGGTCCTTGACGCTATCGAACGCGATCATGGCGCCGGGCGCGGACCATCGATTGGGATCGGATCGTTGCGCGCGGCGATCGTATTCCGCCGGATCGCACGTCCCCAAATATGAAAGTTCACTGTTCTTGGTGTCTGAAAGAGAAATCCAATGTGTGATCCCAGTTGACGGGGTGGGTGAACCGCGACAGTCTCATGCCTCTCAGGTGGGGTCAGGATGAGCGGCAAGGACAAGGTGCCTAGCAACCGAGATCTGGGGATGGATCGCGATATCGACCGACGCGATTTCCTCAATGGCGTGGCGGTCAGCACCGTGGCGCTAGCGGCGGCGGCGACGGATGCTCAGGCGGCTGAAGCAGCCGCTGCCCAGGACCGGCCCGGCTATTATCCCCCCGAACGCACGGGCATGCGCGGCAGCCATCCCGGATCCTTCGAAGTCGCCCATGAATTGCGCGACGGAAAATTCTGGCAGACGGCGGCCAAGCCGGAAGACGTCGATACCGTTTACGACTTGATCGTGGTGGGCGGCGGCATATCCGGCCTTTCCGCGGCCTATTTCTATCGCGCCGCCAAGCCCGACGCGAAGATCCTGATCCTGGACAATCACGACGATTTCGGCGGGCACGCCAAGCGCAACGAATTCCAGTTCGCCGGCGGGCGGATGGAACTGATGAATGGCGGGACCATGCTGATCGACAGCCCCCGGCCCTACAGCGCCGTGGCGGATGGGCTGATGAAAAGCCTGGGCATCGACCCCGTGGCGCTGGCCAAGCAATGCAACAAGCCGGACGTCTATCGTTCGCTGGGATTGCAGAGCGCCACTTTTTTCGACCGGGAAACCTTCGGAACCGACAAGCTGGTGGTCGATGGGGGCGGGCGCCGCCGGGGCGGCGAAAGCCGCAGCTTAAAACTTTTTCTCGACCAGGCGCCGCTGACCGACAAGGTCAAGGCGGACATACTGCGCATCGAGGAAGGCAATGACGATTATCTGCCCGCCCTCTCATCGGCCGAGAAGAAGGATCGCCTGTCGGGGCTCAGCTATCGCGATTTTCTGTTGACCATCGCCAAGGTCGATCCGGGCGTCATTCCCTTCTATCAGACGCGGACCCATGGCGAGTGGGGCATCGGCATCGATGCGGAGCCCGCGTTGGATTGCTGGGGATTGGGGCTGCCGGGCTTTCAAGGCATGAAGCTGGATCCGGGCTCGGCGCCGCGAATGGGCTATACCGCGGCGGGCTATGCCGATGGCGGTTCCTACCGGTTTCATTTTCCCGACGGCAACGCCACCATCGCGCGCCTCCTGGTGCGCAATTTGATCCCGGCGGCGATGCCGGGCGCCAGCGTCGAAGACGTGGTGACCGCCAGGGCGAACTATGCCGCCCTGGACCGCAAAGGCGCGCCGGTGCGCGTAAGGCTTTCCAGCATCGTGGTGGGGGCCCGCAATATCGGCGATCCCGCCAATTCGCGCGGGGTCGAAGTCGCCTATGCCCGCGACGGGCATGTCTTCCGGGTGCATGGCGTTCATTGCGTGCTGGCAAGCTGGAACATGATGATCCCCTATATCTGCCCGGAATTGCCCGCGGCGCAGAAGGCGGCTTTGCATCAGCTGGTGAAGGTGCCGCTGGTTTATACCACTGTCGCTCTCGACAATTGGCGCGCCTTCCAGAAGCTGGGTATCCAGGGGGCGAGTTGTCCCGGCGGATATTTCACCGGCATCCAGCTCAATGCGACCGTCGATATCGGCAGCTATCGAAGCGTGCGTTCGCCGGACGAACCGATCCTGGTTCATCTGACGCGCACGCCCTGCAAGCCCGGGCTGCCGGAACGCGACCAGCATCGTGCCGGCCGTTACGAGCTTCTCGCCACGCCGTTCGAAACCTTCGAGCGCAACATCCGCGATCTGATGGGGCGGGTGCTGGGTGCGGGCGGCTTCGATCCGGCAAAGGATATTCGCGGCATCATGGTGAACCGCTGGCCGCACGGTTATGCCTATGAATACAATCCGCTGTTCGATGATTTCGATGTGCCGCCCGATCAGCTGCCGCATATGGTGGGCCGCAAACATTTCGGGCGCATCCACATCGCCAATTCCGATTCCGGCGCCGGCGCCTATACCAGCACCGCGATTGACCAGGGCCGCCGCGCGGTCGACGAAATTGTGGCGGGTTGATGCTTTTTTGCTATCGCAGAATGAGCAATCTGATCAGGAAGTCAGCAAATATTGGATCTAGAAAAAAACCTGTCGTGTCGCGCAGGGCGCTTTTTGTGATCACAGTATCTTGACAGACCTATGACGCGGCCATAGCGTTTCAAGGCCGCATAAATAATTGATCAGGCAGCAGGGGGAGATTTCGGTGGCTATCAAACCTTCGTTCAAGACCATGATTCTGGCATCGGCGGCGCTCATACCGCTTGGCCAAACCGCTTCGGCCCAGGACGCGACCGTCTCGGCCAGGAATTCCGTGATCGAGACGGTCACCGTCACGGCCACCCGGCAGGAAGAATTGTTGAGCCGCGTGCCTGCCAGCGTCAGCGCTTTCACGCCGGAAAAGATGGATGTTCTGGGCGTGAAGGATTTCGGCGACATTGCGCGCTTCACCCCCGGCGTCAACTTCAACGCGGGCAGCAACGCGGTCTCGATCCGCGGCATCAGTTCGACATCCGGCGCGGGCACCACCGGCATCTATATCGACGACACGCCGGTGCAGATGCGCGGGCTGGGCTTCGGCACCGTCAACGCGCTGCCCACGGTATTCGATCTTCAGCGCGTCGAAGTTCTGCGCGGCCCTCAGGGCACCCTGTTCGGCGCCGGTTCGGAAGGCGGCACCATCCGCTATATCACGCCGCAACCCAGCCTGACCGATTACACCGCCTATGCGCGCACCGAGTTTGCCTATACCCAGGATGGCGCCCCCAGTTACGAAGCCGGCGCCGCGTTCGGTGGCCCGATCATCGACAATGTGCTGGGCTTCCGTGTCAGCCTTTGGGGCCGCCGCGAAGGGGGATGGGTCAGTAAGGTCGATACCAATACCGGCCGCGTCACCGACCGCGATGCCAACAGCACCGAAACCTATGTGGTGCGCGGGGCCCTGACCTGGCAGCCCACCGCCGGGCTGCTGCTGACGCCGACATTCGAATATGAAAGCCGCAACGTGCATGACGACGACAGTTATTGGGTCGGATTGTCCAACCCCGGCAAGGGCCAATATCTCAGCGGAACGCCGGACCGGCTGGGCGACCCCGATCATTTCTGGCTGGCGTCACTCAAGGGTGAATATAATCTGGGCGCTGTCGATCTGTTCTCGAACACCTCCTTCTTCAAACGCTATGAGCCCGTGAACGGCTATAGCGGCACCATGTACAATCTGGGCTATTTCCAGCAGACCATCGATCCGAACCAGGATGGCGGGGCGGAGGATCCGCAAGGCAATCCATGCCCGCAATGCAACACCGCGATTTATCCCTTGCTGCGCTCCAACAGGATCAACCTCCCGGCCATGCCTTATTATACGGCGCCGGCCACGACCTCGAACTGGCAGGAAAATTTCACGCAGGAATTCCGGATCCAGTCTTCCGATCCCAATGCCCGCCTCAGATGGGTCGCGGGCGTTTTCTATTCCCTCAATACCCAGGAAAGCCGCGAAGAGATCAACGACCCGCAGCTCGACCAGATCAGCCAGTATCTGTTCGGAGAGGATATTCTCACCGCCTGGGGTGCCGGCCTCCTGCCCAACGGCGACGACTATATCAACGACACGATCGGTCACGACCGCCAGATCGCCGGCTTCCTCAATGCCACGTACGAGATTGTCGACGGCCTGAAGATCATCGGCGGTGCGCGCATCGCCCGTACCCATTTCGATTTCCGCAACTATGCCGATGGCGCGCAGAATTTCGGTTACAGCAGCGGCGAAGGCAAACAGGACGAAACGCCGTTCACGCCGATGCTGGGCATGTCCTGGCAGGCGACGGACGACGACATGTTCTATGCCACCTATTCGCGCGGCTACCGGGTCGGCGGCGCCAATCCGCCCATTCCCGTGGCGGCCTGCCACAACGATCTGGTTGCTCTGGGCATCACCAAGTCGCCCGATACCTATGGTTCCGATACGGTTTCCAACTACGAACTCGGCGCCAAGAACAAATTGTTCGGCGGCCGCATGTCGCTCGACAGCAGCGTCTATCATCTGGAATGGAACAATATCCAGCAGACCGTCAATTTGCCGATCTGCGGCATCCGCTATACCGCCAATCTTGGCAAAGCGGCGAGCAATGGCTTTGACGCCCAGATGGCGTTTCAGCTGGATGAAGCGCTCGGCTTCGAACTGAGCCTGGGCTACAACGACGCCTATTACACCACCGCCACCCATTCCAGCGTATCGCCCAGCTCGAGGATCGTCATCAACAAGGGCGACTCGCTGGGCTCGACGCCATGGCGGGTGGCGGGCGCCATACAGTATAATTGGACATTGCTCGACCATGATGCGTTCTTCCGGGTCGACGACGAATATAGCAGCGGGCCGAACCGCCCGACCCAGGCGCTCGATCCGGTAAACGCCTCCTACGATCCCGCCTTGCTTCCTGTGCCCGCCACCAACTTTCTTTCGGCGCGCGCCAGCATCAATCTGGGGGCCTATAATGTGGCGCTGTTCATGGACAATGTCCTGAATGCCCACCCGCAGCTCACCTATTCGCACGAAGCCAGAGGCGATCTGTACGAGGCCTCCACATTCCGTCCCCGCACCATGGGCGTCACGGCGACCTTCCGCTACTGACCGCGCCACGAACAGGAGAACAGGCATGAAGCCGGTAATTTGCGCCGCCATTGCCGCGGCGTTGCTGTCGGGACCGGCTCTCGCCGCCGATGCGGTTCACCCCGCCCTGATCGACAAGGCCGATATCGCGGGCGCGATTTTCAAGCGCCCCAACACCGTCACTCATGAAAGAAACGGGAACATGATCCAGGACACCGTCACATTGATGACGGCGGACAAGAAATATGAGACCGGCATGTACAAATCCGGTCCCAGCCATTTCGAGCGCAAGGGCGACAAGACTTATGGCGTGGACGAGTTCATGTATTTCATCGACGGCAGCGTCACCCTGACCTCGCTGGACGGTTCGGCCATGACCGTTCATGCTGGCGAGGCGGTCACGATTCCGCACGACTGGCAGGGAACCTGGGATACCAAGGGCTATACCAAATTCTATGCGATTTACGCTCCCAAGGGTAACGTCGACCAGTAATCGCCGCCGCCGGAATATGGCCATGGCGCCGGAACGATTTGCGCCATGGAGCGCCGGGTAAGATGAACAACCAGCTGAAGGCGAATTCGCTTTCATTTTTCGAATCCCTTGTCATGGGCGTGGCGGGGAGCGCGCCCGGCTACACCATCGCCGTCACCACGGCGGTGCTGCTTTCGGTGGCGGGTCCGCTGTCACCCGGCGCGCTGGTGATCTTCGCGGTGCCGATGCTGGGCGTCGCGGTTGCTTACAAGGCACTTAACCAACGCGATGCCAGCGCGGGCGCCGCCTATCAATGGACCAGCGCCGTATTCGGAAAATTCCTGGGTTTCTTCTCCGGCTGGGCGCTTTTGATCGCCTCGCTGGTTTTCATGGTGGCCGGCAGCGTTCCGGTCGCCACCTCGACCCTGAATTTCGTCGCCCCCCACCTGACCGGCAATGTGTTTGCGACGGCCGCCGTGGCCAGCGCCTGGTTCCTGCTGATCGCGCTGGTCCTGATCACCGGCATCGAGATCACCAGCAAGGTGCAGGTGGTGATGACCACGGTGGAGCTTCTGATCCTGACCATCGTGCTGGTCGCCGCCTTCGTTCACACCGGCGTGTCGGGCATGGCCAACCCCTTCAGCTGGTCCTGGTTCGGATTCGGCTATACGCCGTCGGCCTTTTCCGCCAGCGCCCTGATGGTGGTGTTCTTCTATTGGGGCTGGGACGTCACTTCCAATCTGAGCGAAGAGACGGTCAATGGCGGCGAGAATGCCGGCAATGGCGGCTTCTCCAGCATATTCATCACCATCGCCTATTATATCGGCTTCACCGTGGCCGCCCTGTTCCTGTTCTCTCTGCGCGATGCGCGCAACCTGACGGACAACATCATCTACAATATCGCCGTGGCGTCCGGCCTTGGCCGTTTCGGCGGTCTATGCGCGTCGATGGCGGTGATCCTTTCCAGCATCGCCACCCTGGAAACCACCATGCTGCAATTCTCGCGCACTCTCTTCGCCATGGGGCGGGACGGCGCATTGCCCCGCGTCTTCGGTGAAATCGCGCCCAAGAGCCAGACGCCGGTCAAGGCCATGTATGTGCTGATCGCCATTGGATTGCTCCTGATCTGGTCGTCCAGTTTGATGCCCACCGTCAGCGCGGTGATCGCCGCTTCGGTCAATGCCGTGGCGATCCAGGTCTGTTATTATTACGGCTTGGCCGGCTTGGTCGCCGCCTGGACCTTCCGCGGCACGCCCACGCCCGGGCGCTGGATCACGCTCTGCCTCTTTCCCGCACTCAGCGGCCTGCTGCTTCTGGGTCTTGGGATTTACGCCATCACCACCTTCAATCTCGTGACCAAGATCGTCGGCCTTGGCGGCTTTGCACTGGGAATCTTCTTCTACCGGCCGCGCCCCTATGTGGCGCCGGCGGCCGCTCCGTCCGGCGCAGAATGACCCGGCCTCTCGTCATCGGTATCCCATGCGATTATCGCGCGGTGGGCCCGCACCCCTTTCACATGGTGGGGGAAAAATACATCACCGCCATTCGTGAAGCGACCGGTGCGTTGCCGCTGCTTATTCCGGTTCTGGATCCGCCCATCGCGCCGGCCGAGATCCTGGCCAGCGTAGATGGGCTTTTGTTCACCGGATCCTATTCCAATGTGGCGCCGCGATTATATGGCGGGCCGGCACCGCGCCCAGGCGTCCTGCAGGACGAACATCGCGACGCCACGACCTTGCCCTTGATGACAGCGGCGATCGAAGCGGGGTTGCCCAGCTTCTGCATCTGCCGTGGTTTTCAGGAGTTGAATGTGATGCTGGGCGGCAGCCTGCATCAGCATCTGGGCGAAGTGCCGGGCCGCGCCAACCATCTGGAAGACAAAAGCGCGCCTTTGGATGCGCAGTATGGTCCGGCGCATGACGTCAACTTGACTCGGGACGGTGTTCTTGCCGCGCTTCTGAAGCGCGACAGGATCACGGTCAATTCGCTGCATGAGCAAGGGATCGACCGGTTGGCGCCGGCCCTGGCGGCCGAAGCGGTGGCGGACGACGGCACGGTCGAAGCGGTTTCGTTGCCTGGCGCGAAAGGCTTCCTGCTGGGCGTGCAATGGCACCCGGAATGGCGCTGGTCGGAGAATCCCGTTTCCCGCCTCCTGCTCCGCGCGTTCGGCGATGCGGTGGCCGCCCGTGCAGGCCGCTAACGGAACCCAAAGCTGGTATCGCGTCAGCGCGCCGCCATCCCATGCGCATATCGCGTTGTTGGGCAGCGCCCGCGCCGACATCTGCGTGGTGGGCGGCGGATTCACGGGCCTGTCGGCGGCACTGCATCTGGCGGAAAAGGGCGCCAAGGTGGCGCTGATAGAAGTGGGAACGGTGGGATCCGGCGCTTCGGGACGCAATGGCGGGCAGATTCATACCGGCCTGCGCCAGCGCCAGAAAGCGCTGGAGCGATGGCTGGGAAAGGAGCATGCGCGCGCGCTTTGGGATCTCGCCCAGGAATCGAAAGCCCTGGTGCGCGATCTGGCGGCCCGGCACGGAATCGATTGCGCGCTCAAGGATGGGTTGGTGATCGCCGCCCATCATCGCCGTGCCCTGCGCCCGCTGGCTGAAGACACCGAGCATTTGCGGCGCCATTACAATTACGGCCAGGCGGAGATGATCGACGCGGCCGGAACGGCGCGGTGCCTGGGAACCTCGGTCTATCCGGGCGGGCGGCTGGACAAGGGCGGCGGGCATCTGCATCCCCTGGCGTTCGCGCGCGGGCTGGCGCGCGCGGGCGAAGCCGCCGGCGTCCGCTTTCACGAACATACGCGCGCCGTCCGGATCGAGCAGAATGAGCGCTGCGTGCGGGTGCAGTGTGAGAGCGGCGCCATCGATGCCGGGCAGGTGATCCTGGCCTGCGATGCCTTGTCGGGCGACGTGGCGCCGCAGCTGGCGCCTTTCATCGCCCATGTGGAAAGCTTCATCGTGGCGACCGAGCCTTTGGCCAGTCCGCTTTACGATACGATCCTGCCGCTGGATGCCGCCGTCGCGGATACGCGCCATGTTCTGGATTATTATCGCAAGAGCGAGGACCGGCGGCTGCTGTTCGGCGGCCGGGAGAGTTATTGGACTCCGCCTGCCGACATTGCCGCGATGGTGCGGCCGCGCATGGAGAGCGTCTATCCATTCCTGAAAGGCGCGCGCATCGAATTCGCCTGGAGCGGCACCGTCGGCATCACCGCCACCCGCATGCCGCATTTCGGGCGCATCGGCAGCCGGGTTCTTTTCGCCCATGGCTATTCCGGTCAGGGTGTGGCGCTGGCCAATCTGGGCGGCAAGCTGCTGGCGGAAGCCGCGCTGGGCGCGCCGGAACGGTTCGATGTTTTCGCCCGTGTTCCGGCCAAGGTCTTTCCGGGCAATGCGTGGCTGCGCAAGCCGCTGGTCACGGCGGGCCTGGCCTGGTTCAAGCTGCTCGACTATTTCTGAGGATCAGCTTCCCAGAAGTTCGTGCACGGCGCGATAGCCCTGGTCCATCGCCACATCGGTATAGGCCGCCATTCCGGAATCGGAATTGGCGATGGCGATGCGGCCGAAGCGCTTGCGCCCGATCAGGTTGGGCATGCGGTCGCGCGGCGTGTCGCCGTCGCACAGGGCATTGTATTCGGGCGAATAGCCGTGCGGCCAGCGATTGACGGCGATGCCGGCAATATCGCGCGCCGGATCGAAGCCGCCGGCGCCCAGGCAGCGGGCCATCTGATCGCGGATATTGCGCTCGAAAGTCTCGAACGATGTTTCCAGCAATTCGGCGCGTCCGGCCTTGTGCTGTTCGCGTTCATTGAGGCCGGAATTGGCCTTGGCCGGCGTGCGGGTCATGTGCACCAGGATCGGCTCGTCCGGGGAGCGCGGGCTGGTGAAGCTGCCGATATTGACCGTCTCGTTGAGGCTGAGGCCGGTGTGATAGCCGCCGGGCGCGGAGATGCCGCGAATGCCCAGCTTCTGGAAGGCGGTCCAGTTTCGCAAGGCCACGCTGGTATAGACCAGCGGCGTCTTGACCAGCTTGTGCAGGGCCGCCTTTTGCTCTGTCGGAAGCTCCGGGCAGAGATAGGGGATCATCATGTTCCAGCTGGCGAGTACGCATTGCGCGGCCCGGGCGCGATAGACTTTGCCGCCGCCGGCCGATGGCGTGTAGGCGATTTCGACGCCGGTCGCGGAATTCACCGGTCCGTTGTTCCGGGCCCGCACCACCATATGGCCCAGCCGGATGCGGATGGGATTTCCGGGCTTGTCGAGCTGGCTGTAGTCGCATCTGGCGGTGACGATATCGCGGGCATCGTGTCCGGGCATCGCCGCCGGTATCAAATCGCGTACCAGAAGACGGGCGATCGACGCATTGCCGTCGGGATAGTGGAAGGAATAAGAGCCTTCGGAATCCACCGCGCCCGCCGGGGTATATCCCATGCGCGGGGTCGAGCCGCGCGGCAGGTTCAGGCCCTGGAAGCCGGGCAGCCCGCTGCCCCAGCAATCGATCGCCGAAACCGCATCGATGCCGCAGCCCCACAATCCATCGGTGCGGTGCAGATAATATGTGATGACGCCCGGGTCCGCCTTCGCAAGCGTGAGCAGATAATCCTTGTAGGACAGGCGCGACAGGCGGTCCTTTTTCTGCTCCGCGCCGAGGCCGGGGAGGAAATCTTCATTGCCCGTCTCGATCCGCACCACGTCGCGCTGAACCGCCGCCGATAGCGGCGTCTTGGCCAGGAAGGCCGCCAGCGCCACAGGATCGCGCCCCGCGCCGCGACGGCCGCGCCCGCCGCCGATCACCAGCTTGTCGGTGCCGAATGTCTCCTTGTCGAAAAAGGTGGCGCCTTCGAGTTTCAGGGAATTGTAGACGCTGGGATCGACGCATTCCTTTTCCAGCTGTTCGGGATGAATGCCCAGAGTCTTCATCAGCCTGTCGGCCACGGCGCTGTAGGGATAGGGGCTCTCGATCCCCATGGTGCCGCCGTTCAGGATCAGCTCATGGCCGCCGACATGGAATTCGTTGCGCTTGGCATGGCCGCCGAAATCATCGTGATTGTCGATGATCAGGATCTTCGCCTGCGGCTTGGCCTGGCGCCAGAAATGGGCGGTCGCCAGCCCACTGATGCCGGCGCCCACGATGATCAGGTCGTAATTTTCGTCGGCATTCTGCAGGTCGTGGACATGGCTCCAGAAATCGCCGTCGCGCAATTCATGCGCGGCCTCGAAAGAACCGGGATGGCTGCCCCGCATGCCGAGGCGCGTGGGGGGATAATAGCCGGGCTCGTTCTGGGCCAGCTTTTCGGCTTCCGCTGCCGCTGCCAGTTCGGGTGCCAATCCCCCGGCGAGCGCCACGGTGCCGATGGCCGCGCCTTGCAGGAAGTCGCGGCGCGCGATCGGCCGGTCCATGCCAAGCTCTTTGTCGTCCGGTCTGCTCATGGCGTCCCTCCCGCTGACCCGCCATTCAATCATTGATTCCGGCAGGGTGTCAATCTGTGATGGCAGTATTCCGGACGAATGCCTTGGTAATGCTGACTGATATAACGAGACCCAAGGCCGAGTGTAGACAATTCTATGATCACAGTATTAGATGATGCGGTTGGCGGGAGGCACGGCGGATGGGCGCGAAAGACGGCGGAATAGACCGGCGCGATTTCCTGAACGGCGCGGCGGTCGCCATCGGGGCATCGCTTTGTCCCTTTCACGAAGCCTTCGCCCAGGAGGCCGGCCCGGATGCCTCGGCGCTCGATCCGTTGCTGGCGGAGGGGATCACCCAGAACGACGCCCGATATTATCCGCCCGCGCTGGGTGGCATGCGCGGCAGCCATCCGGGATCCTTCGAAAATGCCCATCGCGCGCGCGACGGGCGCGGCTGGCCGCCCGATGCCGTGGAGGATACGGGGGAAAGCTACGACTTGGTTGTGGTGGGCGGCGGCATCAGCGGCCTGTCGGCGGCCTATTTCTTCCGCAAGCAGAACCCCAATGCGCGCGTGCTGATCCTGGACAATCACGACGATTTCGGCGGCCATGCCAAGCGCAACGAATTTCATGCCGGCAACCGTTTGCTGCTGGGCTATGGCGGCACGCAATCGATCGAAGCGCCCGGACGCTACAGCGATGTGGCCAAGGGGTTGCTTCGGGACATCGGCATCGATGTGCGGCGTTTCTACAAATATTACGATCAGAACTTCTATCACGCGCACAAGCTGACGCCCGCGATCTTCTTCGACCGCGAAACATTCGGGCGCGATCGCCTGCTGGTGGGCCGGGAAGGCGAAATTCCCCTGGCCAATCTGGAATCCTTCATGGACGCCAAGCTGATCGCGGCGATGCCGATCGCCGAAGCGGCCCGCGCCGATCTTGTCCGCCTGCGGGACGGCGCGGTGGATTACATGCGGGGGCTCTCCCCGGAAGAGAAGCGGGCACGGCTGACCAAGACCAGCTACCGGGACTTTCTTCTGCAGCATGTGAAGGTTCACCCCGATGTGGTGAAAATTTTCCAGAAGATGCCGCACGACCTGTACTGCGTCGGCATCGATGCGGTCTCGGCGAACACCTGCCGCCAGGAAGGCTTCCCCGGCTTCAAGGGGATGCACGTCCAGGAACGCAGGGGCGGCGGCGCGCAAGCCGAGGAAGAAGAGCCTTACATATTCCATTTCCCCGACGGCAATGCCTCGGTCGCCCGCCTTCTCGTCCGCGCGCTCCTGCCCGATGCGGTGCCGGGCAATTCGATGGAAGATGTGGTGACGGTGAAAGCCGATTACACGCGGCTGGATCGCCCCGGCAATGGCGCGCGCATCCGCCTCAACAGCACGGTGATTTCGGCGCGTCATGCCGGCGATCCGGGCACCGCGCGCGCGGTGGATGTCACTTATGTCCTGTCCGGAAAGCCGTACAAGGTGCGCGGCGCAGCCTGCGTCATGGCCTGCTACAATTGCATGGTGCCTTATCTGTGTCCGGAAATGCCGGATACGCAGAAAGAGGCTCTTGCTTATGCCGTGAAGGAGCCGTTGGTCTATACCAATGTCCAGCTCCGCAACTGGGAAGCGTTCCAGAAGCTCGGCACCAACGCCATCTATGCGCCGGGAAGTTATTTTTCCGACATCACCCTGGATTTCCCCGTCTCGCTGGGACGCTATCAATTTCCCGCGTCGCCGCAGGAGCCTTGCCTGATTCATATGCTGCGGACGCCTTGCAGTCCCGGCCTGACCGCCAAGGAGCAATATCGCGCGGGGCGGTGGGAACTTTATGCGACACCGTTCGCCACCTTTGAACAAAATGTCCACGACCAGCTTGGCCGCATGTTGAAGGGCGGCGGCTTCGATCCGGCGAAGGATATTGAGGCCATCACCGTCAATCGCTGGCCGCACGGCTATGCCTATGAATACAACCCTCTGTTCGAGCCGCTGGACCGGCCGGCTTCGGAGCGTCCCTGCGTGATCGGGCGCCGGCCGTTCGGGCGCATCGCGATCGCCAATTCCGACTCCGACGGCCGTGCTTACACCAACGCGGCAATCGATCAGGGCTGGCGCGCCGTCAATGAGGTCGCTGCCATTCTGGCGGCCGCCAGATAGCGAAACGCGGGCCGCGCGCGGCGAAGCGAGACAAATCGGGGATTTTGCACTAGAGGATCGCGGCCCAGGGCTTATGGCCCGTTTCTCGCGCCGGATCATGTCGTTGCCTTCATTTTCCTTGCCAGATCTGCCGGTTGCGGAATGCCTGCCGCGTCTGTTGGCGGTGCTCGGCGCCGAGCCCAATGCCGTGCTGGTCGCGCCGCCGGGCGCGGGCAAGACGACGTCCGTGCCGCTGGCACTTCTGGATGCGGCGCCCGTGGATGGCGGCCGCATTCTCATGCTGGAACCGCGCCGGCTGGCCGCCCGTGCCGCGGCCACTCGCATGGCAAGCCTGATCGGCGAGAAGGTAGGCAAGACCGTCGGCTTTCGCACCCGGCTGGAAAGCGCGGTGTCGTCCGCCACCCGCATCGAAGTGGTGACCACGGGCCTGCTCGTTCGCCGCCTGTTGGGCGATCCGGGTCTCGATGGTGTTTCCGCCGTCATTCTCGACGAAATCCATCAACGCTCGCTGGAAGCGGATCTGGCGCTCGCGCTCTGCCTGGATGCGCAGGCGATGCTGCGGCCGGATCTGCAGTTGCTCGCCATGTCCGCGACTCTCGATGGCGCGCGACTGTCCGCGATCATGACCGCGCCCATCGTGGAAAGCGCCGGGCGCATGCATCCGGTGGAGATCCGCCATGCCGCGCGCGATATTTCCGACGCGCGGGATCTGCCGGGCGCGATGGCGCGCGCCATCCGCGCCGCGCTGGCCGAAGCGCCGGGCGACATTCTCGCCTTTCTGCCCGGGATGGGAGAAATCCGCCGCACGGAAACAGCGCTCGAGGGGCTGGGTGCCGCGGTGCTGCCGCTGCATGGCGATCTGCCGCCATCGGCGCAGGATCTGGCGCTCAGGCCCGCGGAAGGACGGCGCGTGGTGCTGGCCACCGCGATTGCCGAAACATCGCTCACCGTGCCCGGCGTGCGCATCGTCATCGATGGTGGCTTCCGCCGCGCGCCGCGCTTCGATCCGGCCAGCGGCCTGACTCGGTTGGCGACGGAGCGTGTCAGCCGCGCGGCGGCCGACCAGCGCGCCGGCCGCGCGGGACGCGAAGCGCCGGGTCTTGCGGTCCGGCTTTGGACGGACGCCGCGCAGAGAGGTCTGCGCGCCTATGACCGGCCGGAAATTCTGGACGCCGAACTGTCCGGCTTGGTGCTGGATTGCGCGGCCTGGGGCACGGCGCCGGGCAAACTGGCTTTTCCGGATGCGCCGCCCGAAGGTGCGCTGGCCGCGGCCCGTGCGCTGCTCGCCGATCTGGGCGCCATGGATGAAACCGGCGAGATCACGCCGCTGGGAAAGCGGATGAGCATGCTGGGCGCCCATCCACGCCTGTCCGCGATGATGCTGGCGGCGGAGGCGGGGGATCGTGCCGCGCGTGCCTGCGATATTGCGGCGTTGTTGGAAGGACGCGATCCTTTGCGCGCGGGCATGGAGACGCCGGCCGACATCATGACGCGGCTGGACGCGATTGCCGATCCGTTGCTGGCAGCGGGCGCCGACCGCAATGCGATTCACGGCATCCGCCAGGCGGCCCGGCAATACCGGACGCGGCTGGGCATCGGCGCGGAGCGCGCCGCGGGCGGCGATCCGGCGCCGCTGATTGCCGCCGCTTTCCCCGACCGGCTGGCGCAACGCCGCAGCGAAGTCGGCAGTTTCCGTCTGTCGGGCGGCGGCGGCGCCAGGCTTGGCGTGACCGATCCGCTCGCGAAAGCGGGGCTGCTGGCGGTGGCGTCGCTGGAAATGAAAACATCGCCGCTGATCCGCATGGCGGCGCCGCTGGCTGTGGCAGATCTGCCCGCCACGCTTGCCGCGCGGATCAAGGAGACGGTGGAGACAAGTCTCGATCCGGTTTCCGGCAGCATTCTCGCGCGGCGGCGCAAGCGCCTCGGCGCTCTGGTGCTCGAAGAAGTCTCGGCGCCGCCGGATCCCGCGGATGCGGTCCAGGCGTTGCTGGCCGCGGTGCGGAGCGATCCGTCACACCTGCCTTGGACGGAAGCGGCGCGCAATCTGCAGGCGCGCCTTCGGCTGATGCATGGCTTGGAGTCCGATATCTGGCCGGCTTGCGATGACGAGAGCCTGATCGCAAGCCTCGACGATTGGCTGGGGCCGCATCTGCATGGGCTCACGCGGCTGGGCGATCTGGGCGGCCTCGATCTCAATGCCATTCTGTTCGAGCGGCTGGAATGGTCGCTTCGCGTCCGGCTCGACCGGGAATTGCCCACCCATCTGCCGCTTCCCGGCGGCCGCGCGCCGGTGGACTATACCGAACCGGTGCCCATCGCGGCGGCGCGGGCTCAGCATTTCTATGGCCTGGCGGAAACGCCCAAGCTTGCGGGCGGGCGCGTGCCGCTCAGGCTGGCGCTTCTGTCGCCGGCGGGCAGGCCGATCGCGTTGACCGCCGACATTGCGGGTTTCTGGCGCGGCGCCTGGGCCGATGTGCGGCGGGACATGCGCGGCCGCTATCCCAGACACAATTGGCCGGAAAATCCTTTGCTGCCATAGCGGCGCATGCGCCGCTAAACGTCGAAATATCCCGGCCGGCTGATGTCGGCGATCATTCCGATCTGCATGGGCTTCCATCCCAGCCATTGCTGCGTCCATGTGCTGGACGCCGCGCCATCCCGCCCGGCGAACATCGCCATCAAGCCGAAATGCGCGGACAGCTGATCCTCGGGGATGGAGGCGGCTGGCAGATTCAAATGGCGGCCGACAATCTCGGCAATGTCGCGCGCGGTCACGCCTTCATCCGCCACGGCGTGATAGCTGGCACCCGCCATGCCTTTTTCCAGTGCCAGCCGGTAAAGGCGCGCGACATCCAGGCGATGCGCCCCGGACCAGCGGTTGCTTCCGTCGCCGACATAACCGGAGACGCCTTTGTCCTTTGCGATATTGAGAAGCCAGTTGACCAGGCCGCATTTTCCGTCGGCGCCATGGACCTGGGGCAGCCGCACTGCCATCGCCCGGACGCCGCGCCCGGCAAAACCCAGTCCGGCCGTTTCGGATACGCGCGGCAAACCCGGCATCACCGGATCCTTCTCCGTGGCGATGCGTCCCGGCGTCACCAGCAAGGTTCCGGACGTGACGATGAAGGGCTTGCCGGATCCTTCCAGCGCTTCGCCCATGGCGTCGATGGCGTACCTGTCGAGCTGACCGTTTTCGGCGAATTTCGAGAAATCGTGATTGAAGGCGAGATGGATGGTGCCGTCCGTGCGTTTGGCGCCGTTGCGCAGGCTGTCCAGATCTTCCAGCGAGCCGCGATGAATTTTCGCGCCCAGTTTTTCCAGGGCCGCGGCATTGGCATCGGACCGGGCCAGGCCCAGCACGTCATGGCCGGCCGCGATCAATTCTTTGACGACGGCGGTGCCGATGAAGCCGGCCGCGCCGGTGACGAATACGCGCATGGGAAGCTCTCCTGTTCGGGCAGGGGAGATATGGTAGGCTGCGTATGCGGGTAAAGTAGTGAGGTTATACAGGTATAATCGCTAACAGGATGGCGGCCATGAATGCATTGGGCAATTACCTGAAGGATCGCCGCGCCAAGCTCGATCCCACGGCGTTCGGTTTTGCGCTGACGCGGCGCAGGACGCCGGGCCTGCGGCGGGAGGAAGTGGCGCAACGCGCCAATGTCAGCGCCACCTGGTACACCTGGCTGGAGCAAGGCCGGGGCGGCGCGCCGTCCGCCGATGTGCTGGATCGCATCGCCCGCGCGATGATGCTGACGGATGTGGAGCGCGAGCATCTGTTCCTGCTTGGCCTGGGCCGGCCGCCCGAAGCCCGCTACCGGGCGCCCGAAGGCATCACGCCGCGGCTGCAGCGCCTGCTCGACACGCTGGATCACAGTCCCGCTTTCATCAGGACGGCGGTCTGGGACGTGATCGCCTGGAACAAGGCCGCGGCGGTCGTGCTGACGGATTATGGCGCCTTGCCGGAAGGTCAGCGCAATGTGCTGCGCATGATGTTCCGCGACACGCGTGTGCGCGCGGCGCAATCCGACTGGCAAAGTGTCGCGCGCTATGTGGTCGCTTCGTTCCGCGCCGATGTGGCGCGCGCCGGCGCGGCCCGCAATGTTCAATCGCTGGTCGACGAATTATGCGCGACCAGCGCCGAATTCGCGGCCATGTGGCGCGACAATGACGTGCGCGGGCATGGCGATGGGCTGAAGGTGCTGCATCACCCCGTCGCCGGAAAATTATCCCTGGAATTTTCGGGCTTTGCCGTCGATGGGCGGTCCGATCTCACCATGGTGATCTATAATCCCGCCACAGCGTCGGACGCGAAAAAAATTCGCGCCTTGCTCAAGCCGGCGCGCCGCAAGCTCAGCGCTGCGCCAGCTGGCCGGAAGGCGGCGGCAAATCGCCGATAGTGCTGTTCGGCATCAGGCTCGCGGCCCGCGTCAGCGTGTCGAGCGCGGCTCTGCAATTGTCGGTTCCGGGCGCCGGAACAAGCAGCGCGAACCGCGCGGCGACCAGCGGGCTGGCATAGGATGTGCCACTGACCTGGCCATAGCCGCTGGGCAGGGCGGCGGCCCGGATGCCGACGCCGATCGCGGAGAAGCGCGCGGCGCCGCGATTGGCGTCCAGCGCGAAATGATGACCGGCATCCGAGGCGGTGACGCCGATGACCCCCGCATAGGCGGCGGGATAGTTAGGCGGCGCGGCCGGGCCGTCATTGCCGGTTGCGGCCACCAGCACATGGCCGCTATCGACAAAGGCTTTGACCGCCGCGCCCAGCAGCGCGTTGGCCGGCCCGGCAAGACTGATGTTGGCGACGGGAATGTTATTTTCGGCCAGCCAATTCAGCGCCTGGGCGATTTCGGCTGCGCTGCCGCCGCTGGCCTGGCCGCCGAACACATCGGCGGCATAAATCGTGGCGCCGGACAGATAGCCGGAGAAATCCTTGTCGGAACCGGCGAGGAGAGAGGCGATGGCGGTTCCGTGCGCGGTCGCCAGTGGTTCGCCGGGGCCTGCGAAATTCCGGCTCACGATTTTCGTGTTCGAAAAAGCGGCATGATGGGATTCAATCCCGCCATCGATCATCCCGATGCGCAAAGAGGATCGGGCGGGGGCAAGCGAAGTAGAGCGTGGCGCGCTGTTTTCGTCGGCGGCCTGGCCCCCGCTGGGATTGTAGATATTGGCATAATCATAATTGCCGCCGGGATCGGCTTGCCGGAGCGCCGTCAGCGCCTGGCTTTCGGTCAAGCCTTCGGGCGCGCGCAAAATCGTCACCGCCAGATTGAGAGCGCCCAGCTGATCCTGGCGGACGATGCCGAAATTGAGTCTGCGGGCGGTGGCCAGGCTTTCGGGCGTGGGCGACACCGCCAGGATTTCATTCCGTACGATGGGATGACCTTGATCGTCCCGGCTGGGCGAAGCCTGGTTCAGCGGCCGGCCGACCAGATCGCGGGTTGCGTCCGCGGCGATCCCTTGCACGGTCTGCCCCAGCCTGTTCGCGGCATTGTCGATGGGCGCGCCCGGCACGACGGTGGAAAGCGGAGCGGCGGGTGCCGTTCGCGGCGCCGTCACCACCGGCACATTGGGAAGGCCGTTCAGCCCACCCGGTCCCAGCCCGCCAAGGCCTCGGCCGCCCAGCAATTGGGCATGGGCCGGAGCGCCCATGGCGAGGAGCATCGCGCCAATCAGAATGGATTTAACCGCCGGTGCCATATTCGTCTCGCAAGAACGCCTATAGTAGCATGCTTCAAGGCCCAAGGCTGATTTGCAAGTCTGACGAAAATTTGCCCTCCTCCATGGAAGAAACCGGTCCGTCCGTCGTTTCGTAAGAAATATGGCCAAAGTTGCCGACGATATTCGAGACCAGATGGTGCAACTTCTTCCCAGGTTGCGCCGCTTTGCGGCAGGTCTCACCGGTTCGATCGCCGATGGCGACGATCTGGTGCAGGATACGGTGGAACGGGCCTTGAAGAATTTGCATCAATGGGAGCCCGGTACGCGCCTGGACAGCTGGATGTTTCGTATCGCCAAGAACCGTTTCCTCGATGTCCGGCGCGGCCGGAAGCGTAGCGGCGTCGTGTCCGGGGAAATTCCCGAAGATGCGCCGGCTATTCGCAGCGACGGCGCGCGGGGGGCGGAGGCGCATATGATGTTGCGCGGTGCTGCTCAGGCACTTGATGGCCTGCCGCCGGAGCAGCGCGAAGCGCTGCTGCTGGTGACGGTGGAAGGTCTATCCTATCGGGATGCCGCCGATATTCTGGAAATCCCCATCGGCACATTGACCAGCCGGATTGCCCGGGCACGCGAAGCCTTGGCTCTTTGGGCACCGGAGGGTTGAATGGACCCGACGCGCGAGACATTGAGCGCCTTCATCGACGGAGAATTGCCGCCCAAGGAGATGGAGCGCATCGCCGCGCTTTTGGCCACGCGGCCCGATCTGGATGCCTGGGTGCGGCAGCAGGAAACGCTTCGGGCGGGCATGAAGTCGGCGCTCTCCGATCTGGCTGCCGCGCCGCCGCCCGAAAGGCTGGTGCGGATTGCGCAAACCACACCCATCTCTTGGCGTTGGCGCCTGGGCCGGGCCGGGCAAGGCGCGATACTGCGGACATGGATTCCGGCCGGCGCCACATTGGCTCTGGGTCTTCTGATCGGCATTGGGTTGGTACCGCCCGGCGACATCGGCAGCCGCGGCGGGCAGGTGGTCGCGCAAGGGGCATTGGCCTCGGCCTTGAACGGCAAGCTGGCATCGGACAATGGCGCCGGATCCGGTCCGCGCATCGGAGTTTCCTTCCGGGATCATGACGGGCGCTATTGCCGGAGCTTCGATGCCGACGGGCAGAGCGGGTTTGCCTGTCATGGAAGCAGGGGCTGGGACATCGCAATGCTGGCGGCGCGGCCGAATGCCGAGGCTTCGGGCCCCTACCGCATGGCGGGTTCGGAAATGCCCGATGCGATACGCGCGGCGATTGCCGCCCGTATTCAAGGGGAACCTTTTGACATAAAAGCGGAAAAGGCCGCCCGCGATCGGGGCTGGCAATAACGGCCCGGAAAAATTCTCCGGTTCCGGGAAGAAAACTCCATCCCCGTCGTTGATGGGCTGAAAGGTCCGGCATTCCGGACCCGACGGAACCTAGGAGGATCTTTCCCATGAATACCAACACTCTGCGCCTTTCGGCTTTGGCCGTTCTGTTGTTGGGGACGCTGTCATTGACGTCACCCGCATCGGCCCAGTTGCTGGGCGGCGGTTTGGGCGGACGCGGCATGGCCGGTCCTGTCGGAGCGGGTGGCGGATTTGGCGGCGGCTTCGGAAGCGGTGGCTTCGGTGGCATGGCGCATGGCGCGGGCGGTTTTGGCGCCGCGACGCCGAGCTTGCCCAATGCCATGGGCGCGACGGGCGCGGCACAGAGCCGGGCGAACAATGCGATTACGTCCGGTGAAGCGGCCGGACAGAGCGCCATCAACAGAGCGCCCGCGGCCTCCGCTTCCGGCAGTGCCGGCGCAAATGCCGGCGCCATGGGCATGACGGCGGGCGGCTCGGCCGGCGGCGGCTTCGACAGCAATGCGGTCACCGGTGCGGCTTCCGACGCCTATTCGCGTTCGACCGGCGCGATCAATAACGCGGCGGGCCGCGCGGAAGCGGCGGGCGATCATGCGCTCAATACCGTCAACGGCGCGGCGGCCGGTGCCAATGTCAGCGCGGGCGGCAATGCCTCGGCCGGCGCGAGCGCAAATCCATAAACTGAGTCTTCATGCCCTTGGTCCGTCCGCGGTGCGGGCGGACCAAAGGCTTCTTATTCGTAACGCAGCGCATGGATCGGGTTGGCGCGGGCAACCCGACTGGCATGGGCGAAGACCGTGGCCCAGGCGATCACCAGCGCGGCGGTGCCCGACGCCAGGAAATAAGCGGGGCTGAGGCCGATCCGGTAGGCATAACCGTCCAGCCAGCTGCGCAGATAATAATAAGCCAGCGGCCAGGCGATCAGATTGGCGATCAGCACCGGTATCGAGAATTGCCAAAGCAGCAACCAGACGATGTCCCGGCTGCGCGCACCGAAGACTTTGCGAAAGCCGATCTCGCGGGTGCGCCGCTCCGCCGCGAAGGATGCCAGCCCGAACAGGCCGAGGCAGGCGATGAAGATCGCGATCCCCACGAAGAGGGCGAACATGGTGCCTTGTTTCTCGACGGCTTGAAATTGATCTTCGAAATCGTCACTCAGAAAGTGACGGCTGATAACCGCGCTGGGCGCAAAGGCATGCCAGGTCCGGTCTATGAAGCCGAGGGTGTTGGAAAGATGCTGGCTCCGTAGATACACAGAAACCTGGCCAGTGAAGGCCGGTATATTGCGATATAGAGTGGGTCTGATGGGCCTGCTCGCGCCCAGCATCTTAATGTCCCCAGTCACTCCCACGATGGTGGCAGGTGTTCCGTTTACCGTGATGGTTTTTCCGATCGCACTAGCATTGGAGTAACCGAGCATGCGAGCGCCGGTCTCGTTGACCATGATGTTGTATGGCGGCGATGAAAAATTGAAGCCCGACATATGTATATCGGTCACTTTGTCCGCACTATGTTGCTCGGAAAGCAGCCGCCCTTGCAGCAGTCGGGCGCCATAGACTTCGGCATAACCGGGATCAGCTGAAATCACCCAAAAGGTCAAGCTCGACGGATTGCCTGGGACGTTGACGTCCGTGTTGTTATTGTTATCGGAAAAGGGGATTGCGAAGCTGTCCGTAACTGAAACATTGGTGATATCGGGATTTGAGCGCAGTGCCTTGGCGAAGCTGTCTCTGCCGCTGGCCGAAATATTGTTCGCGTCAATCACCAGCACACCATCTTTGCGGACACCAAGATCGACATGCCGGGCAAAGGAGATTTGTGCAAAGACCACGAGCGCGGCGATCCCCAGGCCGATGGAGACAGCAAATTGAAGGACGACGAGTGTGGTCCTCAGAATGCCGGAGTTTAGAGACTTCGAGGTATTTGCTCGTAGGGCATTGGCGGGTCGGAAGCCGGAAAGAATCAAGGCGGGATAGATTCCACTCAAAAACCCAGCAGCTATTGCCATCGTGACGATCAGACCCAGAACGTACCAGTTTCTCACGTATTGAAATGTAATTGGGATGTTCAGGAAGCGGTTAAATGCAGGTAGCAGCGTTTCGGTCAATGATAGCGCCAGTAGTAGCGCGATCAGTGCCGTCAGCAGCGATTCCCCAAGAAATTGAATGATCAGCTGCTTGCGCGCGGCGCCCATCACTTTGCGCAGAGAAATTTCACGAACGCGCAAGGTTGCCCGCGCTGTGGCCAAATTGGTAAAATTGAAGCAGGCGACCAGGAGGATGAGGATGCCGATGGCGGCAAATCCGTAGATGATGGTCCAGCTCCCCGCTGGTGTCATGCTGCCATACCGGTCGGTCGAAAGATGGTCGTCGCGGAAGGGCGTGAGATAGGGGGGCTCCATCTCGCTACCCTTCATATTGAGCTTCATCCGTGTTCGCGGATCGACGGAGCGGTCGATAATCGCTCTAAGTTTAGCAATAACCTGATTGGGATTGGCACCCGGCGCGAGTAGGACGTAGCCCCAGCCAGAAGTGTTTAGCCAGTTTGTTTTTGTATTCCAATCAGTCGGATCTGCTTGGGAGGTATTGGGCATTACTAAGTCTGCCGCCATTTGCGTGTTGTGCGGCAGATCGTACAAAATTCCTGACACGACAAGCGCGTGCTGTTGCGACTGACACTTCCCTTGGCTATCGCAATAGTTGGCGCTGATGGTGATGGTTTTTCCCAAAGCTGACCCGTGGCCAAAATATTTGCGCGCTCTGGCTTCGGATAAAACAACGGAATCGGGATGAGCAAAAACCGACGTCGGGTCGCCCGCAATCAGTGGCAGCTGAATCACTTGAAAGAAGTTTGGATCAACTGAATTTACTATTTCCGGGAATTGGCGATTTTCCACCGACACCGTTACTTGACTGCGAATTAGCCGAGTGCGGGCGCGTACTTCTGGAATTTGCTCCAACATCGCTTGCGTGACGGGGAATGGTATTTTGGAGGTCCACATCAATGGTTGACCTGGCACGTGCGTGGAATGCCCAACCCGATAGAGGTTTTCCGTACCCGGTATCCATCGGTCATAGGAAAGTTGATCGCGCACGAACAGGATGATGAAGATCGCGCAAGTCAACCCGACCGTGAGTCCGGCGATATTGATGAAGCTGTAGAGCTTGTGCCGCGTGAAGTTGCGCAGGGCCGTAATCAGATAATTGCGGAACATTCGATTATCCTCCACGGGCCGGTTTGGGCCGCCCATCCAGTCTGGATGGCCGGGTCACGCCGGGCCATGGTGAGAAGGAGGCGGTTGTACTCATCACAGTATCTGCCGAATACTTTCCGTGACGATGGCGCCGTCCAGCAGATTGACGACGCGATGGGCATATTCGGCGTGAGAATGCGAGTGGGTCACCATCACGATGGTGGTGCCTTCGTCGTTCAATTCGGTCAAAAGCTGCATCACTTCTTCCCCGTTCGCGGTATCGAGATTGCCGGTGGGTTCGTCGGCCAGGATCAGCTTCGGCCGCTTGACCACGGCCCGGGCGATGGCGACGCGCTGCTGCTGGCCGCCCGACAATTGCGACGGCATATGGCGCGCGCGGTGTGGAATTTTCATGCGCTCCAACGCTTCTTGGGCCCGCGCACGACGTTCCTTGGCGGAGATGCCCTCGTGATAGAGCAGCGACAGTTCGACATTTTCCGCCACGTTCAGCTCGTCGATCAGATTGAAGCTCTGGAAAACGAAGCCGATCGATTTCTTGCGCAGGACCGAAAGCTGCGATTCCGAATAGCCCGCGATATCCGTGTTGCCGAACCAATATTCGCCGCTGGAGGGCGCATCCAGCATGCCCACCACATTGAGAAGCGTGGACTTGCCGCATCCGGACGGCCCCATGATGGCCAGGAATTCTCCCTGATGGACTTCCAGATTCATGTTGCGTATGGCGGTGGTTTCCACCTCGTCGGTGCGATAGATCTTTGCCAGGTCTTTCAATTTGATCATGCGGTCACCTGTTAGCTGCCTGTGCTGGGTTTCTCGAATTCGACCCGGTCCATTTTTTGGAAGGCTTCATAGCCGGAGACGATCACTTTCTCGTTCGCGCTGAGACCATCGACGACCTCCACGAATTGCGGGTTGCGGCGGCCCAACCGGACCGTGCGCTTGATGGCGGAATACCCATCCGGCGCCACGACGAAGACCCAGTTGCCGCCGCTGTCCTGATAGAAGGGCCCGTTGGGCAGCATCAGCACATTGCTTGCCCCGCCCAGTTCGATCTTCAAATCCATCGCCTGGCCGACATGAATGTTTGCCGGTGCGGTGCCGTTGAAATAGAAATCGGCCTTGAAGGTGCCGTTGCTGACTTGCGGATAGACTTTGGCCACGCGGGCTTCATGAGAGGTGCCGCCGAAGTCATACAGGGTTTGCTGCCCCGCATTGACGCGGCCGAGGTAAAACTCGTCCACCTGTGCCGTCAGCTTGAAGCGATCCGCGGAATTGACCTGGCCCAAAACCGCCCCTTGCGGCTTGGCCTGGCCGACTTCGGCATCCAGGGCGCCGAGCTGGCCGTCCATGGGCGCGCGAATGGTCAGCGCGTCCACACCGGCACTTGCGATCGCCCCGCCGCTTTCACCATTGCCGCCCAGAAGCTGGGTGGTGCGAACCTTCTGCTCGACATCGCGCGAGGCGACCAATGCCGCCCGCAGCTTGATGTTGTAGGCATAGTCATTCTCTTCCTGGTGATAGACGGATGGCGCGATCGCCTGGCCGTCGAGCAGGCGCTTGTCGCGTTCCAGATTGTTTTTGATCCGGCTGATTTCATGGTCGATGTCCAGAAGATCATGCTCGTATTTGAAACGAGTCTGTTCGAAGGCAAGCTGCTGGGCCGCGACCTGAAGCTGAAGCGCAGGATTCGACAACAGGATGAGCGGCTGGCCCTTGTGCACCATCGCCCCATCCTCGACCAGGACCTGCTTCACGGTTCCACCTTGCTCGGTGGTGAGATAGCTGGTGATGAGGGGCGCGACCGAGCCGCGAACGGCGATGAAATCTTCGAACGGGCCGGGCTTCACCGCCGCGATGGTCAGCTGGTTGACCGGCACGCGATAAACGCTGCCGCGCGGCGTGGCCAGCAGCCACAGGCCGGCGCCGGCCGCAAGCGCCGCAAAGAGCAGAGGTAAAAAGATGCGCTTCCACCAGGGCCGCCGCTGGATCGCGCGGTCCATTCCGGCGCGCATCGGCTCGCTGGCCGCCAGGTGTTGAAGCCGGTCTCTGGGCCCGAAAAAGGCGAAGCGGAATGTCATGGCTCTTAACCACAGCAAGAGCTGTGCCAGAAAATATGTGTTCAATATCAATATGTTATTTCGGCGCTCGCGCTACCCTGTCCGCTGGCGTACGGTCTGGCGGACACCTGTCCGAAAGCGCACATGGCAGATTCGCTTCAACCCGCGCGCATTCTGGTGGCGGACGACAATGAAGATGTGTTGCGGGCCGCGCACCTTCTGTTGAAGCGGCATTTTTCTTCGGTGGAAACCGTCAGCGATCCCAGCCGGCTTCCCGAACTCGCGGAACGGTCGGCATTCGATATTCTTTTGCTGGACATGAATTTTGCGCCGGGCGCGGACGATGGCGCCGAAGGCTTGGACTGGCTTTCCAAAGTTCTGAAGGCCGATCCCCAAGCCACAATCATTCCCCTGACCGCGCATAGCGACCTGGATCTGGCGGTTGAAGCGATGAAGCGGGGCGCCGCGGATTTCATCACCAAGCCCTGGGAGAATGAGCGGCTGCTGGCAACCTTGCGATCCGCCCTCAATCTTCGGCGCAGCCGCCAGGAAACCGCCGAACTGCGCCAGCTCAATCGCGGTCTGATCGCGGCCACGCATGGCGGCCCGGAGATGATCGGTACATCGCCTGCCATGCTGAAGGTATTCAGCGCCATTGCCCGCGCCGCGCCGACCGACGCCAATGTGCTGATCCTGGGCGAGAACGGCACCGGCAAGGAATTGGTGGCCCGGGAAATTCATCGGCGGTCGCGTCGCAGCGGCGAGGTCTTCATCAATGTCGATCTCGGCGCTCTGTCGTCGCAACTGTTCGAAAGCGAATTGTTCGGCCACCGGCGGGGGGCTTTCACCGATGCCAAGCAGAGCAGGGTAGGGTTCCTGCGCACCGCGACGCGCGGCACGCTATTCCTGGACGAAATCGGCAACGTGCCGTTGCACCAACAAAGCAAGCTGCTGACCGCTCTGGAGCGCCGCGAAGTCACGCCCGTGGGCTCGGATCGGGCCGAGCCTATCGATGTGCGGCTGATCTGCGCCACCAATCTGCCGCGCGAAAGGCTGACAGACGAGAATATATTCCGGCAGGATCTGCTTTATCGCATCAATACCGTCGAAATCGTCCTGCCGCCTTTGCGGGAGCGGCGCGAGGATATTCCACTTCTGCTGGAACATTATGCCCGCCTCTATGCGCAGAAATACAATATGCAGCCCCGGCGCTTCAGCAGCCCGTTGCTCGACCGTCTGAGGAATTACAGCTGGCCCGGCAATGTGCGCGCGTTGCGGCATGCGGTGGAACGCGCCATGATCCTGGGCGAAGGTCTGCTTCTGCACGAGGTGGATTTTCCCCTGGCGGACGATCGCATCGTTTCCCAGGTGTCCGGCAGTCGTCTGGATGCGGTGGAAAAAGCCGCGGTCGACCAGGCCTTGAAGCGCCACGACGGCAATGTGAGCCGGGCGGCGCGAGACCTGGGATTGACGCGCACATCCTTGTATCGGCGAATGGACAAATATGGGCTTTGACCGCTTCCAGTTCGGCGTGGGTCTTCGGGTCGCATTTCTGCTGATCACGATTGTCGGCGTGGCCTGGATGCTGGCCCGCACCAGCTGGTATTTGAGCGCCACGCTGCTTTCGGCCTTGGCTTTGGGCCAGACATTGCTTCTGGTGCAATTCACCACCCGTTGGTCGCAGGAGGCGGCGCGCTTTCTGGAAGCGGTTTCTTTCGGGGACAATTCGGCGAATTTTTCGAGCCTCGCGCGGGACCGCAGCTTTGGCGATCTCGGCCATGCCATGAATCAGGTGATGGAGCGGCTGAGAACCAGCCGGGCCGAGCGCGAAGAGCAGGCGCAATATCTCCAGGCCCTGATCAATCACATTCCGGTGGCGCTGATCGCCATCGAAGACAATGTGTCGGTGCAGCTGATGAATTTCGCGGCCCGGCGATTGTTCGAAACGCCCTGCACGAAGTTCGAGGAATTTGCACGCCATGGCCCGGAATTTGCGGCTGGGCTGGAGAATCTCGGCCCGGGCGAGGGAATCATCTTGCGCATGGAGCGCAGAAACGGCCCCTTGCAACTGAAAGCGGCGGCAACCGACCTGTTTCTCGGCGGCAGGCGGAGGCGCCTGATTTCGCTGCAGAATATCGAAAGCGAATTGACGGCGCATGAATTGGTCGCTTGGCAGACGGTGATCCGGGTCATGGCCCATGAAGTCATGAACTCCCTGGCACCGGTGACCTCCCTGGCGGGGACGGCGCATGAGCTTGTGAATGGCGTGTTCTTGCAGTTGCCGGACGGCGATCCCAACAAAGCCGTACTGGCCGACGCCGACGATGCCTTGGAAACGATGAAGCGCCGCAGCGAGGGGTTGCTGCATTTCGTCCAGAGCCACCGGCGCTTGACCAAGCGCATCGTCGCCAAGCGCGAAACCGTGCCGGTGCGGCGTCTTTTCGCGCGCCTGGAACGTCTTCTGGCCGGGGAATTGGAGACGCGCGGGGTCCGGCTGACCACCTCCGTCAAACCGCAAGGTCTGGAGATTCAGGCTGATACCGAATTGCTCGATCAGGCCCTGATCAACCTTGTTCGCAACAGTATCGAAGCCCTGGGGGAAAAAAGCGGCGGCGCGATTTCATTGTCCGCCTATTCCGACAGCGAAGGGAAATCGGTTCTTGCCGTTGCCGATAACGGCCCCGGCATTCCGCCCGATCAGCGCGAGAAAGTGTTCGTGCCGTTCTTCACCACCAAGCGGATGGGCAGCGGTGTCGGCCTGACTCTGGTGCGGCAGATCGCATCGGTGCATGGCGGACTGGTGGTGATTTCGGAAGCGGAGGGCGGAGGCACCGTGGTGAGTGTGAAGCTCTGATTCTGCGCCTGATTTCAGGAAAGCGCCCCGTCAGCCGAAACTGACGGGGCAACAATGGGGTCGGGCTGTAGGCTTTCGAAGGAGCCCGACGCGACCTCTTTATAAGGGGCGCGGCGAGGGCTGATCAAGCAACGGCCGGGACGTTGGGGGCATTTCTTTTAAGGGCCGGTGGCTATGACAAGAATGCATTGTACATTGGCGTGCGATTTACGGCATTACTGTTCGCCGTTGCTTCCCCAAGCGGCAGCTAATGCCTTTCACGACGATCCCGTCATCTGTTGATTCTGCCGAGAGGCCCGAATGGAACTGTACCTCTCTTATGCCGCGCGCGGTCGCACCGCATGGTGGCGATATCTACTGACACTTGCTGTTGGCTTGCTCATCGCGGTTGCGGCGCTGGCGCTTCTTGGCGTGGTTCTGGCGGTGCTCAACCTGTTGCCGCGCGATCTTGCACAGCAAATGCAGAATTCCGGCGATCCCAGGATATTCTTCACCGCGATCGCGCTTGTATTCGCAGCCCTGGGTGGGGGCCTCGCCGCGGCCGCGGCGCTGATCCAGCGTAAGCATCCCGGCGATATCATCGGCGCCTGGCGCTGGCGGCTGTTCCTGTTGGGCGTGCTGATATGGCTGGCGGTCCAGGTGGTGCTGGCGGGCATCGATTTCGCCATCGCGCCGTCCGGCTTTTCCTGGTCGGGAAGGATCGCGCCGGCCTTGGCTTTATGGACGTTCGGCGCGATCCTGGTCCAAACCTTCACCGAAGAGTTCATATTTCGCGGCTTCATCACGCAAGGCATCGCGCTTGTTCTGCGCCGCCCCTTGCCGGCTGCCTGTATCAGCGGCCTGATATTCGGCGCCATGCATATTCCCAATGGCGGCCCGCAGGCGCTCAACGCGGTGTGGTTCGGCATCATCTGCGCCTTCATCGCCATCCGCATGGGTGGCATTGCCTTCACCAGCGGCATCCATCTCGCCAACAATTATTTTGGGGCGATGGGCGTGGTGTCGGGCGGCGACGTGTTCAAGGGAAGCCCTGGCCTTGTGATTCAAAACACGCCGCAGCTGCAATGGTGGGACCTGGCGATGGCGGTTCTCGCGCTGGCGATTCTTCCCTGGCTGCTGCGCGCGCTGCGGCTTTTGCCGGATGATGCAAGGGCTTAAGTGCATTAACCATGTTTGCAGCTAATTTCGCAGCACGAATTGTGAAACGCGCGCGGAAACATTAACATTTTTGCATCGCGGCGTTTTTTCGAAGGGAGCGCCCCATGCCGATCCGTTTCAAAGTCCGCCGCATGTTCGCGCAGAACATGCGCCGTTTCCTGCGCAGCCGTCGCGGCAACATCGCCGCGTTGACGGCGTTGCTGATTATTCCGCTCGCGGCCCTGATGGGAATGGCCACCGAAGGCGGCAGCTGGTTCCTGATCCAGCGCGCGGCGCAGAATGCGGCGGATTCGGCGGCGATCGCTGCCGCGACGAATGGCGGAAATGGCGGAACAGACTTCGTGACCGAAGCGAAGATGGTGACATCGAAATATGGGTTCTCCGATGGCGGCGATACCACCATAACAGTCCCCAATCCCGTCACGACTTATTCATCGGTGTCGTCATGCGCCTCGTCCCCATGCTATCGCGTGACCGTTTCGCACAATGTGCCGCTCCATCTGCTTCAGGTTGTGGGTTACAGCGGTAACGCGACCGTCAATGGCGGTGCGGCCCAATCCGTCACCGCCACGGCGTTGGCGACGACTAAAGTTATCAATGCGCCCTTCTGCCTGACGGCGATCGGAGGGGCGATCGACCCCAGCGGCTCCCCGAAAGCGAATCTCGACTGCAACATTCAGGCAACCGGTGGCACAAGCTGCAACCCGACCCACAAGCTGACGAGCGGATATTCGGATAGCCTACCCAATCAGAGCAATACTTGCGGTGCTCATCAGCGTCAGGTGGACAAAGTCTCCACGCCCTATGACGGTCTCAAGAATTACATCCCTTCGCATAGTTGTTCCTCCGGCAACTCCTGGGTGCCAACCAAAAAGAAGGATCCGGCGCTGCGCAGCGATAACAGATGGACCACCAACTCGCTTCCCACTGGCCCGATATGTGGCGATTATCAACTGCAAAACGACATCACGATATCCGGCGGCGGAGTTCTCGTGATCGCGAATGGCAGCCTCGATCTCAATGGTCACACCCTCACCGGTGATGGACTGACCATCATTCTCACCGGAACGAGTGCCGCCGGCCACGCCCAGGTCATCGAGGGCAGTGGGATTTTGGATATTTCGTCGCCCCAATCGGGCACTTGGTCCGGCATGGCGATCTATCAGGAGAATGATACTGCTATACCGATGCAGCCCCTCAAATATTCGGGCAATACGCCGGTCATGAAAATTTCCGGGATCGTCTATTGGCCCAGGACGAATTTCGAAGTGGATGGCGCTGTTCCGGACGGTGATTCCTACATCAAGCAGTCCAGCGACGGTTATTCCTGTTTGACGTTGGTGGTCAACAGCATGGTCATCAAAGGAACCGGCAATCTGTTCTACGAGAATCCCCAGTCCGAATGCGCCCGGCAGGGCGTCACGTCGCCGACCAATGCGGCTTATGTAATTGGGCAGTTGGTATATTGATGAAGACCAAGCCATATCATTGTTTGCGTAACGTCGGCCGCACTTACCGGCAGGGCCAATGTGGCGCGGCGGCGGCTGAGTTTGCGCTGGTGCTGTCGCTCCTTGCCATCCCGATTCTGAATGTCGTCGATGTCGGCATCTATGTGTATGGCAGGATGGAACTCGATAATTCCGCGCAAGCGGCAGTCCAGAGGGCGTGGTCGCTCTGTGCCGTCACGGGCAAAGTGCCGGCCATCGGTAATTGTACGGGGGTATCGGGCGCCATGGCTGCTGCGGCACAGAACACGCCGTTGGGAACGTCCGTCACGATAACATCGACTTCCGAGCAATATTGCTGCCCAGGCGTCACACTTTCCTGCCAAGGACCTGTCGGTACCACCACGCCTACCAATTGCACCTCCGGCGCGGCTCCAGGCGATTATATTTTTGCCACCGCGTCGTATAGTTACACTCCCCTCTTTGCTGGTGTGTCCGTGGCAAGCCTGTTGACCACGCCAATCGTACGCACAGCGTCGATGCGATTGAGTTGACCATGCGTGCTATTTCTCACTTTCTCCGAAACGAGAAGGGATCCGGCGCCGCCGAGTTCGCGCTCGTGGCGATTCCTTTCATTGCGCTTGTGCTGGGCATTATGGGGCTTTCCACGCTTCTCTATGCCAATCAGACTTTGCAATTCGCGACGGAAAGGGCTGCGCGCTACTATTCTGTTCAAACGGCGAATGCTGCCAATACAAGCAGTACGCTGCCTACGGCGAGCGACATCCAGACATATGCGCAAAACGCTTATTCTGGGCCCAATATTTCCCCCATCTTCTCTGCATCTCCTGCGGCGTGCGGTTACCAAGTCACGGGCAGTGCAAATTTTCCGCTCAATACCGGCATCTATAATACGTCAGTAGCGCTAACCTCCTCTGCCTGCTTCCCCTGAGCCGATGGTGAAACGCCGTTAACAAGGCGTAAACCCGGCCCTGTTTTAATGCGGGTATGCCGTCTGCTCCCGCCGATCTGCTCAAGATCACCGGTCTTGCCAAACGCTTTCGCGGTGGCGGAGGCGTCAGCGATGTTTTCTTTTCCGTTCCGGCTGGTGCGGTCACCGGCTTCATCGGCGTCAATGGCGCGGGCAAAAGTACGACGTTGCGTTGCGCTCTGGGCTTGCTCAAACCCGATGCGGGTCAAGTTTCCCTGTTCGGCGCGCCGTTCGATTTGACGGCTCGCCGCCGTGTGGGCTTCCTGCCGGAAGAGCGCGGGCTTTTTGCGCATGAACGGGCACGCGATGCGATCGGCTTTCACGGTCGCCTCAAGGGAATGACGCGGAAGGAAGCCTTGGCGTCCGCTGACCGGTTGCTGGAACGCGTGGGGCTTGGTGCGCGCAAGAATGATCGCATCGCCTCGCTGTCCAAAGGCAATGCGCAGCGCGTGCAGGTGCTGGCGGCGATGGTGCATGATCCCGAATTGCTGCTGCTGGACGAGCCTTTATCCGGCCTCGATCCGATTGCACAATCCGAATTGCTCTCGCTGCTGGCCGCGTTTCGGGCACGGGGCGGTGGAATTCTGTTTTCCACTCACTCCTTGGCGGCGGCCGAATCCATCTGCGACCGGGTGGTGATGTTGTCGGCTGGACGTACGATCTTCGAGGGCGGCGTACCCGACGCCTCGGCCTTAGCGCCGCATGGCGCCATTGTGGTGACGGCCGATGCCGAAGGGCTTGGCACCGCCGCGGCCATGCTGGGCGGCCACATCGTGCCCGTGGCGGGTGCGATGGGCGAGGTGGCGCGCTGGCGTGTGGTATTGCCCCGTCACATCACCCACCCCGTCCTGATCCGTGCTCTGTCCGAACGCCGCGTTCCCATTTTTGCATTCGAGCCCATCAAGCCAGGCCTGGAGGGAGCTTTCTGGCACCTGGCGCAGAGTCTGCCCGAAAGTCGCGCCGCATGACGAATGTAATGGACCCGAAGGTCGAGCGCCGCCTGCAACGCGTGATTGACATCGCCGAGCGGCTGTTTCTGGTTATTCTGTTCGTGACTTTCGTGGCGCGGTTGTCCCACACGATTCTTCTACGGCCCTACAATATCCTTGCCATCATTTCAGAAGGCATGGGTGTCTATTTCATCATGATGCGACGCAGCGCTTCCGCAGTGACGTTGCGCCCGCTGGATTGGTTCATGGCCTTGATGGGTACGACGTTGCCCATGTTCGCTCGGGCCGGCGGGGAACCTCTGATGCCAACCGCAATCGGCACCACGATCATGTTCGCTGGCTTGATGCTTACGATATGGGCGAAGGCGAGTTTGCGACAGAGTTTTGGGATAGCGGCGGCGAACCGGGGACCCGTCAGCGAAGGGCCGTATCGTGGCATCCGCCATCCCATGTATGCCGGCTATATCTTGGTTTATGTGGGTTTTTCCTTGAATAACCCTCTTCTTTGGAACGCGGCCATCTATGGGGCGGGCATCGCATTTCAAATTGCTCGGATCATGGCGGAAGAACGGATCCTGACCCAGGATCCGAAATATGCCGATTATCGGACACATGTCCGGCACCGTCTTGTGCCTGGGGTGTTTTGAGATGCCGATTGGGAGGCGCATTTGACCTCGCCGACTTGGTTGATCGCGGAGCGCGAATTCCGCACCTATGTCGCCACTTTGAGTTTCTGGGTGGCGCTCGCTCTGGGGCCGCCGGCTGCTGGTGCGGGATTGATGCTGGCGCAAAATGTCCAGCATCCGGCCGAGCCATCAAGTATCCAGGTCGTGAGCCAAAACGCAGATTTGGCCCGCGACGGGAAAATTGCGCTGCGGGAAGCGGCCATGCTGGAAGGACGTCATCTCGTATTCGGCGGCTCTGGCCCAAGCCTGACGGTGCGTGCTGTCTCGCCTCAGTTGGTCGAGCTTGCTTTCGCGCAGAATTTCCCGCTTTCCGATTCCGGTCGGGCGTTGGTGGCTCGCACGCTGGAACGGGATTACGCGCGCCGAACCTCTGGCGCGGCACCTCTGACGGTCCATCAAAAAGCGTCACCTGCATCCCATCGGCCCGATGCGGCCGCGGTTGCGCGGTTCCTGTCAATGTTGATCCTGTGGCTGACCCTCACGGGATCGCTGGGCATGTTGTTGCAGACCGTGGTGCGGGAAAGAGCGACGCGTGCCCTGGAGAGCCTACTTGCGGCCGCCGCTCCCTGGCAGATCATGGCCGGAAAGCTGCTCGGCGTCGGTGGAGTCTCGCTGTTGATACTCGCGTCATGGCTGGGATCTTCGGCGGCGTTGTCCTTGGCTGTGCCTGAGGGCGGACTTGCGCCTGCCATCATTGCAGAGCTTGGCCGGCCCGAATTGCTGCTCCGTGCCGCTGTCATTTATTGCTTGGCATATGCCTTTTACGGATCGATCACGGTGGCGCTGGGCGCGATGGCGCGGGACAGTGCCTCCGCCCAGAACCTTGCCCGACCGATGTTCGCCTCGCTGGTGATTGTCTTCTTCGTCGCGCTGTCAACGGCCATGGGCGGAATCCCCCCAGCATTTTCGGGGCTGCTCTATGTGCCTGTGTTTACGCCGTTCTTGCTATTGCTCCATCCGGTCGGTGCGGTTTCGTGGGCAGTGGAATTGAGCATTCTTATTCTGATGGCCGCAGTTTCGTTTCCGATCGCGTGGTTCGCCGTCAGCCGCTTCGAACTGCAGGAGAATAGTCCGTTGCTTTTCCGCTCGAAAGTGCCCCAGGGTTAGCTCGCGGCCGCTAGGGCGGGCACCACTTCTTTTCTGGTCGCCGTAATCGTCACGCGATTGGCGATAATGGTCGCGAGCCAGATGGTGAAAGCAGCGGCGGCAATGCCGCCAATCACGTCGATGACATGATGCCCGCCCTGTATGGGCGTGGATAGGATTGTCAGGCTGTTGAAGATCAAGAACGGGTAGAACAGGACTCCAGCGCGACGCGCGTACCAGGCGATGATGACGGCCTGGGCGGTGTGGAAGGAGGGAAATCCGACCAGGCCTTTGATGGTCAATGGGGATATCAGTCCTGGTCCATTGGCCAGCAGATTCACGAGTCTATGGGCATAATTCTGATCCACGACAATCGGCAGGTGACCGGCGATTGACGGAGGCAATCCGTATACGGCAATGGCGCCGAATGAGGGGAACAGGATCCATGTGCCGATCGTGAGGATTCCACACAGTACCAGCGTCAGGCACAATTGCTCGACCGTCCTGGCCCGGTCGCTCCTGCCCAATATGATTATGAAGATCAATGTCTGCCAGGTGGATGCCCGGTACACATAGTACATAACAAGATTCGACGCGGGATGATTTGCCATGAACGTCATGAGCGCCGGCCAATCCACGCCCATCGCGCGATCGACGGATGCTAGGAAGTCATCGATGCGCGGGCCGGCTATCGTCAGGCCGAAATAACTAATCACATTGAGAGTCGCGCCATAGATCGTGATGAAGCCGAGGCCGAACAGCATGCTGCCGATGCAGGGGTCTTTGCGGATCCAATCATACAATGCCGCGCTAATTGCAAAGACGGCGAAGATCGCCACAAGTGCAGCGAAAGCTGTAGCCTCTACATTGAAATGTCTTATTTGCTGCCAGACGTATGCCGTGCATGCCAACAAGCCCAGGATCGCAAAGAGCACGCGGCGAATGGTGATCGTCATTGCAGCAGCCTGCATGTTCGAATGGCGAGAGACGTGGCGTTCCGTGCTGCCAATGTCTGCTTCGGATGAATAACGATGCGCCCTTTCAATTCCGTGAAAGCTAGAGGTACAGCTGGTTTCGGGCGGTGGCGATGCAAAGGGAAGTTGCGAATGCGAATATTCGCAACGACGATGAAATCGTGCTCCGCCGCAGGGTGCTGTTAACCATGTTTTCACCGGACTGCGGCGACGAAATGCGAAGCCTTGCAATTGGGGCTGGACATTAACCAGTGGCGCAAGAAACGCCATGTTTCAAGGCGTTAACCCCCTATTGAGCTTTACAACTTCTAAGCGTTTTGAGACTGTTTTTACTGGACGTTCATCAGAGCGTCCCGTCGTGCAACCGCTTTTCGAAGGGGCGATTGCAGGGCGCAATACGCAACAATGGGGTGCTTCATGCGTAACACCATCAAGTCTTATCTTTCCGACGAGTCGGGCGCTGCGGCGGCCGAATATGCGTTGATCTTGGCGATCGTCGGAGCTGGTATCGCAACTGCAGCTATCACGCTTCGCAATGATATTGCAGGGGCGCTCACTGGCGCTGCTACCATTATCGCCAACAACACTCCTAGCTAACTGGGCGAGCTAATAGCGATGCGCTTTGGCGCATCGCTTTAGCGGTGGAGTTTTCGAAGACAAGTTTCACCAGTGATTAAGGGGCTGGCGGTTTCGTGCGACCGCCTGACGGGAACGGACGGTCATGTCTTCAATTTCTTTGCGGACGATATCAACTTTGATGGTCGCGGCCTTCTTGGGTTTGATCGCAGTGGTACTCACGCGCTCCTATCTCAGCAACGCGGTGCGTTCGAGCCCGGCGGTTGCGACAAGTAGCGGTCCGGCGATCCCCGTGGTGGTCGCTGCCGCCAATGTCGCGCGGGGCGCCGTGTTGCAGGCCCCGATGCTGAAAGTGGCCGCTTATCCGATGGATGCAGCGCCCGCAGGTGCTTTTCATTCCATCGCTGAATTGACCGGCGGGGCGGGACAGCAGCGCCTGGCCTTGCGCAGCCTGGTCGCCAATGAGCCGCTTTTGCCCGCCAATGTTTCCGGCCCTGGCGGCAAGCTCAACCTCTCCGGTTCGGTGTCGCCTGGCATGCGGGCAGTGAGCTTGCGTTCCAATGACGTGGCGGGGGTGGGCGGCTTTGTGCTCCCCGGTGACCGGGTCGACATCCTTCTCACCCGTTCCACCGGTGGAGGCGAAAAATCCGACACGCTCACACAAATTCTTGCCGAGAATGTTCGCGTACTGGGTGTAGACCAGTCCGACAATGATGAGGCCGACAAGCCGGTGGTGGCCAAGGCGGTCACGGTCGAAGTGACTCCAGAGCAGGCCGCGAGCATTTCGCTGGGCCAGCAGGTAGGCAGTGTTTCTCTGACCTTGCGCCGAGTGGCGGACGACGCGCCTCTGACATCCAAAGCAATGAGTGTGGCCGATCTGGGGCCCGCGCCCAAAAGGCCTGCAGCCGCGCCCGCACCCACCGTGCGCGTCATTCGTGGGGCCGAATCCTCTCGTTTCTCTCTCGGTGTCGGCGGCGCGTTGCAAAAAGCAGCGGCCGAGATGCCTACAGCGGTGAAAGCGCCATGAGCACGACCAAGATCCGTTCCGGCCTTATGAGAGCCGTCTTTATTTCCGCCGCGTTCGTGGCGCTGGGTGGCGGCGCCAGTCTTGCCGCCGATGCCCCCGTCAGCGTGAGCGGCGCGTCGTCCGATTCCTTCACCCTGGCGGCCGGGAAATCCCGGCTGATCGAGCTGCCATCGGCCTATACCGATGTAATGATCGGTGACCCTAAGATCGCCGACATCGTGCCGATCAACAATCATTCGGTTTATGTAGTGGGGCGCGGTATGGGCGCGACCGCGCTGACGGTCTATGGCGCCGGCAAGAAGGTTATTTATACCGCTGATGTGGTTGTCTCGGCTGACCTTGATGGTCTGAAGAGCCGGTTGCATGCCATTCTGCCCAATGAGAATGGAGTGGCAGTGAGTGCCGCCAATCAGTCCGTCATCGTATCCGGCACCGTTTCCAGTCCCGCGGCGTTGCATCAGGTGACCTCGCTGGCCGAAACCTATGCGCCCGGCAAGGTCGTCAACATGATGTCGGTGCAGGGCACCCAGCAGATTATGCTGTCGGTCCGCTTTGTGGAAATGCAGCGTACCGCCGCCAAGAATCTGAGGATCAACACCCGGGCGGAAGGTGTTTCGACGGGCACCCCGGTGACAGTTCTTACGGGTGACACGTTTGTGAATACCGCCCAATCGACTTTAGATTCATTTGGCGCGGCCGCGCTTAGCTGGAGCGTGGGCAACGGCGATCTGTCTTTCCTGTTTGACGCGCTGGAAAATAAGGGCCTGGTCAAGACCTTGGCCGAGCCCACACTAGTCACCATGTCGGGCGACACCGCCAACTTCCTGGCGGGCGGTGAATTTCCGATTCCAGTGGCCCAGAGCGGTAACGGCCAGACCGGTGTCCCCACCATCACGGTGGAGTTCAAGCAGTTCGGCATTTCTCTGGCCTTCACGCCCACCCTGTTGCAGGACGGGCTGATCAACATGGTGGTCAATCCGGAAGTCTCCAGCATCGACCCCACCACTTCGGTGAAATTGGGTACCATCCAGGTGCCTGGCATCAAGGTGCGCCGGGCGCACACCACGGTCGAGCTGCGGGATGGCGAAAGCTTCACCGTTGCGGGACTTTTGTCGGACAATTACCAGAACAGCATCCGGCAGTATCCGTTTGTCGGCGATCTGCCGATCATCGGCAGCCTGTTCCGGTCCACCGGTTTCCAGCATGACCAGACCGAACTCGTCATCGTCGTGACGCCGCATCTGGTTGTTCCGCGTCGTGTTGCGGCGGCCACGCCCATCGATCATTTCGTGCCGCCGTCGGATTTCGAGCTCTTCCTGTTCGGTGCGCAGCGCGGCAAAGCGGCGAACCTGAAGCCGGAGGATCGCGCCCTGATGTCGGCGGATCCCGGCAAGGGCGGCATGGATGGCCCGTTCGGCCATGTCCTGTATTGAGGAGGAGGCGGATATGAAGATCATGCATCCCAGAGCTTTTCTTGCCGTCGCCGCCCTGCTCGGGCTTGGTGCCTGCGCCCAAAATCCCATGCAGAGCGAGATACGCCTGTCGCCCGATTTCGGCGATGCCGTGCGGGAGAATCTTGCCGCCCAGATCGCTGATCCGGATCCACACTATGCCGGCACTTTGGCGCCCGGCGCGTCCGACGGCGCTCGGGTAGATCTGGCGCAGACCCGATATCAGAAGAACCAGGTCATTCAGCCCGCCAACATCACCGCATCCAGCCGCACCGTCGGCGCTACTGATAATGGCGGCGGAAGCGGCGTCAGTACCGCTGGCGCGACGCAATAGGGATCTCATGCACCGCGCAATTCGGGAGCGATTGTGTTGATGGACCTCAGAGGTGGATTGAAGGGATTTGCCGGCGGGGATGCTCCCCGCGGTCATCTCCTGACGCTGGGGATCATGACGGGCGCCTTGACGGAAGCGCAGGCAGCCCACATGGCGGGTCTGTTTCCGGCGATCGACTTTCAATTCCTGGGAGGGCTGTTCGATGATGCGCCCCCCGGTCTGGATATCCTGTTCATGGCGGTTGACGGCGCTGCGCCGGACCAGATCGAGCGGGCCGTGCGGCAATGCAAGCTGAACCCGGCCGCGCCGCAGACGGTCTTCGTGCTGCGCAATGCCGACCTTTCCAATACCCGCGCACTGCTGCAAAGCGGCGCCGTGGACGTTCTGCCCGCTCCCGTCGGCGAAACGGCGCTTGCCCTTTGCCTGGAGCGTATCGTCGCCCGCGGCAAGCCCATGCGCGAACCCTCGCGACCCGTCGGTCAATTGGTGGCTGTGCTGAAAGCGGGCGGCGGCGTCGGCGCGACCGCGTTGGCGGTGCAGGCCGGCATCATGGCGGCGGGACGGATGGGATCTGGCAAGGTCTGCGTGGCGGATCTCGACCTGCAATTCGGCAGCGCCGCGCTCTATCTCGACATGGCCGAAGCGCTCACGGTTTCGGATTGCCTCGCGGTGGGGGAATTTCTGGGCGACACCCAATTCGCCACCGCCCTGGCGGCACATGGAAGCGGAATGCGGTTGTTGGCGGCGCCCCGCGAAGTGACGGCCCTCGATGCGCTCACGCCGCAATCGACGGACAGCCTTTTGACGGCCTTGCGGCGGGATTTCGCGCTGACCATCGCCGATCTGCCGCCGGTTTGGACGGCTTGGACCTATCGCGCCTTGCAGAGTGCGGTCCGCATTGTCCTGGTGACGCGGTTGTCGGTTCCGCACGTGCATCTGGTGCGGCGTCAGCTGAATCTACTCTCCCTGCAGAAGCTGGATGCGATCCCGCTCACGCTGGTTTGCAACGCCGTCAATGGCGATCGCCAGAACATGCTGTCGATTCGCGCGGCGGAGCGGGCGATCGGGCGCCCCTTCGATATCGTGATCCCGGAGGATAGCCGCGTGATGGAAGCCGCGTGCAATCAGGGGATGGATATCGCCGCGGTAAAGCGAGGAACGAAGCTGGAAAAAGCGACCGCCATGCTCGCCGAGGTGATGACGGCCGAAGCGCTGTCGGCGCAGCCCATTTCCAAGTTGCGGTGACCCATGCTGTTCAAAGAAGATATTTCCCGCGAGGGACATCAGGCTGAGGCCGGTACGCGAGGGCTGGCCACCGTCGAGGACGGGACCGCGCTGCGCCTCCGAATTCACGAGCGGCTGCTCGATCTTCTCAACCTCAGCCTTCTCGACAAGACGCCGCGCGAAGCCCTGCGGGTCGAAATACGAGGCGTCGTAGGCCAGCTGCTTTTGCAGGAAAAGCGCCTGCTCACGATCGGCCAGATCGATCAGCTGGTCGACGACGTCCTGGATGAGCTGCTGGGTCTGGGGCCCCTGGAACCGCTGCTCAAGGACGACACCATCAACGATATCCTGATCAACACGCACAAGATGGTTTTCGTCGAGCGCCGCGGCAGGCTGGAATTGACCAATATCCATTTCCAGGACACCCGCCATCTGCTCCGCATCATCAACAAGATCGTGTCGGCGGTGGGGCGCCGCGTCGATGAATCGCAACCGATGGTCGATGCCCGGCTTGCGGATGGGAGCCGCGTCAATGCGATCATCCCGCCCTTGGCCGTGGACGGACCGCTGGTGTCGATCCGCAAATTCGCGACCACGCCCATTCACATGGCGAAGCTGGTCGACTACCGCAGCATCAGCGACGAGATGGCGAAGCTGATGCAGGCCGTGGTCAAATCCCGGCGCAACGTCCTGATTTCCGGTGGAACCGGCTCCGGCAAGACCACTTTTCTCAACGCGCTTTCCGCCTTCATCGATCATCGCGAACGCGTGGTGACTATCGAGGATTCTGCGGAACTGCAGCTGCAGCAGCCGCATGTGTGCCGTCTCGAAACGCGCCCTTCCAACATCGAGGGCCGCGGCGAGATCACCCAGCGCGACCTGGTGCGCAATGCCCTGCGCATGCGGCCGGACCGGATCATCGTAGGCGAAGTCCGTGCCGGCGAGGCGTTCGACATGCTGCAATCCATGAACACCGGCCATGACGGCTCCATGACCACCGTGCATGCCAACAATCCCCGTGACGCGTTGGCGCGCGTGGAGCAGATGATCGGCATGGCGGGACTGGATCTCTCGCCGCGCTCGGTCCGCCAGCAGATCGCGTCCGCCATCAATGTGGTGGTGCAAGTCGAGCGCATGGAAGATGGCGGCCGGCGCGTGGTTTCGATTTCCGAAATCGTGGGCATGGAGCAGGACGTGATTTCGATCCAGGAAATCTTCCGCTTCCGCCGCCGCCAGATTGGCAGCGATGGCCTGATCCAGGGTGATTTCGAGACGACCGGCATCCGGCCCAAGGTCATGGACTTGATCACGTCGCGGGGCATCGAAATTCCCCCGATAAACTTCGCCCCGGGCAGAAAGTCGGTCTGACATGCAAGCCCTGCTGGCCGTTGCGATCTATGTGGTGGCTTTTCTGGCGGTGATCCTGGCCGTTCATGCGACCGCTCAGTTCGTCTTCTCCTCCGGCGACCGCAAGGAGCGGATCAATCGCAGACTGGCTATGCTGGCGTCGGGGATGGATCATCAGGATGTCTATGAAAGACTAATCCGCCGGTCGGCGATGTCGCAGAGCGGGCCGGGACTGCTGCGCTACTACGGCCGCTTCTGCGCCGAATGCCAGCAGGCGGGGATCGAGACGGCGCCGCGGAATATCGCGCTTGGGGTGCTGGGCGCGGCGGCGTTGCTTTGGCTGTTGTCGCTTTCGGTGTTTCGCGCCGCCTCCTTCTCGGGCGGCGTCGCAAACGGGGTCACAACCCTTATCGCCAGCCTGGCTATTTCCATCACCATCGCCTGGCTTTGGATTAGCCGCAAGCGCGCCAGCCGGATGCGGCTGCTGGAAGAGCAGATGCCGCTGGCATTGGATGTGGTGAACCGGGCGCTGAGGGCGGGACACCCCGTCATTTCCGCGGTTCAGCTTGCGGGCAATGAAATGGGCGATCCGATAGGTTCGGAATTCGGCCTGATCGTGGACGAAACCACATACGGCTCCGAATTCCGGGAAGCTTTGACGAACTTCGCCCGGCGCACGGGCTCCCAGGACGCGCACTTCTTCGCCGTCAGCGTCGGCATCCAGGCCGACACCGGCGGCAATCTCGCGGAAATATTGGAAGGTCTTGCCACCGTGATAAGGGGGCGCGCCACGCTCGCCAAGCGCGTCAAGGCGCTTTCCAGCGAAGGGCGTGCGTCCGCGCTGCTGCTGAGCGTGTTGCCGATTCTCTTGATTTCCAGCTTGATGCTGATGCAGCCCGAATTCTACACCTCCAAATTCTCCGATCCGATTTTCTGGCCCACGGTCGGGGTGATCGGCGTCCTGTACCTGATCGGATGGATGATGATCCATCGGATCATCAATTTCAGATATTAGGAGATGGCCATGTCGGCGCACCTGGATCTGATCATCGAAGCGGTCATTTTCTTCACTATCGTCGGAGTCACCTGGGTCTTCGGCCGCGAGATCGAGCGGGCCGTCGCGCAGCGCCGGCGACTGGGTGTTCAGAATGGAACCGCTGCCGGCTCCGCCATGCCGCTGTTGCAGGGACGTGGGACCGACAATCGCTTTTTCCAATGGATCAGGGCTTCGACCTCGATCAGCGAGCCGGCCGAGCAAGAGAGGTTGCGCGGCGAATTGCTGTTGGCGGGATTCGAGAGCCCGGCGGCGCCCGTCTGGTATGTGATCACCCGCTTTCTTCTGGCGATCGGCCTGCCTCTGCTTTTCCTGCTGTCACGCGTCATTCTGGCGAAAACGGTCGGGGGCAGCGGCTTCATATTCGGCATGCTGGCTTTTTGCGGGATCGGCTTTTTGGCGCCATCCTTTTTCGTGCGACAACGCGCTCGGGCGCGGCGCCTGGACCTGGAGACCGAGTTTCCCGACGCGCTGGACCTGATGGTGGTCTGTGTCGAGGCTGGGCTCGGCATGGATGCGGCCTTTATCCGCGTCGGCGACGAGATTCAGGAATCGCATCCGCGCATCGCGCGGGAGTTCGGCCGGCTGACGGAAGAACTGCGCGCTGGCCGGAGCCGCACGGAAGCCCTGCGCGCCATGGCCGGTCGCTGCAACGTGGCGGGCATCCGTTCCTTTGTCGCGCTCGCCATTCAGACCGATGCCCTCGGTGCCAGCATTGCGCAGACCTTGCGCACCTATTCGGCCGAAATGCGGAGTACCCGCTTTCTCAAGGCCGAAGAGCGGGCCATGCGGATTCCCGTGTTGATGACCATACCTTTGGTGGCCTGCATTCTTCCCGTCATCATCGGGGCGCTCATGCTGCCGGCGGTCATCGATGTGATCCGGTACCTCGCGCCGGCGCTCAAGGGTCATTAATGAGGCATGGCATGAAAGGTATATTGCGCACCATCGGCATCTGCGTCTTTCCCCTGGCGGGGCTGAGCGTTACCGGTTGCATGCCTTTCCTGGATGGCGGCTTTTGGCAATCCCAGCCTCCGGCGGGCACGCGTGCCGTCCAGGCGGATTTGCGACCCTCCATCGGCTATTACGAGCGCGCCGTGACGGCGATCAATGACCGCCGCTATGCGCTCGCTCTGGAATATCTGCAGGCCGCCCGAAACCAGAAACCGGATGACGTTCGCGTGCTGACCGCATTCGGCGTAATCTATGATAAGCTGGGGCGTTTCGATCTCAGCGCCCGCTATTATGGCCAGGCGGCCGCTCTGGACCCGAAATCCCGCATCATCGCGGCGGATATGGATTATTCCCGGAAGCTGCAAGGCATTTCGGGATCCGCGGTGGCGGTGAATGCCGAGCCGGATCATGGCCAGGAGGCCCAGCCGCAAATCGCAGCGGCCGCGGAGGCCGTGCCAAATCCAGTGGCGGCGTTGGCCGAACCCGCCCTGGACGCGGTAGGTGTCGCCCAAACCCGCCGCAAGAACGAAGTCGCTCCCGCACAACCGGCGGTCAAAGCCGTTTTCCTGACCGGCCATCCCCTGGCGATCATCGATGCATCGGGCCGAAGCGATACGGGCAAGTCCGTGCGAAGCTATCTGTCCGGCCTGGGTTGGTCCGTCGCCAAGGAGGATGGCGTCAAATTGGCGGCCCGGCCGCAAACCACCATTGTCTATCAAGGAACGATGATCACGGCCGCCAAGGCGTTGGCGCGCACGCTTTCTCTTCCGATGCATCTCTCCGCAAGCGACAATGTTCAGGGCCTTCAGCTGGTCCTGGGCAGTGATGTTTCCGCGGCCAATCTTGCAGCAAAATCGCAGCAAGCGCGTCAGCTTGCATCGGCGATTTCAAAGCCAAAGACACGGGAGTAGGTAAAATGCGGTGGAAAGCGGCTGCGGTTGTTTTCGTTCTGGCGGCGAATGGCGCTCTCTTGTCGGCGGGCCCGGCGCAAGCGGGCCTGTTCGGAAGCGATGCGGCGCCTGCTCCGGTTGCCAGCGACGGGATCGTCAATCAGATTCAGCAGGCGCTCGACGATCAGCGCTTCGTCGATGCGGGCTCGTTGCTGGACCGGGCGCTTATTTCGGGCATCTCCGATCCGCGGCTGGCGCTTTTGGGAGGTGAGCTTAATCTCTCGCGGGGCCGATATGATGCCGCCCTGGCCAGCTTCAAGCAGATCGATGCGCAACCGACCCTGCGTGCCCGGGCGCTGGAGGGAGAAGGGATCGGCATGTCGCTGCTCGGCCGCACCGACGACGCGCAGCCGGTTCTGGAAGCCGCGGTTTCGCTGAAACCGGATGCCTGGCGCGCATGGAATGCCCTGGGGGTCATCTATGATCGCCGCCATGACTGGGCCAAGGCCGATGCGGCTTACGACCATGCCATGACCGCATCCAATGCATCGCCATTGGTATTGAACAACCGCGGCTTCTCGCGCCTGTCACAGGGCAGGTTGGATGACGCAGCGGCGGATTTTGTCGCCGCACTTCAGAAAAAGCCGGACTTTTCGTCGGCCCGCAACAATCTGCGCCTGACCATCGCCATGAAAGGCGATTATACACGCGCGACCGAAGGCGCCAGCGCGACGGACCGCCCTTCCATTCTCAACAATGCGGGTTTTGCCGCCATGGCAAGGGGGGACTATTCGACGGCGAAAAACCTTCTCGGTCAGGCGATACAGGCCAAGGGTGAATATTATTCGGTGGCTGCGGCAAATCTCGAGACCGTTCATGGCCTTGAGTTCGGCACATCCGGCACGGTGCCCAATGCCGCCGCTCATTGAGATCGCGCGCTGGGCGACGATAGCGCTGCTCTGCCTGGTTCTGGCGACCGCGGGGGCCAGTGACATCCGCTTCCGCCGGAGTCTGCAGCTTTGTTCTCTATTCTTTTGGCGTCGTTGGTGCGGGAGATTCGAAACTGGCGACGGCGGTGGCCTTGTTCGCCGGCTTTCCCCACCTGCCGGAGTTCATTCTTTACATGAGCCTGACCGGAGGGGTGATCGTCCTCTGCATGCTGATGGCCGACCCGGCGAGAATTTTCGTGGCGATACAAATGCGTGGGCGTGGCTTCCTGGAGAGGGGTGTACCATACGGCGTTGCCATCGCTGTCGCGGGCGCGATGCTCGTGGCCGCGCCGGCTGTGCAGAAACTGATTTGACTTCTGCGGTGGCAGGCCGGATGACCCGATAGGTGGCGGCGGCGCGAATTCCTTGGGACTAGAGGAGCATCCGATGGCAAAGCTGGTAGTCGGCATTCTCATCGGCCTGGTCCTGGGATTGTATCTGGACAATTCGTCGACCGGCGCGGGGGCGTCCGTTTTTGCCCAGCTTGAGACCATTCTCAAAAACTTGCTCCAGTTCTGAACATTTTCAACCGCCCTTGGATCGCCAGCTGCCTTTCCCGCTTCCTCTTTGCCCCAGGAGTGGCGGATTGGCCTGACGTGCGGTATGGGGATGGATGACAAGTCCCGATACGAAAGCGATCACATGACCGATACCAGCAAGAGCAATTTGGACCAGCACGCTGCCGCCGAACCCGAATTGTCTCGCCGAAGCGTGCTTTCGACCACCGCTTTGCTGCTGGCGGGAAGCGCCTTTGCGGCGGATGCGCCTGCGGCGAACGCGGCCGTGAGCGGGGACTTCGGAGCGTTGGTATCCCTCGACGAGCGTATCGCCAATCTGAGGATCGGCGGCGAGGTTGCATTGGGGATCGAAACCGATATCGGCGTGATCAATGTGACGGCCACGGCCAAGAATCTTGGCCTGTCCTGCCCCACCGACATGGACGATTTGCTTCAGAATGGCCGCGGTCGGGAGCTGGTGGCGTTGGTCAAGGAGGTCAAAGCCCGGCCAAAATCGGCGAAGATCATTGCGGCTGGTGACCTTCAGTTCGCGCCTCTGGTGATACGACCGGAGAAGATCGTCTGTGTCGGGTTCAACTATCGCAAACATGCCGAAGAAACCAACACGCCAATTCCCAAAGCGCCGCCATTGTTTGCGAAATACAACAATGCCCTCAATCACCACAATGGACGCATTAAACTGCCGACCGAGGCGGACACCTGGTTCGACTATGAAACCGAGCTGGTGATCCTTTTCGCCAAGCCCTGCAAGAATGTCAGCGAAGCCGACGCGCTGGATTATGTTGCAGGTTATGCGACCGGAAACGACTTCAGTGCGCGCGGTTTGCAGAACGCCACCTCGCAGTTCACCGCCGGCAAGACCGCCGACGGTTTCGCGCCCATCGGGCCGTGGCTGGCGACACGCAAGCGAGTGCCCGACCCGAACAAGCTGAAAATCAAGACGCTGGTGAATGGCGAAGTTCGCCAGGACTGGACCACCGAAGACATGATTTATAATTGCCGGCACCTGATCAGCTACGCGTCGCGCTGCATGACCCTGAAGCCGGGCGACGTGATGTATACCGGCACGCCCCAGGGGGTGATCTGGGGCCAGAAGACGCCCCTCGACCAGCGGCGCTGGCTGCGGGCGGGCGACGTGGTGACTTCTTCGCTCGAAGGGCTTGGTGATCTCACAGTAACGCTCGATTGAGGGCGCCGGGATCGGTCGGCCGCGCCTTCTGGCCAGGATTTGCGGGCGGCGGCGCGGTTGGCCGTCTGCTTGGCAGCCGATGGCGCGTCGAGTAATGATTCCAGGAGCCGCATGCGCGTCCGCCACTTTTCCCGGGAGAATGACATGAGCGCCGCCCTCGCCAAATCCACGCTCGCAGCCTTGATCGGCCTTTGCGCCTTGCCGGCATTCGCGCTGGCCGCGCCGGCCAAGCATTTCCCGGCCGGGAGCAACACGCCGGGCGGCACCTCGCCGGCCTTCTCCGCCGCCGTACAGGTGGGCAACACGCTTTACGTGTCGGGCACCACCGATGGAACCGATCCGGAGACCGGCAAGCTGCCGGCGGACGCCGCTATAGGGGCCAAGGTGGTTCTGAACAACGTCAAAAAGACGCTGGAAGCGGCCGGTTATACGATGGACGATTTGGTATGGGTTCAGATATTCGCGTCCGATCTGAAGGATTATGGCGCCTTCAACACCGTCTATCGCACCTATTTCAAAGGCCCGCTGCCCGCCCGCGCGTTCATCGGCGCCGGCAGCCTGTTGGGTGGGGCCCATTTCGAAGTGATGGGCATCGCGGAAAAGCAGTCGGCGGCGCAATAAGGGGCCATTGACCCCGACGGCCTGCCCATGAAAACTGCTGGAAATGGCGGCGGGGGCCGCGGCAAGCATTCGGCCGGGCGGCCTGGGAAGCATTCGGTCAATGCATGAGACGCGCATCATCATGGGCATGCCCGTAAGTCTGGCCGTATCGGACAAAAGCGTCCGCAAGCTGGATTTGGAGGCGGTGTTCGCCGAATTCGTGGCCATCGATGCCCAGTTCAGCCCTTTCAAGGACGATAGCGAGGTTTCCCGCTTCAATCGCCGCGAAATCACAGAATGGGATTTCACGCCGCGCATGCGGGAGATCGTCGCGCTGTGCGAAAAAGCCAGGCAGGACACGGCCGGCTATTTCAACATCAGCCGCCCCGACGGAACGATCGATCCTTGCGGCATGGTCAAGGGCTGGGCGATCCGGAATGCGGCGCGGCAGCTCGACGATATGGGCTTCCGCAACTACTGCGTGGAGGCCGGTGGCGATATCCAATGCCGCGGCATCAACGACAAAGGTGGAGAATGGACGGTGGGCATCCGCAACCCCTTCTCGCGCGATGAGATCGTCAAGGTGATCCGGCCCAGGGGGCATGGCGTCGCCACATCCGGCAATTATATCCGGGGCGACCATATCTATAACCCGCACACGGGCCGGTACGGGTCGGACGATATTGTGAGCCTTACGGTGATCGGACCGGATGTGCTGGAGGCGGATCGTTATGCGACCGCCGCTTTCGCCATGGGGCGGCAGGGCATTCACTTCATCGAACACCTGCCGGATCTCGAAGGATATGAGATCGACGCTGCCGGCACGGCGCGTATGACCAGCGGATTGAAGAATTACCTGTCATGCTGAAGCCCGGTGGAAAACGAGCAAGTCTGGCCGGTAAGCTGCTTCTGTCCTCGGCATTGGTCGCGGTGTCGCTGGCTTATGGCTGGTGGCAACAGCATGATGCGGAGAGACCGAGATTGGCCATGGCGCCGGCACCTCTGCCGCACGCGCCGAAAAAGCCTCTCCCGCCCAGCCCGGCGATCCCGCTGCCCGCACCCGCGCCGCAAATCCAGCCCGTCGAGCCGGATGCCGATGTCGCGGCGGAAAAGACTCCAAAACAAGCTGCCGACGCGCCGCAAAAACCTGCCCTCGTTGCCAAAGCGGCCCCGCAGACTGTCGCGCCGCCTGCTGCATCGGCTGCGCCGGACCCCATGCCGCAATCGCCGCCGGTTTCCGTCGCGTCCGTCATGCCGGCGCCGCTGCCGCCCGTCTCGCCGGCGGATGGCGATGCGAGTTCGCTCTTTTTTGTCACGGGAACGCCCGACCCTGCCGCCAAGTCCCCCGTCCCCGCTGGCGCGCATCTGGAAGACGGCGATTATGTCAGCAGCCGGCATAGTTTCATGTGGGGCGATCTCAGGATCAAGATTTTCATCCGTGGCGGGGCGATCACCGGCGTGCAGGCCTTGCAATTCCCCGATCACCGGTCCCAGTCCCTGTATCTGAGCGGGTTGGCGCTTCCGACGCTGGAAAGCGAAGTGATCAAGAAGCAGACTTCCCAGGTCGACACCGTCTCTTCGGCCACGGATACGAGCTATGTCTTCCAGGATGCCGTCGCCGATGCGATCGTAAAAGCGACCCGCGGATGATGTTGTTCCGGCGCGTTCTCACTTACCGGCTGACGCTTTACTATCTGGCGGCAATCCTGCTCGCGGCGATGGTCCTGGCCATGTCGGGGTTTGTGCGCCAGCCATGGATCAATTTGGCTTTTTCCACCGCCGTCGCGCTCGCTATGTGCTGGGGCGTCAATTGGGCTTTCGCGCGGGTCTGCGGGGCAGGGAGCAATTGGGAATCCGTCTGCATCAGCGCTCTCATCATCGTCCTGATCGTAACGCCGTCTGCGCCGAACGATCTGGCCGCGGCGGGCTTTCTGGCTCTGGTTTCAGCCTGGGCGATGGCGTCGAAATATATCGTGGCGGTCGACAAGCGCCACCTTTTCAATCCCGCCGCGTTCGGTGCCGCGCTGATGAGCCTGGCATTTCACCGTCCCGTGAGCTGGTGGGTGGGCGATTATGCGATCCTGTTGCCGCTTCTGGCTTTGGGCGGGGTGCTGATCCTCAGCCGGCTGCGCTATTTTGAAATGCTGGCGAGTTTCGCGGTGGTCGCCCTGGGGCTCGCCGTCGCGCACGGCAATCTCTCCAGTTTCGCGGACGTGATGAATTCCCTGTCCAGAATGGGCATTCATTCCATGTTCGGCTTTTTCGGCCTGGTGATGCTGACCGAACCGCGCACCGCGCCGCTGGGACGCTGGCGGCAGATCGTTTATGGCGCGCTGGTCGGGCTGTTGTTTTCGCCCTTCACGCATATCGGCAGCTATTATTTCACGCCCGAGATGGCGCTTCTCTGCGGCAACCTTTTTACGTTCTTTTCCAACAAGCGCCGGATCCGCCGCTGGACCGAAGCGCTCGCTTAGCGCCCGGGAAATTGTACCGGCACAATATAGAAATTGACTTGCAAATCGCGGCCCTGAAAGATTGCGTGGATCTCCGGTCCGGACGTGAAGAAAAAGGGGAGCCGCGAATGGCGAAGCGCATCGTTCCAAAGGCCCAGTCGGAAAATGTGGGCACCCTGTATCCGCCGCCCTTCGACAAACCGTGCCGCGCCCGGGGACGCACCAAGCTCGGCGATGTTGCGGGACTCACCCAGTTCGGGGTCAATCAATTGCGGCTGCCGCCCGGTACCTGGTCCAGTCAGCGGCACTGGCACGAGAAGGAGGACGAGTTCATCTATATCCTCTCCGGCGAGGTCGTGCTCGTCACCGATGCGGGCGAGGAAATCCTGAAGGCGGGCGAGTGCGCCGGATTCAAGGCCGGCGACCGGAACGGCCATCATCTGCAGAACCGAAGCAATGCCGAGGCCCTGGTGCTGGAGATCGGCACGCGTACCGGCGCCGACAGGGGCGAATATTCCGACATCGATCTGGCCTTCGACGCGGCGGGGTCGGCGCTGTATCTGCACAAGGACGGCACGCCTTACACGGACATCAAGCGGCGCGGTCCCGACGATCCGTGACCGGCGCCGGCCCGATCACCGGGTCAATTCGCACACCCAATTCAATTCCCAGCTCGCGCCGCCGTCATCGGAATAGGATTGCTCCATCCGCGCGGATTTCGGCGAGATATTGAACCACACATAGCGCATCAAGATCGTGCGGCCCTTATACTGGGTCTGGCGGAAGAACGCGCCGCGTTTGCCGTCGAAGCGTCCGACCAGGGGGTTGGGATCCAGGGTGCCGGAATAAACATCGGTGAGATACATGCTCCATTGCCCCGTATCGGCATCGTAAAGGCGCAAAGTCTGGGCATGCAGATGGATCTGCTTCTCGGTGTTGTGGACTTCGAATTCTTCCAGATTGGCGCTGCTTTGCAGGATCCGGCTGTGATGCTCGGTGCCTTGAAATGCGATCCAGTCCTGCGAGTTGGCGAGCCGGGCCGGAAGCTGGCGGGCATGGGCGGTCCAATCGCCTAGCAGAAAATCGAAATCATGCGCGCCGTCGCGGGCAGGAGCTGCCATCGCCTGGCCCGTTAGCGCGAGGCCGAGGAGTAGTGCGCCAAGCCCTGTCCGGATCATGAAGAAATCATCTCCGATGGTGAATGTAATAGTACAATATATGTATTGATACATGTACCAATATAACGCAGATAATGGAGAAGACAAAGGACGGCGAAGCGCATCGGGGCGAGCCGGAAGACGACCGGCAATCCGTCCGGCAGGAGGCGCGCTATGTTCAGTCATATAACGGTGGGCACGCGCAATCTTGCGCATGCGGCTGTATTCTATGACGCGCTTCTGTCTCCCCTCGGGCTGATTCAGCGGGCGGTGGTTCCGGATGGAGGGCCGCCGGCGGCATGCTGGATCCATCCCGGTGAAAGGCTGCCCAGATTTTTTGTCTATGTTCCTTTCGACGGAAATCCCGCCACGGCCGGCAACGGCACCATGATCGCGTTTCTTGCCCCTTCTTCCGAAGCGGTGGATCTTGCCCATGCGGCCGGCATGGTCTCGGGCGGCAGGGATGAGGGTGCGCCCGGCCCGCGCGAACATTATGGAAAGGGTTATTACGGCGCCTATATCCGCGATCCGGACGGCAACAAGATCCATATCGCCCATCGCGGCGATCTGTTGCCCACATGAATCCCAATCATCTGTTGCTTCGAAGGAGTCGAAAATGAAATTGAGGCTTTGGCAGATCGATGCCTTCACCGACACGGTCTTTGGCGGCAATCCCGCTGGCGTGGTTCCGCTGGACCGCTGGATCGATGCCAAGGTAATGCAGGCGATCGCGGCGGAAAACAATCAGGCGGAAACGGCCTTTTTCGCGCCCAACGCTTCGGGTTCTTTCGACCTGCGCTGGTTCACGCCCACGTCCGAGGTGGACCTGTGCGGCCACGCCACCTTGGCCAGCGCCTATGTGGTCTTCCGTTTTCTCGATCCGTCCTTGAAGGAAGCGCGATTCCAAACCCGCTCGGGCGAACTGATCGTACGCCAGGGGCTGGATGGCCGCGGTGCCATGACTATGCCGGCGGCATCCGCCGCACCGTTTCAGGCACCGCAGGGCTTTATCGCAGCACTGGCCAAGGCGGTGGGAAGCCGGCCGGATGAATTGCATTATGCGGAAAAAGGCGGCGCGGGTACCGGCGCCTTGATCGGCGTGTGGCCCACGCCGGACGCGGTCAAGGCGCTCAAGCCCGGATCGGAATTGGAAGCGTTGCTGCTGACGGTCAAGGCGGGCTCGCTGATTGCAACGGCGCCCGGCGGGGGCAATCCGTACGATATGGTCTCGCGCTTCTTCGCGCCGCATTTCGGCGTGCCGGAGGATCCGGTTACCGGCTCGGCCCATACCGCCCTGACACCGTTCTGGGCCAAGCGGCTGAACAAAAGCAGATTGCTGGCGCGCCAGGCATCGCCGCGCGGTGGCGACATCCTGTGCATCCATGATGAAGATCGTGTGGTACTGGAAGGCGCCTGCGCGCTCTATCTGGCGGGAGAAATCGAGACCGGCGCTGGCTGAATTCGCTACACCGACAGTGAGTGAAGCGCCTTACCGGCGGGCAGATAGCGGTCGAACGAAGCCGCTGCGATGCGGACGGCCGATCGCCATTCGGGCATCATGGCGATCCGGTCATTCTGGATCGAAATGATTCCGCGCTGCGCCAATCGTTCAAGAGTGGCGAAGGCGTCGCCAAACGCGTCACGGCCGAGCCCATAAGCGCGGGCGACGGCATCCAGGTCGACCGCCATGTCGCACATCAGGCTTTGGATCGCGTCCCGGCGCATGCGGTCGTCCTGGCTGAGGTGGATGCCGCGCGTTACCGGTAATTTTCCGTCCGCCAGCAGCGCGCGATAGGCGGGCACGCCGGTGGCGTTCTGTGCATAGCCCTGGGGGAGGGACCCGATGGCGGACGCGCCCAATCCGATCAGGCTTTCGGCCCGGTCGGTGGTGTAGCCCTGGAAATTGCGGCAAAGCAGGCCCGCCATTTTGGCCTGGGCCAGGGAATCGCCGGGCTTGGCAAAATGATCCAGGCCGATGGCGACATAGCCATGGGCGCAAAGTTTTTCGCGGGCGGATTCCGCCATCCGGTAGCGGGCTTCGATATCCGGCAGCGCGTCTGTGGGAATCAGGGCCTGATGCTTTTTGAAGCCGGGTACATGAGCATAGCCGAAGACCGCCAGCCGATCGGGATCGAGCCCCAGCGCGAAATCCAACGTGTTTTCCCAGCTTTGCGGAGTTTGGTGCGGAAGCCCATAGAGCAGATCGATATTGATGCTGCGAACGCCCGCCCGGCGCAGCACCGCGATCGCCTGCTGGGTTTCCTGGTCGCTCTGGATGCGATTGATCGCGCGCTGGACTTGCGGGTTACAGTCCTGCACGCCAATGCTGGCGCGGTTAACTCCGATGGCCGCGAAAGCATCGACCACCGCCTCGGTCAAGCCGCGCGGATCGGCTTCGATGGCGATCTCGGCATCGGGAAGAATATCGAAATGAGTCCGCAGCTGCTTTCCCAGGCGCCGGATGTCCGCCGGATCCAGCATGGTGGGCGATCCGCCGCCGAAATGGATGTGGCGCACGGCGTGGCGCCCGGTCAGGGCCCCGGCGACCAGCGCGATCTCCGTCTCCAGCAGGGCGCAATAATCGCGGACCGGCGCATAGTGATTCACCACCGAGGTGTGGCAGCCGCAAAACCAGCACAGCGTGTCGCAAAAAGGGATGTGCAGGTAAAGCGACAGCGGCACGTCAGGCGGCAACTCCGCCAGCCAGCCGCGATAGGCCGAAGGCCCCACGGCATTGCTGAAATGCGGCGCGGTTGGATAGCTCGTATAGCGCGGCACCTGAGCGGAAAATACGTCCGAGATAGTGGTCATGTTGCCTTCCTTCGCATCGTTCAGAAGATCGGCCGCCGCCGCGCCGGGAATTGATCCGGAACAAACGCGTCCTTTCGCCGCGCGGCGCCCCTGCGACCGCACGGCGACCGCACGGCCCAAGCCCGCTTGATCCGGATCAAGGCCGGGCAGAGCCCCACATCCCAGAAACAGGGTGCAGCTTTGGGGCCGGGCCAATGGAAAAAGCCGTCACGCCAGCGCAGATCGGGCAATCGCCCTGGCGCATGGATCACTATTTCGTTTCGCTGGTGATCTTCCTGGGCCTGCTGGCGGCCATTATCGAGGCGGCCCGTTCACCCGATCCGCGCATGGTGATGCAGGCCTGGACCTTCGGGGCCTGCATGGCCGCGTTCGGTGCCTGGTACATGAAAACCTATGTCGGCCGTACCCCGGCCGACGAAAAGGCTCCCTATGCCGATGCCGTCATTAAGGCGGGGGTGATCGCCTCCACCTTCTGGGGCATCGTGGGAATGCTGGTGGGCGTGATCATCGCGCTGCAGCTTTGCTTTCCTCACCTTCTCTATTTTCCCGATCTGCCCTGGACCAATTTCGGCCGCATGCGGCCGCTTCACACCTCGGCGGTGGTCTTCGCCTTCGGCGGCAATGTCCTTATCACCACATCCTTTTATGCCGTGCAGCGGACCTGCCGGGCGCGGCTGTTCGGCGGTTCGCTGCCCTGGTTCGTGATGTGGGGCTACAACATCTTCATCGTCATGGCCGGGACCGGCTATCTGGAAGGCATCACCCAATCGCGCGAATATGCCGAGCCGGAATGGTATGCCGATCTCTGGCTGACCTTGGTATGGGTCAGCTATCTTATCACTTTCCTGGGTGCGATCTGGAAGCGCAAGGAGCCGCATATCTATGTGGCGAACTGGTTCTATCTCGCCTTCATCGTCACCATCGCGGTCCTGCACATCGTCAACAATCTGGCGGTGCCGGTTTCCTTCCTGGAAACCAAGAGCTATTCGCTCTTCTCCGGCGTGCAGGATGCGCTGACGCAATGGTGGTACGGCCATAACGCGGTGGGCTTTTTCCTCACCGCCGGCTTTCTCGGCATCGTCTATTACTTCATTCCCAAGCAGGCGGAGCGGCCGGTCTATTCCTACCGGCTTTCCATCATCCATTTCTGGAGCCTGATCTTCATCTATATCTGGGCCGGCCCGCATCACCTTCTCTATACGGCGCTGCCGGAATGGGCCCAGACCCTGGGCATGACCTTCTCGGTGATCCTGTGGATGCCCAGCTGGGGCGGCATGATCAACGGGTTGATGACCCTGTCGGGTGCCTGGGACAAGCTGCGCACCGATCCGGTGCTGCGCATGCTGGTGGTATCGGTGGCCTTCTACGGCATGGCCACGTTCGAAGGGCCGGTGATGTCGGTGAAGGCGGTCAACGCGCTTTCGCACTACACCAACTGGACCATCGGCCATGTCCATTCCGGGGCGCTGGGCTGGGTCGGTTACATCAGCTTCGGCGCGCTGTACTGCCTGGTGCCCTGGCTGTGGAAGAAGAAGCTTTACTCCACGGCGCTGGTGGAATGGCACTTCTGGATCTCGACCATCGGCATCGTGCTCTACATCACCTCCATGTGGGTGGCGGGCATCATGCAGGGTCTGATGTGGCGGGCTTATAACGAATTCGGCTTCCTGGAATATGCCTTCTCCGAAGTCGTACTCGCCATGCACCCCTATTACATCATTCGCGCCATCGGTGGCCTGCTCTATCTGACCGGCACCGTGATCATGGCGTTCAACCTGTGGAAAACGGCCACAAGCGGCCAGCCGGTCGCGGCGGTCCAGCCTGTTCTGGCGGCGGAGGCGGCGTGATGATTCATTCCTGGCTGGAACGCAATTCGATCCTTCTGCTGATCGGAATCATCTGCGTTATCGCGGTCGGCGGCGCGGTGGAAATCGCCCCGCTCTTCTGGGTGGGCGGCACGGTGGAGAAAGTGTCCGGCATGCGGCCCTATACGCCGCTGGAGTTGGAAGGCCGTAACATCTATGTTCGCGAAGGTTGCTATGTCTGTCATAGTCAGCAGATCCGCACGTTGCGCGACGAGGTGGAGCGCTACGGCCATTACAGCCTGGCGGCGGAAAGCATGTACGACCACCCTTTCCAATGGGGTTCGGAACGCACCGGCCCCGACCTGGCGCGGGTGGGCGGAAAATATTCCGACCAATGGCATAAGGGGCATTTGATCGATCCCCGTTCGGTGGTGCCGGAATCGATCATGCCGCCTTACAAATTTCTCTTCTCCACGCCGCTGGACTATCGCGACGTGCAAGCTCTGCTGAAGACCAATCGCGAAGTGGGCGTGCCTTACACCGACGAGCAGATCGCCCGTGCCAAGGAAGATTTGGTCGCGCAGGCCGATCCGGATGGGGACGGCGTGGAAGCCTTCGAGAAACGTTACGCCAAGGTGCAAGCGCGCAATTTCGACGGCAACGGCGCCCAGGTGACGGAAGGCGCGGCCCTGATTGCCTATCTGCAGATGCTGGGAACGTTGATCGACTTCAAAACCTATCATGCCGATGCGCCGGAAAATCGGAGGTGATGATGGAACGCTGGGCCTATGAAGATGTGCTGGCCTTCGCCCAAAGCTGGGGCGCGGTTTATTTCACCCTGATGTTTCTGGTCGCCTTTGCCTATGCCTGGTGGCCCAAAAACAAGCCGCGCTTCGAAAAGGCGGCCCATATCCCTCTCAAGGAAGAAGACTGATGGCCAAGAGAGAAGTCGATGACATTTCGGGGACCGAGACCACCGGCCATGAATGGGACGGGATCAAGGAACTCGATACGCCGATGCCCAAATGGTGGCTGGGCATGTTTTACGCCTGCATCGTCTGGGCCATCGGCTATTGGGTGGTCTATCCGGCATGGCCCACTTTGAGCGGCTATACCCATGGCATGCTGAACCATTCGCAGCGCGATGACGTGACCGCCAATCTGGCGGCTCTGAAATCGGCCCGGTCGGTGAAGGAAGCGGCGCTGCGTGATGCCTCTCTGGCCGATATCCAGCGCAATCCGGAGCTGCAGCAATTCGCCATGGCGGCCGGCAAGACCTTGTTCGGTGACGATTGCGCGCCGTGCCATGGGGCGGGCGGCCAGGGCGCGCATGGCTATCCCAACCTGAATGACGATGTCTGGCTGTGGGGCGGCAAGCTTTCCGACATCCAGCGCACCATCACGGTCGGCATCCGCTCGACCAGTCCCGACACGCGTCAGTCGCAGATGCCCGCCTTCGGCCGCGACGGCATGCTGAAGCCGGCCGAGATCGATGATCTGACGGAATATGTGGTCCATCTGTCGGGACGCCCGGCCAATGCCAGGGCGGTGACGCGCGCGACCAAGCTGTTCGCCGACAATTGCGCCGTGTGTCATGGCGCCGACGGCAAGGGCAACCGCAGCATGGGAGCCCCGAACCTGATCGACAATGAATGGCTCTATGGGCCGAACCGCGAGGATATCGCCGATCAGATCACCAACGGCCATGGCGGCGAGATGCCCACATGGGGCGGCCGCCTGTCGCCAGAAGAGATCAAGGCGCTGGCCGTCTATGTCCACAATCTGGGTGGCGGGGAGTAGCGGGCGCGATGGACTGGCACGGCAATCCGCCCCGCAACGATGCGTTTTCGGCGCCCGCCATGGCGGCCGAAGGGATCGCGCGGTCGGATGCGGTTGCCTCCAACAGCGCCGCCAACCGCAAGCTCTTCAAGTCGCGCGTGCCGATTTACCCCAAGGAAGTGGACGGCATCTATCGCAATCTGAAATGGGCGATGATGGCCGTCACGCTCAGCATCTATTACCTGACGCCATGGCTGCGCTGGAATCGCGGGCCGGGCGCGCCGGATCAGGCGGTGCTGGTCGATCTGGCGCATGAGCGGCTGTATTTCTTCTTCATCGAAATCTGGCCGCAGGAAGTCTATTACATCACCGGCCTTCTGATCCTGGCGGCGGTTTCGCTGTTTCTGATCAATGCGCTGTTCGGGCGCTTGTGGTGCGGATATTCTTGCCCCCAGACCGTCTGGACCGATCTTTTCATTTGGGTCGAGACCAGGATCGAAGGCGACCGCGCCGCGCGCATTCGCCTGGCTGCCGCGCCCTGGACGGCAGGCAAAGTGGCCAAGCGTGTTTCCAAGCACACCATATGGCTGCTGTTCGCGGTCGGCACGGGCGGCGCCTGGGTGTTCTATTTCAATGACGCCCCCACCCTGCTTCATCAGTTGGTGACGGGCACGGCGAGCCTGGGCAATTACGCCGCCATCGCGGGTCTCGCCTTCACCACCTATTCGCTGGGCGGGCTGATGCGCGAGCAGGTGTGCACATATATGTGTCCCTGGCCCCGCATTCAGGCCGCGATGACGGACTCCGAAGCGCTGGGCGTCACCTATCGCCGTGACCGGGGCGAGCCGCGCGGGCCGCACAAGAAAGGCCAACCCTGGGAAGGGCGCGGGTCCTGCATCGATTGCAACCAGTGCGTCGCCGCCTGCCCCATGGGGATCGACATTCGCGACGGCGCGCAACTGGAATGCATCAATTGCGGTCTCTGCATCGATGCCTGCGACGACATCATGATGCGGATCGAGTTGCCCAAGGGGCTTATCGCTTTCGACACCGAAGCGAATGTGGAGCGCCGGCTGGCCGGCAAGCCTGCCCGCTTCCGCTTCATGCGCCCGCGCACCATGCTCTATGGCGGCATTCTGGTGCTGGTGTCGGCGATCATGCTGTTCACTTTGTCCTTCCGCCAGACCCTGGATCTGGATGTGATGCGGGACCGCAATCCCAACTTCGTCACTCTGGCTGATGGCGCGATCCGCAACGCTTACACCTTGAAGCTGATGAACCGGACGGGGCAGGCGCGCACGCTGACCTTGTCCGTGAGCGGGCTTGTGGCGCGCAGTGTCAATGTGATCGGCGTGGGCGACGTGAAAGGTCCGGTGCCGCTGGCCGTGGATGCCGACAAGGTGCGGACCCTGAGAGTTTTGGTGACCGTGGCCAAACCGGATCTGGCGGCAAGCCATGGCCTGACATTCACCCTCAGCGACGGCGCCGGAAAGGAAAGCCGCCACGTCGCCGCGATATTCGTTCCGGGAGACGTGAAATGAAACGAACCTTGACGGGCCGGGGCGTGCTGGTCTGGCTGACCCTGTTCTTCGGCGTGGTGATCCTGACCGATACGGTTTTCGTCACCCTCGCGGTCAAGACGTTTCGCGGGGAAGACGAGGCCAAGCCTTATCTGCAGGGCATCGCCTATAACCAGACCCTGGCCCGCCGGGCTGAGCAGGCCGAGCTGGGCTGGCACGCGGTGATCGCCGCCGAGCGGAGCGGCGATAGGGGGGCGGTGGTCGATCTGGACGTGGTGGATTCCACCGGCGCGCCGAAAGCCGGCCTGGTTCTGACCGGTGAATTGCGCCACCCCTCCGATGAGAATCGGGATCGCCCCATCCGCTTCCGCGAATTGTCGCCCGGTCATTACCGGAGCGAAGTGGAAAATGTGCGGCCCGGCGACTGGGATGTGATCGCCCGCACGGAGCAGGGAGCGCCATTCGAAGCGAGCCGCAGATTATGGGTGCCATAGGTCTTTCCGGATTCCGGCCTGAGCAGGCGGACGATCTCTCCCGCTACCTGAAAGACGCGGGCAGGGGTGAAGAGCGCTTCGACGTGATGGTGAAAGGCGCCCGCTGCGCCGGCTGCATCGCCAAGATCGAGCGCGGGGTCAAGGCGGTGCCTGGCGTGCGCGACGGGCGGCTCAATCTTTCCACCGGCAAGCTGGTGGTGACGGGCCGGAGCCTCAAGCCGGAAACCATTCTGCGCTATGTCCGCGATCTCGGTTACGATGCCCAGCCTTTCGACGCGGGCGAGATTCTGGATGCGGGCGATTGGGAAGGCCGTTTCCTTTTGCGCTGCATGGCAGTGGCGGGTTTCGCCACTGTCTTCACCATGGGTCTCACCGATGCCATCTGGTATGGCGGCGGCGATCTGGGCACGGAAGCGCGGCGCAATTTCTTCTGGCTGGCCGGCGCGATTTCTATTCCCGCCACACTTTATAGTGCGCAGCCTTTCTTCCAGGCGGCCTGGCGAAGCATCCGGTCGGCGCGCGCGGGCATGGATGTGCCCATCAGCCTGGCGCTGCTGTTGTCGCTGGGGATGAGCATCTATCAGACCGCCACGGACGGGGCGCATACCTATTTCGATGCGTCGGTGATGCTCACCTTCCTGCTGCTGATCGGCCGCTATCTCGATCACCGGTTGCGGGACCGGGCCCGGGGCGCAGCGCGGCATCTTTTGGCGATGCAGACTTTACTGGTGCGGCGCCAGGGGCCGGACGGCACCATCCAGACTGTTCCCGCGCGCGAACTGATGCCGGGCGACATGGTGATGCTGGCCAGCGGCGACCGCGCGCCGGTCAATGGCATGTTGGCCGACCGGGGAACGGAACTGGATCTATCCCTGGTGACGGGTGAGGTTCTGCCGCAGGCGGTGGCGCAAGGTGCCCTGGTTCAGGCCGGATCGGTCGTCACCGGCCTGCCGGTTCTGCTGCAGGCCACCGCGCGGGTGGAAGATTCGCTGATCGCCGATCTCGCCCGCCTGCTGGAAGCGGGCCAGCAGGTGCGCAACCGTTATGTCCGCCTGGCGGACCGGGCCGCGCGCGCCTACGTGCCCGGCGTCTTCGCGCTGTCCGTGCTGGTGATGGCGGGCTGGCTGATCGCCGGCGCGCCGCTGGCTTCGGCGGTCACCAGCGCGATCACCATTCTCATCATCACCTGCCCCTGCGCGCTGGGGCTTGCCGTTCCGGCGGTGCAGGTGGTGGCGACCGAGCGTCTGTTCCGCAAAGGCGTCTTCGTGAAATCCGGCGATGCGCTGGAACGGCTGGCGCAGATCGAGAAAGTGGTATTCGACAAAACCGGAACCCTGACGGTGGGCAATCCGGTGCTTTGCGACCGGGAGCGGATCGCACCCGAAATATTGGACCGCGCGGCAAAACTCGCGCGTGCCAGTCGCCATCCGCTGGCCACGGCGCTGGCCGATGCGGCCGGGCCCGGCGAAGCGGCAAGCGATGTGCGCGAAGTGGCTGGTTCGGGTTTGGAGCGGGGGAGCGGCGCAGATCTGGAACGGTTGGGCAGCGCGACTTGGTGCGGCGCCGAAAATCCGGGCGCGGTGCAACTCTGGTATCGGCGCGGTGCGGAAGCACCGGTGGGTTTCAGGTTTGAGGACCGCATTCGCCCCGACGCCAAGGCATTGGTCCGTGAGCTGGAAGCCAAAGGGCTTTCGGTGGAGATGCTCACCGGCGATGTGCCGCTCATTGCCGCCCGCATAGCCGGGGAAGTTGGAATCACCGATTGGCAGGCGGCGGTTCGGCCGGAACAGAAGGCCCATCATCTCGAAGCGCTGGCCAAGGCCAATATTCGCACCTTGATGGTGGGGGATGGCCTCAATGACGCGGCGGCATTGGCGATGGCCCATGTCTCGATCGCGCCCGGCACCGCCGCGGACATCAGCCAGAAGGCTGCCGACATGGTCCTGCGCGGCGGAGATCTGATGCCCATCGCCGAGGCCATCGCGGTGGCGCGCAAGGCCCGCCGCCTGGTGCTGGAGAATTTCGCGTTGGCCCTGGCTTATAACCTCACCGCCATACCACTGGCGGCGCTGGGCATGGTGACGCCCTTGATCGCCGCGGCAACCATGGCTGGTTCCTCGCTTCTAGTGACATTGAACGCCTTGCGGCTGATGGGCGGAGGCAAGTCATGACCGGCATCGCCTTGCTGATTGCATCCGCGCTGCTGGTGGGGCTGGGCGCGCTGGGATGCCTGCTCTGGGCTTTGTCCAGCGGGCAATATGAGGACCTGGAAGGCGATGCGCAGCGCATCCTGATCGACCGTCCTGAAGATCAGTGACGCGTTCTTATTTCGCTAGGCTGCTTTCCTGAGGCTGTATTGCGCCCAGACCTGGACCAGGGCCTGAACCAGATAGTCCATCATCTCGTCGGAGTGTGCCGGTGAGGGTGTGAGGCGCAGGCGCTCTGTGCCTCTGGGAACGGTGGGATAGTTGATCGGCTGGACATAGATGCCGTGCTCCTTGAGCAGCACATCGGTCACCGACTTGCACAAGGTCGCATCGCCCAC
>JAFKFG010000012.1 GCA_017307355.1 Alphaproteobacteria bacterium
TGGAGACGAAGCCCGAGGTGAAGAGGAGTGCCGCTTCCTTGCCGTGCAGGTCGGCCAGTTCCCGCTCCAGCTCGACATGGTAGCGGCTGGTGCCGGAGATGTTGCGGGTGCCGCCCGAGCCGGCCCCCACCGTGTCCAGGGCCTCGTGCATCGCCGCCAGCACCTTGGGGTGCTGGCCCATGTTCAGATAATCGTTCGAGCACCACACCGTGATCGGCCGGCCGCCCCCATTGGAGCCTTCCGCATCCGTGTAAAAGTCCGCCTTCGGGTAGTCCCCACGCGCCCGCATGATGTCCGCAAACACACGGTACCGGCCTTCTCGCTTGATCGCAGCCAAAGCGTCCTTGAAATGATCCTTGTGCGAAAACGACATGGCGCTTTTCTCCCCATGGACCGGCGGAACGCAGGACCGAAGGGTTCTGCGGACTCCGCCGGTATCAGGCGGCCAGCTCTTCGAGCTGGTCCAGATTGCAAAGCTTGATCTGCCGCGCGCTGGGCAGCGCGATGACATGATCGCGCTCAAGCTGGGACAGGGTTCGTGAAACCGTTTCGATGGTGAGGCCGAGATAATCGGCGATGTCCTGACGGGTCATGGCCAGGCTGATCTGCCGGTGATCGGCGCTTCTCTGCGCCCAGTCCAGCAGGAAGCCTGCTACCTTTTCCATGGCGCTGCGCCGCCCCAGCAGCAGGGAATGGTTTTGCGCCTGGGTCATGCCGCGCATGGCGAAGTCCAGCAGCTCCCGCGACCAGCGCCGGTCGGTACTGGCAAAGGGATCGGCCTTGATCTTGCGATAGGCCACCATGGTGCAATCCGTCACCGCTTCGGCCGACAGGCGATGCTCCTCGCCAGGTTCGAAGCCGAACACGTCGCCCGCGACATAGAAAGCGTCGATCTGGCGACGTCCGTCGGCCAGGAACTTACAGGTGCGGATCACGCCCGACACCAGCTTGAAGAAATAATCGGCGTCATCACCCTGGGCGAAGACCTCGCGGTCCTGGGCGAAATGCTGCACGCTCCCCATGGCGGGTTGTGCGCCCGCATCCTGTTCCAGGAACGCTTGGGCCTGGTTGCCGCGTTCGGCAAGGGGAGAAAGGTGAGCGACCATGGGCGCCTCGCGCTGAAGTGTCCTGCACGTTTTAGGTGGCCGCCATGACCGGCAACATTCGGTTTGGTCCCCAGGCATGCACCTTAGGGATTCTACGTAGGTCCTTTTGGGTCGTCAGATCAACTGCAGATAGGCGAAGGCTCCGCCTGCCGCCGATAAAAGCAGGGCGGCCGCCAGCGCCGTCCCCAGCCGGGCGCCGCCAAAGATTGCGCCCAAGACGGCCTTGGCGATGCCATTGGTAAAGGCGGCGATAAGGATCGTTTCGGCGGCAAGGGAAGCGGAGAGGCTGGCGGGCACCATGCCGGCCATGGACAGGGTGATCGGGTCCACATCCAGCAGACCGGACAGCCCGCCCAGGGGAATGAGGCCCGCCGGGCCGGCGAAATTCATCGCCAGTTTCGACAACAGCATGATCGCCGACAGAAGCACCAGGAATTTGGCCATCAGCGACAGCTCGATCGGATCGCGCAGGAGCAGTTCGGGGGATGCGGTGCGTCCGGCGGACCGCAGATAACCGGCGATGGCCGGCAGCAGCAGAATGGCAGCGGCCGCGACGACCGGCGGGAGCAGGAAGGGCGTGAGTTCGGGCGCGATGGAGATTGCGATGGCGGCCATGCGCAACAGCGACACGATCCAGGCGCCGAGAATGGCGGTGAGGATGGCCGGTCCCGCCGCAGGCTCGCGGGCAGCAAAGCGCGCGAAGGTCCAGGTGACGGTGGTCGAGGTCACCAGTCCGCCCATCAGTCCTGCATAGAGAAGGCCGCGCCGCTCGCCGGAAAGCCGGATGGCGATATAGCCCGCATAGGAGACAAAGCCGATCAGCACCGTCATCAGCCAGATGGCATGCGGGTTGAGCGCGCCCCAGGGATCGACGGCACGGTCGGGCAGGACGGGGAGTAGCACCGCCGTCATTACCAAAAGCACGATGGCGGCGCGCAGTTCCTTCCATTTCAAGTGCCGCAAAAAGGCATGCAGAACGCGGCGGGCCGCCAGGACGGCCGTGGCGACCACGCCGCCTGCCGCCGCCACCGTCATGCTGCCCAAAACCGCATAAGCGCCCAGCGCGAACACCAGAAGGCCGGCCACGAAGCTGGTAGCCGAAAAGCTTCGCGTCTCGCGCGCCCGCCGGTATTCGAACAGGCCGAAGGGAAAAGCGAAGCCCAAGAACGCGAAGCCCATGACCAGCGGTCGGTCCGCGCCCGCGATCAGGGCGCTGACCGCGCCCAGAAAGCTGATCAGGGTAAAGGTGCGGATGCCGGCAACGCGCGCGCCATCCTGTGCCTCGCGCTCCTGCCAGCCGCGTTCGATGCCGATGAGAAGCCCTATGGCCACAGCCAAGCCCACCCGCTGCAGCATGGCGATTTCCGTCATGACGGCAGCGCCGTCCGGGTGCAAGGCGTGCGCGAAATTATCTGCCGGGCCCAATTCATGTCACTGCTCCGGCGTGAAAGTGCCCGGATTTCCGCAGGAAACGCAAGTGCGGGGCCGCCCGGTCATTCCGGCATGACGACGACCACCTTCAGCGCCTGTGTTTCTGCCGCGCGGGCGAACGTGTCATAGGCCTCCAGGATCCTGTCGAAGCCGAAACGGTGGCTGATCAACTTGGCAGGGTCGAGCTTCGCCGTCTCGACCGCTTTGAGCAGGACATGCGTGGTCACCGTATCCACCAGCCGTGTGGTGATGGTGATGTTTTGGGACCAGAGCTTCTCCAGATGCAGGTCGACCTTGCGCCCGTGCACGCCGATATTGGCGATGCGCCCGCCCGGCGCGACCAATTCCTGGCAGAGTTCGAAAGCTTCCGGCGTACCTACTGCTTCGATCACCGCGTCCGCGCCGACGCCGTCCGTCAGAGCCCGCACTTTCTCGACGACACCGCCTTTTCCGGCATCGACGATGTCGCTGGCGCCCAGGCGCTTCGCGGTTTCCAGGCGGTTGGCGTCCCGGTCGATCACGATAATCTTGCCGGGAGAAAAGAATTGCGCGGTCAGCAACGTGGCGAGGCCGATAGGGCCCGCCCCCACGATGACCACATTCACACCCGGATCCTCGATCTTGCCGTTCAGCACGCCGCATTCGAAGGCCGTCGGCAGGACGTCGCTCATCATCACCAAGGCTTCTTCGTCCACCCCGTCGGGGATGCGGTAAAGGCTGGTATCGGCGTGGGGGATGCGGACATAGTCCGCCTGAGTGCCGTCGATGCTGTTGCCCAGGATCCAGCCGCCGGTTTCGCAATGCGAATACATTCCGCGGCGGCAATAATCGCATTTGCCGCAAGCAGTGATGCAGGAAATGAGAACGCGGTCGCCCGGCTTGAATCGCGATATCGCTCCGCCCACGCTTTCGATCACGCCGACGCCTTCATGGCCCAGAATGCGTCCCGGTGCGCAGCTGGGCACGTCACCCTTGAGGATGTGCAGATCGGTGCCGCGGATGGTGGTGCGGGTAAGCTTCACGATGGCGTCATCGGGCGCGATGAGGACTGGTTTGGCGCGCTCCTCCAGGTTTTTCTTTCCAGGACCGCGATAGACCAAAGCTTTCATGGCGGCATTGCCTCTTTGAGGATGCCGCGACGCTAAAATATATCGTGCCGGGGGTGATTGCGCCCGATCAACTCTTGGCGGGATAAGACGGCTTGATATAGTGCGCCGGGGCGAGGCCATGAACGCGACAGAAGCAGCGGAGTTTATTGAGCTTTCTCAAGCGGCCGAGGCGGCGCAGCTGGGTATCTGGCGTTATGCCGATGGCCGGTTTCGTTTCGATATGCGGGGCCGGGAATTGCTGGGCGCAGATCTGGCCGAAGCCGGCATCAAACAGGTGCTGGATGGAATCGATGCCGCCGACCAGGCGGCTGTGGCGGAGATGTTCCGGTCCGGTGGAGGCGATGTGGACATCGACTTTCGCCGCCGCGACGGCCGCTGGCTTCGCCTCCGCGGGGGCCCGCTTTCCGACGGATCGGTTCATGGCGTGATACTCGACATCGGCAAGCGCCGGGACGAGAGCCGGTCACAAAGCCGTCTGGCTGCCATCATCGCGAGTTCCGATGACGCCATCGTTGCGATGACCCTGGGCGGCGTCGTGACCGACTGGAACCGGGCGGCCGAAACAATATTCGGTTATCCGGCGGCCGAGATGATCGGAAAGCCGATTACCCCCATCTTGCCCCTGGGCAAGGAGAATGAGGAGCGAGAGATTCTCGTCCGCATCGGACGCGGCGAACGCATTGAGCATTTTGAGACCAGGCGGCAGCGCAAGGATGGCCGGATTATTGATGTATCCGTGACCGTCTCGCCGCTCGCCGATGAAGAGGGCCGTATCGTGGGCGCGTCAAAGGTCGCTCGCGATGTCACCGCGGCGATGGCATCGCAGCAAGCGTTGCTGGAACGGGAAGCGCATCTGCAATCGGTTCTGGACACGGTGCCGGATGCCATGATCGTGATCGACACCAGGGGGCTGATCCAGTCCTTCAGCGCTGCGGCGGAAAAAACCTTCGGCTATACCGCGGCGGAGGCGGCGGGCCACAATGTAAGCATGCTGATGCCCGAACCGGATCGCGGCCGGCATGATGGTTATATCGCGCGCTATCTGACCACCGGCGAGCAGCGCATCATCGGCATCGGCCGTCTGGTGGTGGGGCAGCGCCGCGACGGCACGACCTTTCCCATGGAGTTGGCGATCGGTGAGGCGCGGCTGGGGGACAAGCGCTTCTTCACCGGCTTTGTGCGCGATCTGACGGAACGGGAGCAGACCCAGCAGAAATTGCGCGAACTGCAGGCCGAACTGGTTCATATGGCGCGCTTCACCGCCCTGGGCGAGATGGCATCGACGCTGGCGCATGAACTGAATCAGCCCCTGACGGCGGTGGCGAGCTATCTGAACGGCGCGCGCCGGCTGATCGATGGCGGCAAGCCCGCGGACCTGCCCATGGCACGGGGCGCGATCGAAAGCGCCGCCGAGCAAGCATTGCGCGCGGGCCAGATCATCAGGCGCTTGCGGGAATTCGTGGCGCGGGGCGAAAGCGACCGCCAGGTGGAGGATATCCGGGCCCTGGTGGAAGAAGCCAGCGCGCTGGCGCTGGTGGGAGCCCGTGAGGCAGGCGTGCAATTCACGCTTCAAGCCGCGGACGATGTACCGCCGGTCCTGGCCGACAAGGTGCAGGTCCAGCAAGTGATCCTCAACCTGATGCGCAATGCCATCGAGGCGATGTCGGACGGCGCGGTGCGGGAATTGACGGTGACAATCCATTCGGTCGCGGGAGACATGGTGCAGATCGATGTTTCCGACACCGGCAGCGGCATCGCGTCGGACATTTTGCCCGACCTTTTTCAACCTTTCGTCACCAGCAAGCCGCACGGCATGGGCGTGGGCCTTTCCATTTCGCGCACCATCATGGAAGCGCATGGCGGGCAGCTCTGGGCCGAACCGCGGCCGGGCGGCGGCACGATTTTCCATATGACATTGCGGGCCATCGCCCCGGGACGTGAATATGTCGAATGACGCTATCATCCACTTGATCGACGATGACGAGCATGTGCGCCGCGCCGTCGCCTTCCTGCTGGGCACGGCGGGATTTGCGGTGAAGCTCCATGAATCCGCCGTTTCCTTTTTCACCGGCCTGGACAAGCAGCACCCCGGATGCATCGTCAGCGATGTGCGCATGCCCGGCATGGATGGCGTCGAATTGTTGCGCCGCCTGAAGGAGAAGGGCGTCGACATGCCCATGATCATCATGACCGGGCATGCCGACGTGGCCCTGGCGGTGGCCGCAATGAAGGCGGGGGCGGTGGATTTCATCGAGAAGCCATTCGATGACGATGTGCTGCTGAATGCCGTCCGCCTGGCCCTGTCGCGATATGCCAATGCCGATCAGTCGGGAACAGAAGCGGCGCAAATCCGCGCCCGGGTGGAGAGCCTGTCGCCGCGGGAACGCCAGGTGCTGGACGGCTTGCTGGCCGGTCATCCCAACAAGACCATCGCCTATGACCTTTCCCTCAGCCCGCGCACCGTGGAAGTCCATCGTGCCAACCTGATGACCAAGATGGGGGCAAAAAGCCTGTCGGACCTGGTGCGGATGGCGATGCTGGCCAGGCTGGCAGCCAATAACGGGGCCTGACGGCCGGTTTGCGTCAAATCAAGGCGGGTGCTGCGGTACGGCCTAAGATGAAACCTTCATCGTGGCGGCCGGATCAGTGGAATCATGTCAAGTACGGAAATGAATATTCTTGTCGTGGACGACGACCCCGCCGTGCGCGACGCGTTGAAATTCTCCCTGGAGCTGGAGGGTTTCAAAGTCCATGCCTGCCGCGATGGGTGGGAGCTTCTGGCGCATGGCGCCCTGCGAGATTCTGATTGCATCGTGCTGGACTACAGGATGCCGGGCCTTGACGGCCTGAGCGTGCTTAACCAACTGGCAATGCGCAAAGTGGAAGCGCCGGTGATCCTGATCACCGGGCCGATCCCGGAAAACCTGCGCAGCCGGGCCTTGCGGGCGGGCGCGCGCCTGGTGCTGGAAAAACCTCTTCTCGATGGTGTGCTCACCGACAAAATCAGGGAATTGACTCATTAGACGAGGGGCCGGCCATGGCGTCCAAGACCCGGGATGAGGTGCTGGTGTTCCTGCGAAGCCGGCGGTGCGGCGTGATCGCCACCGCCACCCCGGACGGGCGGCCCGAGGCCGCGCTGGTGGATATCGCCACGACCGAGGCGGGCGAGATCGTCTTCGAAACCACGTCGGCGACGCGCAAATTCGCAAATTTGGGCAACAATCCGCGCGCCGCGCTGGTCGCGGGCTGGGACGATGAACAGACTCTGCAGATCGACGGCATCGTGGACATGCTTGCGGGGTCCGAGCTCGCGCGGCTGCGGGATTTCTATCTCTCTGTCTTCCCGCAAAAGGTCTCGCATCCCAATTGGCCGGGCAATCACTATTTTCGTCTCCGGCCGCGCTGGATGCGGTTCAGCGACTATCATATGCCGCGAGCGGTGGAGGAATTCCGGTTCTGACCGGCTTTGCGCCGGATCAAGGCAAGAAGTGCTTCTGCCTGTGAATCTGCTGTCAGGGACAAGCGGACCGGGAGAGCAGAATGGGCTTCAAGACATTGATGGTGCATCTGGAGCTTGGCCGCGCCAATGACAGGTTGCTTGCGGTTGCCGGTGATCTGGCGCAACGCCTGAAAGCGCATGTCATCGGCATCGCTGCCTGCCAGCCCATTCAGCTGATGTACAACGAAACCTATATCAGTGGCGAGATCGTGGAGCAGGACCGCGAGCAGATCGAAAAGCAGCTTGGGGATGCCGAGCGCCAAATGCGTACCGCTTTGGACGCGCTTGGCGTGAAATCGGAATGGCGCTCGACAATAACGCCGGGCTCGTTGGCGGATTTCATGGCGGTGCAGGCGCGTGCCGCCGATCTTGTTCTTACGGGCCCGTCGCTCCGCGGCTCGACTTTCGATCATACCCGGCAGGTGAATGTCGCGGACTTGGCGATGGAAGCGGGTCGACCGGTTCTTATCGTGCCGCACGGTCGCGATCATCTTGATTTGAACCGCGCCATGGTGGCCTGGAAATCCACGCGCGAAAGTCGCCGTGCCGTGGCCGATGCCCTACCGCTGCTCAAGCTGGCGCATGAAGTCTCGGTGGTGGAGGTCGTCGGAGATGAGGAAATTCCCGGCGCCAAACAGGACGTGACGGATGTGGCGGCTTGGCTCGCGCGGCATGGCGTCATCGCCAAACCGGAAGCAGTCCCCGCCATCGGACCAGACGCGGAGCGTCTGTACGACCTGGCGCGGGAACGGCAAGTGGATTTGATCGTTGCCGGCGCCTACGGCCATCGCCGCGTGCGCGAATGGATTTTCGGCGGCGTCACAGCCGATTTTCTGATGACGCCCGACCGCTGTGTGATGCTTTCGCATTGAAAGCGGCGATCGCGGCCGCGTTGTTGATCGCCGTCAATGCCGAGTTCTGTTTGCCCTGCCATGGAAAGGCTTTCCAACAGGGAGAATGAGATGACGAATGGGGAAATGGGCATGTTGGCTTTGATCGTCTGCGCTCTGGGGCTTTTCGGCGGCGCGCTGGCCTGGGCGAGTTGGCAGGAGTCGCGTCATCGCCGCAAAACCGGCCAGGGCTGAGCCCGCATCCAGGGCCGGGATTTGCAGGCAATTGACCTGGATTAACCGGCCTTTGGCCATTTTCCCTGTCATTGGGGGCTGCGGATGGATATGGCCTCTGTCAGGCTTCTGTCAGGTGATTTTTGCGAAGTCGGGTCCGATGAAATGGCGCTTTGCATGTCTGATCGTCTGCGCATGGGCCCTGTCGGGTTCAGCGGGGGCTGCCGAATGGACAGCACAGTGCCATCTCAAAAGCGATTTTCGGGGCGCGATTGGCCAGGAAGGCGCGCGCGCGGCCGTCCGGCGCGGCGACGCGGCACCGTTCGAAAAAATCCTGAAAGAGGCCCGCCCCCGGATCCAGGGCGAGATCATGGGCCAGCTTCTGGAACAGCATCGCGGCGTCTGGTTGTATGAATTCCGCATCCTGGCGCCCGACGGCCATATCAAATATCTGCACTTTGACGCCCGCACGGGGCGTTACATGGAATTGACGGCGGCCTCATGCGCGTCCTGATCGTGGAGGACGATGAGCGGCTGGCGCGCAACCTGGTGGAAGCGTTGCAAGGTGCGGGCTTCGTCGCCGCGCATGAACGCGAAGGCAAGGCGGCTTGGTTCAGAGGCGAGGTGGAAGAGTATGACGCGATCATCCTCGATCTGGGCCTGCCTGGCCTTGACGGCCTGACCATCCTCAGGCGCTGGCGCGAAGCCGGCGTGAAGGTGCCCGTTCTGGTGCTCACCGCGCGCGGCGACTGGGCCGACCGGGTGGTGGGGATCGAGGCGGGCGCCGACGACTATCTTCCCAAGCCTTTTCAGATGGCGGAAGTGCTGGCGCGTTTGCGCGCCATCCTGCGCCGCACGGCGGGCCAGGCCGCGCCGGTCTGGACCGTGGGCGATATCGAGATCGATGCCAGCGCCAAGCAGGTCCGGGTGGCGGGCGCCCCCATCGATCTCACGCCGCATGAATATCGCCTGGTCAGCTATCTGGCGCACAAGGCGGGCCGGTCGGTCTCGCAGTCCGAGTTGCTGGATCATCTCTATGGCGACGATACCGCCTATACTACCAATTCCATCGAAGTGCTGGTCGGCCGGGTGCGGCGCAAGCTGGGCGCGGGCCGCATCGAAACCCGCCGGGGATATGGCTATGTCCTGACCGGAGGCGGCGCCGGATGACCCGTTCGCTCCGTCTCAGGTTGTTCGCCGCCGCCACGCTCTCCGTCGCCGTGGCGCTGCTGGTCGCCGGATTCACGCTGGTTCAATTATTCGAGCGTCACGTCACCCGCCATTACGACACGGAACTGCAATCCTATCTGCGCCAGCTGATCGCGGCGGTGGAGATCGGCGATGACGGCCGGATCAGCCTCAACCGGCAATTGGAAGATGCCCGCTTCGGCGAACCCCTGAGCGGCCTTTACTGGCAGATCGAGGAAGACAAGACAGGGTTCGTGCTGGGGTCGCGTTCGCTTTGGGACGCGCATATTCCCTTGCCCAAGGATGCACTGGCGCAGGGCGCGGTGGACAGTCATGTGCTGGCGGGGCCCAAGGGCGCGCCGGTGCGGGTTCAGGAGCGCATGGTGGTGTTCGATCAGCCGGGCGGCAGCCGGGCGCTGCGCATGGCGGTCGCCATGAACCTGTCCGAGATCGAGGCTGCGCGCCGGGCTTTCGCCGCGGATCTGTGGCCGTCGATCGCGGTCATCGGCGGCCTGCTTTTGCTCGCGACCTGGTTCTATATCGGCATCGGCTTGCGTCCCCTGGATGCCATCCGCAAAAGTCTCAACGATGTGCGCACCGGCGCAGCCCGGCGGCTGGACGGCACGTTTCCATCCGAAGTGAAGCCGCTGGTGGATGAAGCCAATGCGCTGCTGGACGCGCAGGACGAATCCCTGGCCAAGGCGCGCGCGCGCGCGACCGATCTTGCCCATGGCCTCAAAACCCCGCTGAGCGTCCTGCAATCGGACGCCGAGCGGCTCAAGGCGCGGGGAGAGAATGAGATCGCGGACGAAATGGCCCGCCTGGCCCATCAGATGCGCCGCCATGTGCAACGCGAGCTGACGCGCGCGCGCGTCCGCGGCGTGGATGTGGCGCAATCGACGCCGCTTCTGCCGGTGATCGAGCGGCTGGTGGCGTCGTTGCGGCGGACACCGGCGGGCGAGCGCCTCGGTTGGAGCATCGATGTGCCCGAGAGTCTTTGCGTGGCGGCGGACAAGGAAGATTTGATCGAGCTTCTGGGCAATCTGCTCGACAATGCCTGCAAATGGGCAAGCGGCGCGGTGCGGGTCGAAGCGCATGCGTCGGACGGCAAGGTTTCCATCCAGGTCAGCGACGACGGAAAGGGCGTGCCGGAAGACGCGCTGGCAAGCCTGGCCGGTCGCGGCGTCCGCCTGGACCAGACAGTGCCGGGAACGGGCCTGGGGCTGGCCATCAGCCGCGACATCGCCGCCGCTCTTGGCGGCGGATTGCATCTGGCGAACTACCCCGGTGGAGGCTTCGCCGCCACCGTCGATCTTTTCCTGCAACCGAGAAGCCAACGTCATGCGTAAAGCCCTTCTTTGCCTTCTTGCTTGTTTTCCGGCGTGGTCGGCCGCGTCCGCGCGCGTGCTGGACGTGACGCCCGCGCAGATTGCGCGCCTGGGCATTCGCACGGTGCCGGTGCATGCCGCCGAAACCCAATCCACGGTCTCGGTCCTGGGGCGGGTGATGCCGGCGCCGGATTCGCGCATTCCGGTTGTGGCGCCCTTTGCCGGGGCGGTGGAGCGGTTGCTGAAGCTGGAAGGCGCGCGCGTGAAGAAGGGCGATGCGCTGGCGGTGATCGTCAGCGCCGACATGCAATTCGCCCAGGCCAAGCTCAAGGGATTGGAAGCCCGTCATCAATCGGCCAAGGCCGCGGCGGCACGGGCCCGCTCGCTGGTCGATGAAGGCATCGCGCCGGCAAGCCGGGCGGAAGAAGCCGATGCGGAGGCCGCGTCGGTGGCGGCCGATTTGGCCGCATCGCGCCGCGCCATGGCCCAGGCTGCCGCCACGGGAAGCGGAAGCTATCAATTGCTGGCGCCGGCGGATGGCCGCATTTCGGCAATCTCCATTTCTGTGGGCGAACAGGTCGCGGCCATGCAGCCGGCCCTGAATATCGACACCAAGGACGAGATGTGGATCGAAGGGCAGTTGCCGGCCAGCGCCATCGGGCGTGTGGCATCCGGCGACAGTGCGATGGTGGAGGAACTTCCCGGCGCGAGCGGCACGGTGATGGCGGCGGGCACCAGCATCGATCCGCGCAACCGCAGCGCCACGGTCCGCATCCGCTTGAACGCGGCGCCGGGCCTGGTGAGCGGCCAGACCGTGCGGCTGATCATTCAAAAGCGCGCGGAAGCGGGAAGCTTCAATGTCCCCCGCGCCGCCGTGGTGGAATTGAAAAATGGCCCCGCCGTGTTCGTGGCGCGCCCGAAGGGGTTCGAGCCCGTGCCCGTGAAGCTGCTGGCGCGTGGCCCCGACGAGGCGACGGTGCGGGGCGGGCTGACGCCCAAGGATGCGGTCGCCGTCAGCGGTGTTGCCGAACTCAAAGCCGCCAGCTTGCAGGACTGATCGATGCTACGCCGGCTTGTCGAATTCGCACTGAGTCAGCGCCTGCTGGTCCTGGTGCTGGCCTCCCTCCTGGCCGGGGCAGGGCTTTATGCTTTTTCCCGCCTGCCCATCGATGCTTATCCCGACATCTCGACCACCCAGGTCAAGCTGATCCTCAAGGCGCCCGGCATGACCCCCGAAGAGGTGGAGCAGCGCGTCATCGCGCCCCTGGAGCTGGAGCTTCTGGGCATTCCGGATCAGGTCATTCTGCGCTCGACCGCCAAATACGCCATCGCCGACATCACCATCGACTTCAAGGACAGCGCCGACGTTTACTGGGCTCGCCAGCAGGTGGGCGAGCGATTGGCCGGCGCGATGGCCGAGTTGCCCGACACGGTCAGCGGCGGCCTGGCGCCCATCGCCACGCCTTTGTCCGAGATCTTCATGTTCACTATCGAGGGCGGGTCGCTGAGCCTGGCGGAGCGGCGCACCCTGTTGGATTGGACGATACGGCCCGCCCTTCGCACCATACCGGGCGTTGCCGACGTCAACGCGTTGGGCGGCTATGTCGAAAGTTTCGAAGTGGTGCCGGACGATGCCGCGCTGCTGAGCGCGGGCCTGCGCGTGTCCGACATCAAGTCCGCCATCGAACAGGCCAACCGCAATGACGGCGCCGGACGGGTGGGCGAAGGCGAAGAGGCGCTGATCGTGCGAGCCGTGGGCGCGATCAAGACAGTGGAAGACCTTCGCCGGGTCATGGTCGCGGGCGGGAACGGCAAGGCCGTGCGCCTTGGCGATATTGCCCAGGTGCGCGTGGGCGCGCTAACCCGCTATGGCGCGGTCACGCAGGACGGCAAGGGTGAGACGGTAGAAGGCTTGGTCCTGGGCCTGCGTGGTGCGGACACGGGCGCGGTGGTGGCCGGGGTGCGCGCCAAGCTGGCGGAGCTGGAAGCCGACATGCCCAAAGGCGTCAAGCTTCACGCCTTCTATGATCGCGCGGACCTGATCAGCAAGGCGGTGTCGACGGTGCAGCATGCCTTGATCGAGGCCACCGTTCTGATCGTGATCCTGCTGCTGTTGTTTTTGGGAAATCTGCGTGCCGCCATCGTGGTGGCCCTGACCTTGCCCTTTGCCGCGATCACGACATTCCTTCTGATGTCGATCTTCGGCCTTAGCGCCAATCTGATGAGTCTGGGTGGCCTCGCCATCGCCATCGGCATGCTGGTCGATGCCGCCGTGGTGGTGGTGGAAAACACCGTGGAAAGCCTGGCGCATCAGGGACCGGCAAGCCGGCTTCCCCGCTTGCATCTGGTCTACCGGGCGACCTCCGAAGTGGCGGTGCCGGTGGCGTCGGGGATCGTGATCATCTGCCTGGTGTTCCTGCCGCTTCTGTCCTTGCAGGGGCTGGAAGGAAAGCTTTTCGCGCCCGTGGCGTTGACGATTGTTTTCGCCCTGTCCGGTTCGCTGCTGCTGTCGCTGACCTTGATACCGGTCATCGCCTCCTTGCTGCTGAAGAGCGGCGCGCATGGAGACGCCTGGCTGATGCGCAAGCTGACGCCGGCTTACGCGCACCTGTTGGGGAAGGCCCTGGCGAAGCCGCGCCGGATGTTCCTGGGCGTGGGCGCTGTCTTTGCGCTCGCTGCCCTGGCGTACATCCTGGTCGGCAAGACCTTCATGCCCACGATGGACGAAGGCTCCATCGTGGTCCAGCTGGCCAAGCTTCCCACCATCAATCTGGAACGAACCGCGCAAGTGGATAAGGCCGTGCAGCAGGCGATCATGGCGCGGGTGCCGGATGTGGTGGAAGCCATCGCCCGCACCGGCACCGACGAGATCGGCCTGGATCCGATGGGGCTGAACGAAACCGATCTCTTCCTGATGCTGGCACCCCGGGAGAAATGGAAGGCGCCCAGCAAGGACGCCATGGTGGAGCAGATCCGCGAAGTGATGAAGGATTTTCCCGGCGTCGAATATACCTTCACCCAACCTATCGAAATGCGGACCTCCGAAATGCTCACCGGAAGCCGCGGCGATCTCGCCATCAAAGTGTTCGGGCCGGATCTGGCGGTGCTGGGTCGGCTGTCCGAAGAAATCCGCGCTGCGGTGTCAAAAGTCCCTGGCGCGACCGAAGTCTTCACTGTCGCCGATGACAAGGTGCGCTATCTTCAGACCGATATCGACCGCATGGCGGTGGGCGCGGCCGGGCTTTCGACCCAGACCCTGCAGGAGGAAATGCGCGCCAGGCTGGAAGGGTTGGGCGCGGGTATCGTCACCGACAATCAGCGGCGCATTCCCATCCTGATCCGTGGCGGCGACGATCTGCATACCAGGCCGGAATTGTTCGGCGATGTGGGCGTGGCCACCGAGAGCGGCGGGATCGTGCATATCGCCGATGTCGCGCGCATCACCCAGCCGGAAGGTCCGGTCCGCATCCAGCGGGAGAATGCCTCGCGCTTCGGCACCGTCCAGGCCAATGTTTCCGGGCGCGATCTCGTTGGCTTTGTCGAAGCCGCGCAGGCTGCCGTGGCGCAAACGATCAAGCTGCCCACCGGCTACAAGCTGGAATGGAGCGGGGAATTCCAGAACCAGCGCCGCGCCGCCCAGCGGCTGATGGTGGTGGTGCCTTTGGCGCTGGGGCTGATCTTCCTGGTGTTGTTCGCCACCTTGGGTTCGGTGCGCCAGTCGCTTCTCATCCTGGCCAACATTCCGCTCGCGCTGGTGGGCGGAATGCTGCTGCTTTGGGTGTCTGGAGAATATCTTTCGGTTCCAGCCTCGGTGGGTTTTATCGCGCTTCTGGGCATCGCCGTTCTCAACGGCCTGGTCCTGATCGTGTACTTCAACCAGCTTCGCAGCCAGGGCATGCCCATCCATCAGGTGGTCTATGACGGCGCCCGGCGGCGGCTGCGTCCGGTCTTGATGACCGCCAGCATCGCGGCGCTGGGCCTGGTGCCGCTGCTGTTCGCCACCGGGCCGGGATCGGAGATTCAGAAGCCGTTGGCGATCGTGGTGATCGGAGGGCTGATCAGCTCCACCATCCTCACATTATTTCTTTTGCCGATTCTGTTCGCCCGCTTCGGCGTTCCTCCGTCCGAAAGCGCCGCGCGAAAGGATGGTGTGGCATGACCCGGATCAAGCTGACCTTGGCCTGCCCCCAGGCGCTGGCGGAGCAGATGTCCGAATTTCTGCTGGATTGCGAACAGTTGAGGGGCGGTTTCACGGCCTGGCATGCCAATGGTCATGGCGCGGATTTCGCCACCGCGTCCTTGCGCGAGCAGGTTCGCGGGTCGGTCCATGTTTTCCTGCTGACGGCGATTATCGATGAAGCAGGGTTGGCGGCGCTTTTGGCGTCGCTGCGGGCACAGTTTCGGGCGTCGCATATTCGCTATTGGACCGAGCCCGTGCTGGATTTCGGAGACCTGATGTAATGCGGAAATTCCTGATTTTGCCGTTGCTGACGGTGTTCGTTGCGGGGCCGGCGATGGCCGGCCAATCCGGCGGACAGGCCTCGCATGCCGAAAACATCCAATCGCCCAGCCTGTCCTTCATGCCGGCGCACGACATGGTGGACCGGCTGATGGACGAAGATCCCGGCGTTCAGCGTGCCCGTGCCCTGATGAAATCGGCGGAAGCCGAAGCCCGTGCCCGCGAAGTGGGGCCGCACGAATTCACCCTCCATGGCGAATATGTCTCCCGCGCCAGCAATATCGAAGGGCGCATGGATGAATGGATGGCCGGCGTCAGCCGCGGGATCCGCTTGCCCGGCAAAGCCGAAGCGGACGGCAAGATCGGCGCCTTCGGCGTGGCGGTGGCCGAGAATGGCCTGGGCGATTCCCGTCACCAGGCCGCGACCCTGCTCAAGAATCTGTGGCTGGCCTGGGTGACGGCGGAGGCCGATGCCGGACTGGCGGCCGCGCAAGTGAGCGACTACGAAAAAGAACTGCAGGCCATGGAACGGAGCCGGCAATTGGGCCAGGCCGCGGTGCTGCAGGTGGAGCAGGTGCAGGCGTCCCTTGCCACGGCGCGTGCCCAGGCGGCAAAGGCGTCGCAGGTCCGGCTCGACGCCCGCATGACCCTGGCGCGGAATTTTCCGGCTTTGGCATTGCCGGCCCAGCCGCCGGTGATACCGGAGCCCGCACCGCCGCCGGGTCTGTGGGAAGAGTGGCACGACGCGGTGTTGAACGACAATCATGAAGTCAAAATGGCGCGCAGCGAGGCCGATCGGCGCGAATGGCTTGCGCGGCGCGCGTCCCTGGACCGCTTCGCCGACCCCACGGTGGATTTGCGGACCTTCCAGGATCGGGCCGGCCATGAAACCGGCTTCGGCATCGGCTTCACCATGCCGATCGGCGGTTCGCTGCGCAGCGCGGTCGCCGATCAGGCATCGGCGGAAGCGTCCGCCGCCGCCGTCGCCGCGCGCAAGATACTGCGCGATGTCGAAGTCGCCGCGGATCGCGACGTCATTCAGGCGCAGCAGGGCCTGACGGCCTGGCAACAAAGTCAGGCCGCGGCGAAGGCCAGCGCACAACTCATGGTCCGGATGCGGCGGGCCTATGCGCTGGGCGATCTGGGGCTGACGGAGCTGCTTCTGGCGGAGCGCCAGGATTTCGAGACACGGCAGACCGAATTGCAGGCCCGCAGCAACGCCCATGGCGCGGTCCTGCAATTGATGATCGACGCGCATCGCATCTGGTCCCTGGGCGACGATTAAACGCGTGGCGCTTGACGGCCCACATTATCTCATACTATGTATGAGTAGTGGTGGACACGGCGCCCCTGGGGCAATTCGAGCAACTCGTTCTGACGGCGATCCTGACCTTGGAGGAGAACGCCTATGGCGTCACCATCCATGCGCGGATCGAAGAATTGGCGGCACCCCGCAAGATAAAGCTGGGCGCGGTCTATGCCACCTTGGATCGCCTGGAAGACAAGCGGCTGATCGCGTCCTGGCTTTCCGAACCCACCAAGGAAAGGGGCGGCCGGTCCCGCCGCCATTACCGTCTGGAAGAAGATGGGGAAGTCGCGTTGCGGGATTCCGCGCAAACCGCGCGCCGCATCTATGAAACCATCGCCGCGCGCTTCGGAGGTCTGGCATGGAAGTTCGTTCCCCAGAGCTGACATGCCCGCCCGAGCGGCTGGAATGGCTGGTGCAGGTTCTTATCCCGCCTGCGGCGCGCGAAGCGGTCGCGGGCGATCTGCGGGAGCTGTACCGGTCTCCATCGCAATATATCGCCATGGCGGCGCGGACCATTCCGTTCGTGCTGATCGGCCATATCCGGCGCAACGCCAATCCGCCCGTTCTCGCGATCCAGGGGTTTTTCATATTCTGCTGCCTCATGGCGACGTCTTTGGTTCCTGCCGGCCCCGGCGGATGGACGCTGGCGGTCCTTGTGTCCGCGTTTGTCCTGGCCGCGACGCTTCTGGCGGACGCTTATCAAGAGCAGAACCCGCCATCGCCAAAGCGGGCGATTATCGAAACAATCATCGTCACCGCTCTGGTCGTGATGTTCGTTCTGCGCGAATTGTTCGCGCTGAGAGCCGCGCACCGGCTTCCCGATGGTCAGTTCGGGCTCTTCATGTGGGCGATCGTTCCGTTCACCATGCCTGTTCTTTCCGGTTTGCGCGCCATGATGGTTCTGGCCCGCGAGCGGCGCGAGCAGTCGCTTTTCGATGCGATGGAGCCTTGCGAACTCAAGGCGCAATATCGGCGCTTCCAGGCCCAAACCCGGTTGCGCAATTGTCTCCAAAGCCTGCTGCTTCTGGGCGCATCGGCGGGCTTTGCTTATGTGTGCGCCACGCACGTCATCCCCGCGCCGGCGCTGGCCTGGAGCCTCGTCAGCATCTATGCGGTGGTGGGCGCCTATCTGTTGATCCATGGCGCCGCGGTGAGGCTGCCGGATGGGGCCGATTTCCTTTCGCTGCGGTCCGCATTTCAAAGCGAACTATCAAGGCAGCATGAGATCCGGCGCCTGATCCTTTGGCTGTGGCCGACGCCCTTGCTGTTTGCCATTTTCGCCGCAGTGACCACGCGTCCGCGAAACGACATCGAACTGGTGTTGATGCTCTATGCCCTGCCGGCGGCCGTGCTGCTTTGCTTCTTTGTCGCGATCCTCAATCGCGAGCGGAATGGCCAGATCCAAGAAAAAATCGGGATTTTAGCGCGCATGCGGCAGCGACACGGCCCCTGAGGGCGCAGGCCCCAAAAGTACATCATCGCCACGCAGGCATTCATCGTGTGGGTAAAACCGCGCACGGGAGACGGGAGAGCCATGACTTCTGACATCGGTTTGAAAGATATCGTCAAGCGGCACCGGCGCGAACCTGGATCGCCTTCGGGACGCCGCGATCATAAAAATCGTGCCGTGACGCAGCATTCTGGTGCCGGCCGGTAGCGCGAGGGCCCTGCCGGATTTCTGTTGCCGTCGGGGATGCGGCGGGTGGATGATCGATCCGGGGCCCCGCGGCTTTGCGGGGGATGAACCGGATTGCAACAACATAATATTAAAATGGGGAGATCGCATGAAGATTGCAAAGACTGCCACCACCTTGGCCCTGCTGCTGCTGGGCACTGCACCGCTTTTTGCCCAGGACAACTTGCCGCCGGCTAACCAGACAGCAGCCTCGCCGCCGGTCAACCCACCGTCCCTCACCAACCCGTCGCAAACCAGCGCGCCTGAGATTGCGTTCGATGCGGAGGAATTCGGTAAGCTTCCCACCGATCTCTATATGGGAGAGGCTTCCAGCGTCGCGGTGAATTCCAAGGGTCATGTCTTTGTCTTCAGCCGTGGAAATTCCACCGGCCCGGCCTATGGCGCCGCCGCGTCGCAGCTTCTGGAATTCGACGCCGGCGGCAAGTTCATCCGCGAGATTGGGCACAATCTTTACGCTTGGGGGTTTGCCCATGCGGTGCGTGTCGATTCCAAGGACAATATCTGGGTCGCGGACAAGGGATCGGACATGGTGGTCCGCTTCAATCCGGAAGGCCGCGTCACTTTGGTCCTGGGCCGCAAATCCGAAGCCTCGGATGAAGGCGCCCATCCTTGGGCACATCCGAGGCCGCCTTTGCCTCCAGTCGACGGCATGTTCCGCCAAGTCACCGACATGGCCTGGGATCCGCAAGGCAACATTTATGTCAGTGATGGATACGTCAATTCCCGGGTGGCCAAGTTCGACAAGGACGGCAACTGGCTAGGCTCATTCGGCGAGCCCGGCAACGGCCCGGGCCAGCTTCGGACGGTGCATGCGATCGCTGCCGACAAGGACGGAAATCTCTATGTCGCCGATCGCGGCAACCGGCGAATTCAAGTGTTCGACGGCGAAGGTCATGTCAAGCGCATCATCACCATCGACATCCCGGCGCAAAACAAGCACCTGATCATGTATGGAAACAATCTGAGAGGTCCCAACTCCGGCCTGTCGCTGTTCTTCCCGGGCGCGCCCTGGTCCGTCTGCATCACGCCGCCCAAGGCCGGATCGCCGCAATATCTTTTCGCCGCCGATGCGTTCCGCATTTTCAAGATGACCTTGGACGGCCATGTGATCGGCTGGCTGGGCGGTGAAGGCAAAGGATTGAAAGAGTTCGGCTGGATTCATGGCCTGGATTGCCCGAACGAGAACACGCTCTTCGCCGCCGAACTGGTGAACTGGCGGGTTCAGAAGCTGACTCTGCATCCGGTGAAGTGACTCTGGTGAGCCCTTCGTCCGCTTTCGCAGCGGGCGAAGGGTCTCATCTGCCGCCGGATGCGCGCGTTCCGGCCGAGACAAAAGTGAAGGCTTTTCGTAGTATCGAGCGCCTGTGAAATAGATCTGCAAACAGGGGGCTCGCCATGCGCCTTGACGATCTTCGTCCGACGGAAAATGTCGATGACCGGCGCGGGTCCGGGTTCGGCGGCGCCGGTCCCAGGCTCGCCATCGGCGGTGGCGGTCTTGGCCTGGTGGCGGTGGTGGTCTTGTCCCTGGTCTTCGGCGTGGATCCGATCCAGCTGCTGGACACCATGAATGGCGGCGGATCCTATCAACAAGCGCCTCAGGGCAATCCCGGCGGCCCGCGCGCCGACGACGCGGCGTATCAATTCTCACGGCGGATCGTGGGTTCGGCGGAAGATGTGTGGTCGCCGATCCTGCGGGCGGAAGGCGTGACCTTCGCGCCCGCGACCCTCACCACATATGATGTCTCCACGCCGACTGGCTGTGGAACCGGCCAATCCTCTGCCGGGCCATTCTATTGTCCGGCCGACGACCATATCTATCTCGATCTGGCCTTCTATGATGAATTGGGAAGCCGCTTCGGCGTGCCCGGTGAATTCGCACAGGCCTATGTGGTGGCCCATGAATATGGCCATCACATCCAGAATCTGTTGGGCGTGATGGCACGCCACCAGATGGGCAGCCGCGGCGCCGACAGCGATTCCGTCCGTACGGAACTACAGGCCGATTGTTTCGCGGGCGTGTGGGCCTATCACGCCAACCAGCAATTCCGCATCTTGGAGACCGGCGATGTGGAGCAGGGGCTGCAGGCGGCGTCCGCGGTGGGCGATGATACGCTGGAAAAGCAAAGCCAGGGCTATGTCGTGCCGGATTCCTTCACCCACGGCACCAGCGCCCAGCGCATTCGCTGGTTCCAGCGCGGCTTGCAGGGCGGCGATCTCAAGGCCTGCGATACATTTTCCGCCCGCGCGCTTTAAGGCGTGGCCTGATTAGTCCGCTGGCTTAGTCCGCCGACGCCGCGCGCTGCGGGGCGGGCTCCTCCGGCCGCTGGAATGCGCTCAGCGGCAGCGTGTTCACTTCGTCGATGATTTTCGCGAAGGCGCGCGTGGTCGCTTCCAGTCCCGTCCAGGGCACCATCTCGGGCGTTTCCCAGTCCGTGTGGAAATAGCTGTGATATTCGCTGGCGCTCACCGCGGGCAGGAATCGGAAGAAAACACCGGCATCGCCGGCCGGCGGAGTGGGGCTGGGATCGAATTCCAGGGGCACGCCGAATTTCTTGAAGGTATCCCATGCGATCTTCTGCAGCTCGGGGCGGCTCTTGCCGCCGGCATACCACTCCAACGGCATGGCGGTGTTGGCCCATGCCAATTCGTCGCCCGGATAATAGCGCGGCCGCGATTGCGTGACGATGGTCGCGGGATGCTCCACATTGATGAACAAGACGGTCTTCGGGAAAAGCGTGGCTTTGTTCGCCACCATCCAGCGGCGCCCGACGCCGCCGTCCGGACCGTTATGATGTCCATCCAGTCCGACAAAGACGATGGTGCGGCGGCGCTTGGCTTTGGGAATCTTGGCGAAATATTCCGCCAGCCCCAGCATGGACGCGACTCCCCCCGCATTGTCGCTGGCGCTGTCGAACCAGCCATCCTTGTGCGCGGCGATATAGATGGTCTCGTCGGTGGCGCCGGGAAGCGTGCCCCAGACCAGAGCGGTTTTGAGATTCGGTACTTTCTCCACATCCAGCGTCACTTTGACCTTGGGCGCGGGACCGTCCTTGGCCGCTTCGATCATCTGGCGGGCAAGGACGCCATCGTCATTGCCGAAGGTGAAGGCGGGCGCCTTGGTGCCCGACGGATAGGCCTGGTAGCGCATATTCCCGGGAAGCATCGAGACTTCGAAAATGACGGCCGCGCCTTTCTCGTCCGCCCGCTTGACGGCATTCTGTTCCGCCAGTCCCAGCATGCTGTAGATGAAGACCGCTTTTCCCCGCACGTCCTTGCCCGCGAAATCCGCTTCGGTGCCAAGGCCCGCATAGACCGCATCCAACTCCAGACCGCCGGGCGGCAATCCATTGGCGTAATAGTCCGGTTGCGCGGACTCCAGGTGAATGGTGCGCCCGCCGCCGGTCATGGTCACGTCCCAGCTTTTCGGCATCCATTGCGGCGGAAGGTCGAGCGGCTGGGCATGCACATCGCTGAGCCCCAGAGACTTGAACTTCGCCAGAAGCCATTCATTGGTTTCCACATCGCCGGAAGTGCCCATGATCCGGCCCCAGAATTTGGGATGGCCCGCATCGCGATAACGGCGCGAAATCCCAGCCAACTCGACCACGGCGCGGTGCATCTTCCGGCCGTCGATGGACCCATAGGCCTGCGCGTCCTTGGGCAACGGAAACGGGATCAGGCCCGCTTCGACCCGCGAGAGTGGCAGCGCGGGCGGGGTCAGCGATTGGGCGATGGTGGACCGGGGCACGGGTTGCGCCAGGCCGGGTTGCGCGGCCAAGCCCGCCAGCAATGTCGCGGCGGCGAAAGCGCATGCGGCGTTTTTTGTCACGGGCTTCCTCTTTCTGAATTTCCGCCGGGGCCAGGCCGGAAAGCCCGGCCCCGTCGGCTGGGCATCATTCGTCGAAGTCGGGGTGATTGCCAGTGTCTTCCGGCCGCTTGAAGGTGCTGAGCGGCCGCTTGTTCACTTCGTCGATCACCTTGGCATAGGCGCGGGTGGCCGCCTGCAGGCCCGTCCACGGAACGGTTTCCGGCGTTTCCCAATCGGTGTGGAAATAATTGTGATACTCGCTGGCATCGATCGCCGGCGTGAAGCGATAGAAATAGGAGGCGTCGCTGGCCGGCGGCGTGGGGCTGGGATCGAATTCCAGCGGTACGCCGAATTTGCGGAACGAATCCCACACGATCTTGCGCAGCTCGGGACGGTCCTTGCCGCCGGCATACCATTCCATCGGCATGTAGGTGTTGGCCCAGGCCAGCTCGTCGCCCGGATAATAACGGGGGCGCGCCTGGGTCACGATAGTGGAGGGATGCTCGTCATTGATCAGGATGGCGGTCTTGGCGAACAGCTTGTCCTTGTTCGCGGTCAGCCAGGTTTTTCCGGCGGCGCCGTCCGGGCCGTTGTGATGGCCATCCAGGCCGATGAAGATAATGGTGCGCCGCCGCTTTTCCTTGGGAATTTTCGCGAAATATTCCGCTAGGCCCAGCATCGATGCGACGCCGCCGCCATTGTCGCCCGCGCCGTCGAACCAGCCATCCTTGTGGGCGGTGATATAGATCGTCTCGTCGGTGGCGCCGGGCAATGTGCCCCAGACCAGGGCGGTTTTGAGGTTCGGCACTTTTTCCACTTCCAGAGTCACTTTGACTTTGGGCGCGGGGCCGGTCTTCGCCGCTTCGATCATTTCGCGGGCGGCGACGCCGTCGTCATTGCCCAGCACCAGGCTGGGCGCCTTGGTGTCCGAGGGGTAGGCGATATAGTGCATGTTACCCGGCAGCATCGACACATCGAAAACCACGGCCGCGCCCAGGCTGTCTGCGCGCTTGACGGCGCCTTCATTCTTCAGGCCCTGCATGCTGTAGACGAAGACCGCCTTGCCGCGAACATCCTTGCCCTTGAAATCCGCTTCGGTGCCCAAGCCCGCATAGACCGCTTCCAGTTCGACGCCGCCGGCGGGCAGGCCATCGGCCAGATAGGCCGGCTGGGCCGAATTCAGGCTGATGGTCTTGCCGCCGCCGGTCATGGTCACGGTCCAGTCTTTCGGCATCCATTGCGGGGCCAGATCCAGCGGCTGGATGCGCACATCCGTCAGCCCCAAGGTTCTGAACTTGCCTGCCAGCCATTCATTGGTTTCGTGATCGCCGGAGGTGCCGATGATCCGGCCCCAGAATTTGGGATGGCCGTTGTCGCGATAGCGGCGCGAGATCTGTGCCAGCTCTTCGACATAACGATGCATCTTTTTGCCGTCGATGGAGCCATAGGCTTCCTCGCCCTTGGGCAGGGGGAATTCGATCAGGCCCTCCTGGACGCGGGACGTGGAAATGGCGGGAGGCGTGAGCGATTGCGCAATGGTGGAGCGGGGCTTCGCCGCCGGTTGGGCGAGTGCCGGCCGATCCGCCAGCCCGGACAAAAGCGCCGCCGCCGCGCAGGTGCAGAAGAATGCTTTTCTCACGGAAGTCCCTCCAATTTTATTTTGTTTTTCGAATGACAAGCCCGCGCGGACGGAATTGGGTCTGCGCATCGTCGATGTCATTCGCGCCGCGTCTGACGCTCACGGCCGCCACCATATTGACGGGAGGCAATTCGATCACAAGAGCGGGGCGGAGCGATTGATTGTGCTATTCTGCACATCAAAGGTGCAAGATTTCCCGTTGCGGGGTTGCAGATCTTGAACGTCCATATCCTTCAGGATGAGGGGGGCTGACCCGATGTCCCCTGAATTGATATCCCGGCTGAGGCTTCCCCGTCGGCCAGATTGCGCCTCCCCGAAATGGGAGGCGCTTTTTTTACCCGCCCGGCAGCTTGGCGATGCGCCAGGGCTGAATTGACCAGGATTGAATCGGCAAAGGGTTGAATTGATTTGCCGCGCCCACCAAAATTCCGCCACGTCCCGGAGGCGCATCCATGGAATCCTTCACCCGCCAAGAATTGCTCGACTTTCTGAACCTCATGCTGGAAGCCGAGCGGGCGGGCGCCAAAGCGTTGCTTCACGTCTCGAAGGATACGGACCGCAAAGACGCGTCGGATCTGGCCAAGGCCGTTCATCTGGACGAAGCAAAATGGTGCGCCATGCTGACGAAGGCGATCCGGGCGCTGGATGGCGCGCCCAGCGACAAGACCGGACAATTTTACGAGAAGGTGATGGCGGTTCCGGGCCTTGGCGGGCGGCTGGCCCTGGTCAACCGCGGCCAGGAATGGGTGGTGCGGAAATTGCGGGATGCCATTCCCAGGATCGCGGACAGGGGGCTGGCCGGCGATCTGACGGTCATGCTGACCTCGCATGAGGACAATATCGCGACCGTGGCCCGGTCAGGCCTGATCGACTAGCTCCGGTGCCTGAACCGCATCATTGCCCCAGGGACAGAAGCGTTCCTTGGACGCATTCACCGCTTCGGCGATGTGGCGCCTGACTTCCGTGACCCGGTGCGAACGGTGGGTATCGGGATGGGATATCAGCCAATAGTTGCGGACGAACTGGAGATGCGGCAGGACGCGGCGGAAGTTGGGCACATATTTGGCCGCATAATCGTGCAGAATGGCGATGCCGTTGCCGGTGCGGACGGCCTCCATCTGGCCCACCACGCTGCCGCATTCGAAACGGCGGGGCATGCTCGCGGCAAGCTCGCGCCCGTAATCCAGGGATGGCGTGTGGATCAGATCGTCGACATAGGTCACGAACAGATGCTGCTTCAGGTCTTCCTCGCTGCGGATCGGGGGCTTGTCCCGTAGATATTCCTCAGACGCATAAAGGCTGAGCGTGTAGTCCGTCAGTTTCTGGATGATCAGATTGCCCTGCACCGGGCGGTCCAGGGTGATCACGATGTCCGCTTCGCGCCGCGACAGCGAAAATGTGCGGGGCAGTGGAACCAGCTGGACCAAAAGGTCGGAATGCCGGGCGGAAAGCTCCGCCAGTTTCGAGGCCAGGAAATAATTGCCCAAGCCGTCCGGTGCGCCCACCCGCACTGTGCCGCGGATCGCGCCGATGGTACCGGACAGCGCCGATTCAAGCTGGAGGAATTCGGATTCGACTTTTTCGGCGGATGCCATCAATGCTTCGCCCGCCGATGTCAGGGTGCATCCGTTGACATGGCGCTCCAGAAGTTTGGTCTGCAGCTCTTCTTCCAGGGCGGTGAGCTGGCGCCCCACGGTGGCGTGGTTGAGGCCCAGGATGCGGGCGGCGGCCAGCATCTGCCCGCTCCGTGCCACGGCTAGGAAAATACGCGCCCGGTCCCATTCCATATACCAATGTTAGCTTTTGCACATCAGACTGGCAATATTGCCCAAAATAATGTGAATTTTTGCACATCCGAAGCGCAACTTTGTCGATTGCCTGCGGAACGGCTTGTGAAAATATGCCTTGCCGGCGGCAGGATTGAAGCATTCAAACCGCATAGAACTGCCCGTTCGACAGCCTTGAGAATGACGGCGGCCAATGTCCGCAACAATTCGCAGCACGGCTGAATGACTCAAAATCCGCAATCCAGAGAGGCGCTATGAACACCGTCGAAATTGGGACCTCCACCGTCAGCAATTTTATTGATGGCCAGCTCGTGCCCGGCAGCACCGGCCGGACTCAGGACGTCTTCAATCCGGCGACCGGGCGAAAGGCGCGAAGCGTCTGCCTGTCCTCGGCTGCGGATGTCGATGCGGCGGTGAAATCGGCCAAGGCTGCGTTTCCCGCCTGGGCGAACCTGCCGCCTCTGCGCCGCGTGCGGCTGATGAACAAATATCTGGCGCTGATGAATGCGCACAAGGACGAGCTGGCGCGCGCGATCACCGCCGAACACGGCAAAGTCTTCTCCGACGCCAAGGGCGAGGTGGAGCGCGGCATCGACATCATCGAATTCGCCTGCGGCATGCCCCAGCTTCTGAAAGGCGATTTCACCGACCAGGTTTCCACCAATATCGACAATTGGACATTGCGCCAGCCGCTGGGCGTGGTCGCCGGGATCACGCCGTTCAACTTTCCGGTGATGGTGCCAGCCTGGATGTATCCGATCGCGATCGCGGCCGGTAACACCTTTGTCCTCAAGCCCAGCCCCATCGATCCTTCGCCGTCCCTGATGGTGGCCGAGTTGATGCGCGAAGCGGGCTTCCCCAAAGGCGTGTTCAATGTGGTCCAGGGCGACAAGGAAGCGGTCGACGCCATCTTGGCGCATCCGGATGTCCAGGCCGTGTCGTTCGTCGGCTCGACCCCCATCGCCAATTACATTTACGAAACCGGGGCGCGCGCCGGAAAGCGGGTGCAGGCGCTGGGCGGGGCGAAAAATCATCTGGTGGCGATGCCCGACGCGGATCCGGAAAAGGTGGTCGATGCCTTGATGGGTGCGGCCTATGGCTCGGCGGGCGAGCGCTGCATGGCGATCTCGGTGGCCGTGCTGGTGGGGTCGGCGGCGGATAAGATCATTCCTTTGCTGGTGAAGCGGGCCAAGGAGCTGAAGATCGGCAACGGCATGAATGATGCGACCGAGATGGGACCGATCGTCACCAGCGTGGCGCGTCAGCGGATCACCGGCTACATCGAGAAAGGCGTGGCGGAAGGTGCCACCCTGGTGGTGGACGGCCGCGGCTATGTCGCGCCCGGCCATGAGGAAGGCTTCTTCCTGGGCCCCACGCTGTTCGATCACGTCAAGCCGGGAATGACGATCCACCGGGAAGAAATCTTCGGGCCGGTTCTTTGCTGCGTGCGGGTCGCGACCATGGAAGAGGCGTTGAACCTGATCAACAATCATGAATTCGCCAATGGCGTGAGCTGCTTCACCAGCGACGGCCATGCGGCCCGGGAATTCGGGCGCAATGTCCAGTGCGGAATGGTCGGCATCAATGTTCCGATCCCCGTGCCGATGGCGTGGCATGGCTTTGGCGGCTGGAAGCGCAGCCTATTCGGCGACATGCACATATATGGCGAGGAAGGCGTGCGCTTTTACACCCGCCAGAAATCGATCATGCAGCGCTGGCCGGACAGCATCGGCAAGGGCGCCGAATTCCAGATGCCGGTATCGCGTTAAAAAACAAAAGTTCCTGGGAGGGAGTGATGCAGACCGAAGAGCTCCGCAAGGGGCCTCTGGAAGGTATTACGGTTTTGGATTTCTCGCGGGTGCTGGCGGGGCCTTACTGCACCATGATCCTGGCCGATCTGGGCGCCCGGGTGATCAAGATCGAGAAGTTCGGAACCGGTGATGACACGCGGGCCTTCGGGCCGTTCGTGGATGGCGAGTCCGCCTATTTCATGTGCTTCAACCGGGGCAAGGAAAGCATCGTCCTCGACATCAAGTCGCCGCGCGACCGCGAATTGCTGGAGCGCTTGTTGGACGAAGCCGATGTGGTGGTGGAGAATTTCCGCCCCGGCGTGATGGACCGGCTGGGCTATGGCGCCGAGCGGCTGGCAAAGACCCATCCGCACATCGTCTATGCGTCCGTCTCCGGCTTCGGCCATAGCGGCCCGTTCAGCGATCTTCCCGGCTACGACATGGTGGTGCAGGCGATGGGCGGCATCATGAGCCTGACCGGCTGGCCGGATGGCCCGCCTTCGCGGGTGGGCACCAGCTTCGGCGATCTGGGCGCGGCGCTGTTCGCCACCGTGGGCATTCTGGCGTCGCTTTACAAGCGGAACCAGAACGCGCAGGGCGGGCGCGTGGATATCGGCATGTTGGATTGCCAGGCCGCGCTGATGGAGACGGCCTTGGCGCGCTACGACGCGGAAGGCAAAGTCCCCAACCGGACCGGCGACAGCCACCCCTCGCTGGCGCCATTCGAAAGCTTTGCGGCCAAGGATGGCCGGATCGTGATCGCGGCGGGCAACGACACGCTGTTCGTGCTGATGGCGGATGCCTTGGGCGCGCCGGAACTGGCGTTGCAGGCGCCTTTCGCCACCAACGATCTGCGCTGCCGGAACCGGCCGGACATGATCAAGGCGATTGAAGCGGTGACCAGAACCCAGAATGTCCAGCATTGGGTCGAAAGGTTGAACGAGGCGGGTGTGCCCTGTTCGCCGATCAACACCATCGACAAGCTGTTCGACCACCCTCAGCTTCTGGCGCGCGACATGTTTATCAAAGTGAAAAGTGGCGAAACCGGCCGGGCCGTCCGCACCGCCGGTAACCCGATCCGCATGAGCGGATACAAGGGGAACAACATCGTGGATCCCATCGTGGCGCCGAAGCTGAACCAGCACCGCGAGCAGATCCTGCATGAATTCATGGCCGCGCGGGATGCCTATGTGTCATCCCATGGCGGCGAGGAATAACAGCCCATTCCATTGAAGCGGAACCATTGATTGTCCGCAGTGTCAGGAGAATTTCATGAGCGACAAACCCATCGACAGCAGGCCGGACAATCAGGCCGGCGCCAAAGCCGCCAAATGGGAAACCATTCTGGTGGAACGGCGCGAGCGCGTGGGGCTGATCACCCTCAATCGCCCCAAATCGCTGAACGCCCTCAACCGGCAACTGGCGCAGGAAACGCTGAAAGCGTTGCAGGAATTCGACGCCGACGAGCGGGTAGGCGCGATCGTGATCGCCGGAAGCCCGCGTGCCTTTGCGGCGGGCGCCGACATCGCCGAAATGGCGGAAAAATCCTTCACCAATTTCTACATGGACGATTTCCTGGCTTCCTGGGACCAGGTCCGCTTGATCGCCAAGCCCATCATCGCGGCGGTCAGCGGCTTTGCCCTGGGCGGCGGTTGCGAGCTGGCTCTGCTCTGCGACTTCATCATTGCGTCCGACGACGCCCAGTTCGGCCAGCCGGAAATCAAGTTGGGCGTATTGCCGGGCATCGGCGGATCGCAGCGACTGACCCGCGCGGTGGGCAAATCCCTGGCGATGGACATGATCCTCACCGGACGCTCCATCAATGCGGTCGAAGCCAAGGCGGCCGGCATGGTGGCCCGCGTTGTTGCTCCGGCGGATCTGCTGCAGACCGCGCTGGAAGCGGCCCATACCATCGCCGCCTATAACGCGCCTGCGGTGAAGATGGCGAAACAGGCCGTCAATCAGGCTTTCGAAAGCTCGCTGGCGGAGGGGCTGCGGCACGAACGCTTGCTGTTCCAGGCCGCTTTTGCCACCGAAGGGCAGAAGGAAGGCATGAATGCCTTCGTCGCCAAACGGGCGCCCGTTTTCCGGAACCGTTGATCGAGGCTTGTCCGTGGATCAGGTTCAATTGCTCGACGGCGAGTATGATTACATCATCGCCGGCGCCGGTTCGGCCGGTTGCGTGGTGGCCAATCGCTTGTCGGCCGATCCCAAGACCCGCGTCCTGCTGCTGGAAGCGGGCGGCCAGGACAATTGGATCTGGTTTCATATTCCGGTGGGATATCTGTTCGCCATCGGCAATCCCCGAAGCGACTGGATGTTTCAGACCGAGCCGGAGCCCGGCCTGAACGGCCGTTCGCTCAAATATCCGCGCGGCAAGGTGATCGGGGGGTCGTCCGCGATCAATGCGATGATCTCCATGCGCGGACAGCGCCAGGACTATGACAATTGGCGGCAGCTGGGCTTGACCGGCTGGAGCGCGGACGAGGTCTTTTCCGCTTTCAAGCGGCTGGACAATCATTTCCTGGGTGAAACCGAACATCATGGCGCCAAGGGCGAGTGGCGGGTGGAAGAGCCGCGGCTGCGCTGGGACATTCTGGACGCGGTTCGCGATGCGGCGGTGGAGATGGGTATTCCCCAAACGTCGGATTTCAATACCGGAAACAATGAAGGCGTCGGCTATTTCCATGTGAACCAGAAGCGGGGGCTGCGCTGGTCGGCGGCGCGGGGCTTCCTGAAGCCGGCCTTGCGCCGTCCCAACCTGCGCCTGGAAACGCACGCCAATATCGACAGGCTGATCTTCGACGGCCGCCGGGCCAGCGGCATCCGCTTTGTTCGCGGCGGAAAGACCTTCGAGGCGCGGGCCAAGCGCGAAGTCATATTGTGCGCGGGCTCGATCGGCTCGATCGAAATCCTGCAGCGCTCGGGGGTGGGCGATCCGGCGTTCCTGCAATCGCTGGGTATTCCGGTTCAGCTGGCGCGCGAAGGCGTGGGCAGAAACCTGCAGGATCACCTCCAACAGCGGATGATCTATAAAGTCTCCGGCGTCAAAACCCTCAACGAGACCTATCATTCACTGGTCGGCAGGGCGTTGATGGGCGCCGAATATGCCATGTTCCAGACCGGCCCCTTGACCATGGCGCCGTCCCAGCTGGGCATATTCACCCGCTCCGACGCCATGCACGACCGTGCCAATATCCAGTTTCATGTTCAGCCGCTGTCGCTGGATAAGTTCGGCGATCCCCTGCACAAATTCCGCGCCATCACCGTCAGCGCCTGCAACCTGCGGCCCACATCGCGGGGCATGGTTCACATCCGCTCCACCGATTTCCGCGACAAGCCGGTGATCAAGCCCAACTATCTCTCCACCGACGAAGACCGGCGAGTGGCTGCCGATGCCATTCGCGTGACACGCCGGTTGATGGGGCAACAGGCGCTTTCGAAATATGCGCCGGACGAATATGTGCCGGGACCCAAGGTCTCGAACGATACCGCCGACCTGGCGAAGGCCGCGGGCGATATCGGCACCACCATCTTCCATCCCGTCGGCACAGCGAAGATGGGCATTTCCACCGATCCCATGGCGGTGGTGGATGAGCGCCTCAAGGTCCATGGCGCGGGCGGCCTTCGGGTGGTGGATGCCTCGGTGATGCCCAACATCACCTCGGGCAATACCAACACCCCCACCATCATGATCGCGGAAAAAGGCGCCGGCTATATCATCGAGGACGGCCGGAGTTCTTTTAACACTTAAATAAATGCGCTAGGCATGGCGCGTCGGGGCATGCGCCGCGGCGTACGGGAATGCATGCCATGCCTGCTGCCTATATCTGCGACGGCCTCAGAACGCCCATCGGGCGCTACAACGGCGTCCTGGCGAAAATCCGCGCCGACGACCTGGCGGCGCTGACCATCAAGGCCCTGCTGGAGCGGCACGCGGCGCTGGATCCCAAGGTCATCGACGAGGTGATGCTGGGCTGCGCCAATCAGTCCGGCGAGGACAGCCGGAATGTCGCCCGCATGGTGGCGCTGCTGGCGGGCCTGCCGGACAGCGTTCCGGGCGTAACCGTGAACCGGCTATGCGCATCCGGCCTGGATGCGGTGGGGCAGGCGGCGCGGGCCATCATGTCCGGCGAGGCCGATCTGATCCTGGCGGGCGGCGTGGAAAGCATGACCCGCGCGCCCTTCGTGATGGGCAAGGCCGATGCGGCCTTCTCGCGCGCCGCAAAAATCGAAGACACCACCATCGGCTGGCGTTTCGTCAATCCGGCGATGGCCAAGGCTTATGGCGTCGAATCCATGCCCGAAACGGCGGAGAATGTGGCGGCGGAATTCGGCATCAGCCGCGCCGACCAGGATGCGTTTGCCTGGCGCAGCCAGCAACGCGCCGCCGCGGCCCAGGCGCGGGGTTTCTTCCATGATGAGCTTGTACCCGTCATGGTACCGGGAAAAACCGGCCCCCTGTTGATCGATCGCGACGAGCATCCGCGCCCGGAAACGACTCTGGATGCGCTTGCCAAATTGAAACCCGTGGTTCGCGAAGGCGGCACGGTGACGGCCGGCAACGCGTCCGGCGTGAATGATGGAGCGGCCGTCCTGATCATTGCATCGCAAGATGCCGCGCGGCGCCATGGCCTGATCCCGCGCGCCAGGATTCTGGGCTATGCCGCCGCCGGCGTGCCGCCACGGGTGATGGGAATCGGGCCGGTGCCGGCGGCGCGGAAGTTGATGGCGAAGACGGGATTGTCGATCACGGATTTCGACATCGTCGAGCTGAACGAGGCATTCGCTGCCCAGGCATTGGCGGTGCTGCGCCAGATGGGCCTTCCTGACGATGCCGAGAAGGTCAATCCCAATGGCGGAGCCATCGCCCTCGGCCACCCCTTGGGTGCGTCCGGCGCCAGGCTGGCGCTGACCGCCTTGCGCGCCTTGGAGGAAAAGAAAGGCCGTTTTGCGCTGGCCACATTGTGCGTGGGCGTCGGGCAAGGCGCTGCCCTGGCCATGGAATTGGTTTGAATCAGAAGTGACGACTTGTCGATGACGGATCGGACTTTCGGGTTTGTGAAGAACCTTTTATCATCCGGTCATGGTGGCGGGTCTTGCGGAGTGCAGGGGTCCCCGATCAGGCTGAGAGGAAACGATGCGATATTTTGCTTATGCTTTGACGGCCGCTTTGGCGATCACGCCCGCGATGGCGCAGAAGGCGATGGACGCCGGTACCATACCCGATATGACGGCGCCCACGAATGACGCGCCGAACCCGTATCAAACCGTCAAGGACTACTTCAAGCTTCCCGCCGGACGGACCTGGGGTTCCACCAGCGCGGTCGAGATCGATCGCGACGGCAAGTCGATCTGGGTCGCGGAGCGCTGCGGCCAAAATGGCTGCCTCGACCGCAAGACCGGCAAGATGTCGGACCTGCCCAGCGTCCTGAAATTCGATTCGACCGGCAAGCTGGTGAAGTCGTTCGGCGCGGGCCTGATGATCTTCCCGCACGGCATCTATGTCGATCGTGACGGCAATGTCTGGGTGACGGACGGGCAGGATAACGGCAAGCGCCGCGAGCGGGGCGCCACCGGTCCGATCGGTCCCGATGGCGCGACGTTGGGCAATCAGGTCATCAAGTTCAGCCCGGACGGCAAGGTGCTTCTGACCCTGGGCAAGAAGGGCGGTGCCGCCGCGCCGGATTATTTCTATCAGCCCAATGACGTCGTCACCGCGGCCAATGGCGATATCTTCGTGGCCGAAGGTCATGGCGCGGGCAACAACCGCATTCTGAAATTCGACAAGACCGGCAAGTTCATCAAGGAATGGGGCAAGCTGGGCACGGGCCCGGGCGAATTCGATCAGCCGCATGCGCTGGCCATCGATTCCAAGAACCGCCTTCTGGTCGGCGACCGCAACAACAACCGAGTCCAGATTTTCGACCTGGACGGCAAATTCATCCAGCAGCTGCACCAGTTCAGCCGGCCCAGCGGTATCTGGGTGACCAAGGATGACATGCTGTATGTCACCGACTCCGAATCGGAATCGGTTTCGCGCAATCACAATGGCTGGAAGCGCGGCGTCCGCTGGGGCAGCCTGAAGGACGGCAAGATATTGGGCTTCATTCCCGATCCTGTCGAGAAGTCGAGCGACACCAGCGCCGCCGAAGGCGTCGCGGTCGATGCGGCCGGAAACATCTACGGCGCCGAAGTGGGGCCGAAGGATCTGGTCAAGTATGTGAAGAAATAACCGGCCTTTTCAGCGACGGTTCAGCGCGACCCGGTCCCGGCAGGGACCGGGTCGTTGCATTTTAAAGATCGAATTTCACGCCCTGGGCCAGCGGCAGGGTGCTGCCGTAATTGATGCTCTGGGTCTGGCGGCGCATATAGGCCTTCCAGGCATCCGATCCGCTTTCGCGGCCGCCGCCGGTTTCTTTCTCGCCGCCAAAGGCGCCGCCGATCTCCGCCCCCGACGGGCCCATATTCACGTTGGCGATACCGCAATCCGATCCCTTGGCGGAGAGGAATTTCTCCGCTTCCGACAGGTCGCGGGTGATGATGGAGGAGGAAAGGCCCTGCGGCACGTCCCGCAGCATCGCCACGGCTTCGTCGAAGGTCGAATAGCGCATCACATACAGAATGGGCGCGAACGTCTCTTCCCGCACGATGTCGTTCTGGGCCTGCATCTCCGCGATGGCGGGGCGCACATAAAGATCGCGCACCGTTTCGCCGCCCGTGACGGTGCCGCCCGCGGCGCGCGCGGCGGCAAGCGCGCGGATCATGCAATCCTGCGCTTGGCTGTCGATCAGGGGACCGATCAGGTTGTTCGCGTCACGGGGATCGCCGATGGAAATGCTGGCGAAGGCGCTTTTCAACCGGCTCACCAGCCGGTCATAGACATCGTTATGCACGATCAGCCGCCGCAAGGTGGTGCAGCGCTGGCCGGACGTGCCGGCGGCACCGAAAGCGATGGCACGAAGCGCCAGGTCCAGGTCCGCCGACGGCGTCACGATGGTGGCGGCATTGCCGCCCAGTTCCAGCAGCGAGCGGCCGAAGCGGGCGGCGACCGCCGTTCCCACGGCGCGGCCCATCCGCGTGGAGCCGGTGGCCGAAATCAGCGGCACCCGCGTGTCGTTCACCAGGGCTTCGCCGACCGCGGCGCCGCCGATCAGGAGAGCCGACAGGCCTTCCGGCGCGGGCTCGAAATCCTTGATGACCTTCTGAAGCAAGGCTTCGGCCGCGAAGGCCGATAGCGGCGTCTTCTCCGACGGCTTCCACAACACCGGATCGCCGCAGACCAAAGCCAGGGCCGCATTCCACGCCCACACCGCCACAGGAAAATTGAAGGCCGAAATGATGCCCACCGGGCCCAGCGGGTGCCACATCTCCCGCATGTGATGGTCGGGCCGTTCGGAGGCGATGGTGAGGCCGTAAAGCTGGCGCGACAGACCGACCGCGAAATCGCAGATGTCGATCATCTCCTGCACTTCGCCCAGGCCCTCCGACAAGGGTTTGCCGGATTCCAACGTCACCAGCCGGCCCAGCGGTTCCTTGTTGGCGCGCAGGATTTCCCCCAACCGCCGCACCAATTCGCCGCGCACGGGGCCGGGCACGGCGCGCCAGGTCTGGAAGGCGTGCACCGACGATGCGATTGCTTTCTCGATCCCGGCGGCATCGCTCTGCGCCACGCCGGGCAGGATCGAGCCGTCGACCGGGGAGGCGCGGCCCTCGCCATTAGCGGCAAGGCCGAAGCCATCCAAAATCGCTTTCGCGTCTTTCGCTGCCTGGATCATGCCGCCGTCATCTTGAAAATGCCCTGGGCGTTGTTGGTGTCGAAGGCCAGATCGAGCCGGTCTTCGTCCGGCATCGCCGCGCGGGTGATGAATTCGAAGAAGGAGCCTGGCACTTCGCGCCGGATCAAATTGCCATCGGTGTCGCGGAATTCGCGCAACACCGGGTCGGCATGCAGCGCGGTCTGGCGCACGCGGCCGGATTGAGAGACTTCGATCCGGTCCTTCACCCGTCGGCCGCGCGCGGCTTGTTCCTCGACCACTACATGCAGATCGGGCACCCGGTCGGTGGCATGGTTGAAGGCGTTGCCCTCGGTGGCGATCCAGGCCATCTCGGCGGACTCGGCTTTGAGGATTTCATAATCGGCCAGACTGGGCGCCTCGTGCCGGCGGGTGAAGCAGGCCGCCAGTTTCGGCAGAAGGGATCGCGCTTCGGCCAGCGGCAAGCTGCCTTCTCCGGCCAACTGCGCCAGCCGCACCAGATCGACGGCGGTCAAAGGATCGCTGGATTCGTCTGTCACCCTGAGCACCGCTGCCTGGAAGTCCGGCGAGAATTGTTCGGGATGAAGCTCGCTGACGAAGAATTGCGGCAGGTCTTCCGGCAAGTCGCGATGGGTGAAGGATCTGCCCGTCATCTTCAGCCGCGCCATGGGATAGAGATTGGTGGCGTGATAGCCGAGCGGCTCCAGCACGCGGGCGATGGCGGAAAGCCCCGCGGGCAAGGTGCCCATATTCTCCATCGCAACGGTGCGCATGGCGCCATGATCGAAGACCAGCTTGCGTCCGGCCTCTTTCAGGTCGTCCATATAGGCGCGGCCGCTGGGCACGCGCTCCAGCAGGCCGGCCAGAAGATGCAGGTTGAGCGCGGCGGCCAATGTGGCGCGCGAAACCTCGCCGCCTTTTTCATGCAGGACCGAAACGGGAAGCGCCACGCTGTCGCGCAAGGCCGATGCGGCCCCGGTCAGCAATTGGCCGAGGTGAGTTTGTTCAGGCATGATGGACATATGTCTTGCGGTGAAGGTTGAAACTCAGGCGGCCCGGCTTGCGGGCTTGGGCCCCGGTCCACCATAGGCGCAGCCGAACCGGTTGGAAAGGAAGGTGGCGAGGCTCACATCTTCCTGCCGCACAAAGCCTTTTTGCGGCAAGGCGCCCGTGGCCAGCAGGTCCAGCATGGTGCAGATGCCCGCCGCGGTGGTGATCTGGATGCCGCTATGGGTCACGCCGTTCACCTCGGTGCCATATACTTTGTTGGTATAGGTCTCCTGCAGATACTGCCCGTCGCGATGGCCGGAGACGGTGACGAAGATCAGCACCACGTCCTGGTGGGTGGCGGGCAGCGCCTGCTCCAGAATATCCTTCAGGACTTCGCGCCGTTCGCCCAGGCGCAGGTCTTGAATAAGGGCTTTCATGATGTCGCGGTGGCCGGGATAACGCACGGTCTTGTAGTTCAGCTGCCGGACTTTGCCCGCCAGGGTTTCGCACAAGGTGCCCAGGCCGCCCGACGTGTTGAAAGCTTCATAGCGCACGCCGTCGAGGGAGAATTCTTCCAGCTCTTCCAGGGGCGAGGATTCGCGCAGGGTGCCGTCGACGATGGCCTCGCAAGGCTCGTCATATTCATTGATGACGCCGTCGGTGGACCAGGTGAGATTGTAGCCCAGCGCATTGGAAGGATAGAGCGGCAGCGCGCCCACGCGCAGGCGCACGCTGTCCAGCCGGTCGAAGCGGCGGGCCAGATCGTTCGCCACGATGGAGATGAAGCCCGGCGCCAGTCCGCATTGCGGAATGAAGGTCGACTTCGCGCTTTCGGCCAGCTTCTTGACCAGCCGCGTGTTGGCCACGTCTTCGGTGAGATCCAGATAATGCACGCCCGCGGAATGCGCGGCGATGGCGATCTTGCCGGTCACCGAATAGGGCGCGGCACTGAGCACGGCGTAGCGGCCCTTCATGGCGGCGGCCAGGGCGACTTCGTCCGACACGTCCAGGACCAGGGTCTTCATATGGGCGCGCTTGGGCAGCCTCTGCAGCTGCAGGTCCGAGCGGTCGGCCACCGTCACCCGATAATCGCCAGAGCCGCACAGAAACTCGGCAATGGTCTCGCCGATCTTGCCCGCCCCGATGAGAAGAATGTCGCGCATGGCCGTTTTCCCAAAGCTGCGGGGAGAAGTTTGCGCCCGGACGCTATCCAGTTTGAAGTTGAAAACCGTCAGAAATGATGCTCAGATAAGACAAAATGCCCATCAAAACCGACAATTTGACGTTGGATGCGATCGATGAGCGGCTGCTGGCGCTGTTGCGGGAAGATGCCCGCCTGCCGGTCACGAGCCTGGCCAAAGCCCTGAAATTGTCGCGTGCCGCGGTCTATACGCGGCTGAACCGGCTGCAGAAGCAGGGGCCTATTCAAAGCTTCACCGTCAAACTCAGCCCCGATTACGACCGCCGGCGAATCCGCGCCCATGTGATGATCAAGGTCCTGCCCAAATTGTCCCGGGCCACGGAACGGCAGCTGGCGGCGATGCCCGCGCTCACGGCACTTTATACGGTGAGCGGCGAGCACGACCTGATCGCGATGGTGGAGGCAGAGGATGTGGGCAAGTTGGACAGCCTGATCGATGCCATCGGTTCGCTGGAAGGGGTCGAGAAGACCGTGTCCTCCATTCTTCTGTCGTCCAAGCTCCAGCGCTGACCGTGGGGCGGCGGTCCGAATATTGACCTGACCGGGTCACTCCATAAGATCGGCCCGTCATCAAATCGCTACAAACCGAATGTGAGGCCGGCGATGTCCAAACGCGCTCCGAGACGCAAGCGCTCCGCAGCTGTCGCCCGCAAGCCCAGTCGCCGGCAAATGCTGGGCGGGCTGGCCGGGCTCGGCATCACCGCGGCCGGCGGTCTTGGCGCCGCCGCGCAAACGCGCGGCTTCGATGCCAAGCTGCGCAATACGATCCGCAATGTGGTGGTGATCTTCGCGGAGAATCGCAGCTTCAACAATCTGTTCTCCAATTTTCCGGGCCTTCGGCATCCCTTGTCGGCAGTGCCGCCGGAACGATTCCAGCAGCGCGACCGCGACGGTTCGATATTGGCGGGACTGCCGCCGATCTGGGGCGGGTTGGTGCCCAACGAACAGGTGCTGGAGACGAAGCGCTATCAGATCGGGCAGGATGCGATCACGGCTTTGGCGAACAGTCACTTCGCGCTCAAAACGCCGGAAGGCGATCCCTTGCCGCACGGGTTGGTGACGCGCGATCTCGCACATCTGTTCTACCACAACCAGATGCAGATCAATGGCGGGCGCAATGACAGTTTCGTCGCCTGGGGCGACAGTGGCGCGCTGGTGATGGGCCATTATGCCGACACCGCATCGGACCTGCGCATGGCCGATCTGGCGCGCCGTTATACGCTCTGCGATAATTTCTTCATGGGCGCTTTTGGCGGCTCTTTTCTCAATCACCAATATCTGGTCGCGGCCCAACCGCCTTTTTATCCCGGCGCCGACAAGACCCCGGCGGCGCAGTATATTGCCGAACTGGAAGGCGGCGATCCCACGGGAACCCGGTTGAAGCGCCGCGACGGCACGCCCGGCAGCGCGCTGAATGGTCCGCCGAAATTCGGGCCCAGCAACCTCTCGCCGGATTTCTGGGCGGTGAACACCATGTTTCCCGCCTATCCGCCCACGGCCCGCGACAATAGCAGTCCGCTCCTCCTGCCGCCGCAAACCCACAAGAGCATCGGCGATGCGCTGTCGGACAGGAACGTCGATTGGGCCTGGTATGCGGGCGCGTGGCAAGCCGCGCTGGACGGGCAGGCGGGCCAGATGGGCAGCTTTCCGCCCAAGCCTAATTTCCAGATCCATCACCAGCCGCTGAATTATTTCGCCAGCTTCGCGCCGGGCACCGAACGGCGCGCGCATCTGCGCGATGGCGGGCTGGGCAGCAGCGCCGAGACCAATCGCTTCATGGCCGATGCGTTGGCGGGACGGCTTCCCGCGGTCAGCTTCTACAAGCCCGAAGGCGACCTCAACATGCATGCGGGTTATTCGGATGTGGAAGATGGCGACCGGCACATCGCGGCCGTGATCGAGGCGCTGCAGAAGAGCCCGCAATGGAAACACATGCTGGTCGTGGTCACCTTCGACGAGAATGGCGGCTGGTGGGATCATGTCGCGCCGCCCAAGGCTGACCGCTGGGGTCCCGGCACGCGCATTCCCGCGATCCTGATTTCGCCGCATGTGAAAACCCGGCATGTCGAGCATACGGTCTATGACACCGGCTCGATCCTGCGCTTCATCACCCGGCGCTTCGCCTTGGAGAAATTGCCCGGCCTTGAAATGCGCGAGCGGGAGATGATGCGCCATGAAGGCTTCGCGCCGGGCGACCTGACCGAGGCGCTGGCGATCTGACGGCGGGTCTTCTGGCAAACCTGCGTTATTGGCGCTAACGTCGAACCGCATCGGAGTCGGGGGGCGCCATGAGAAAATTTGCTGTCGGGATTCTGATCGCCGGAGGCCTGTCGTCCGGCGCCTTCGCGCAAGGCGCGGGCGCTGATGTGGCGGCGGGAAAAGCACTCTGGGAAGGCTCGCAAACCCAATGCCGCAGCTGTCACGGGCGATTGGGCGAGGGCGCGTTCGGGCCTCCTTTGGCAGGTCGTAGCCTTTCGCCCGCCGAATTCCGCCAGGCGGTGCGAAAGCCCTGGGGCATCATGCCGGCCTTCACCCAGGACCAGGTGAGCGACGCTGATCTGGCCAATTTCGCGGCCTATTTCGCCGGCCTGGCGAAAGTGGCCGAGCCGGGGCCGTGGCGCTTTCCGGTTCCGGAGGGCGGGCGGCCAGGACAGCGGGTGGCGATTTCCCTGGGCTGCGCCCAATGCCATGGCGCGACCTTCGATGTGGCGCGGGGCATTTTCGGCGGCACGGCCCTGGGCTTCGCCCAGTTCAAGGATCTGGTCTACGACCACACGGTGGCGATGCCCAAGCTGGGAATCGCGGAAGGCAATACGCCGGGCCAGCGGCTGCATATGGGCAATTACGATCCCTTGCGCATCTCCGAGCAGCAGCTCAAGGAAATCTATGACTGGACCAAGAACGATCTGGGCTTCCGTCCTTTCCTGGAAGCGCGCCTGACGCCCGGCAATGCGGCGACCTTTACGCTGAAAGTCGAGAATTCCGGCTTCAAGCAGAAAGGCCCGGCCGCGCAAGACGTGACGGTCAACATCGTTCTGCCGGCCGGCGTCACCGTCATTCGCGCCACGGGCGAAGGTTACAAAGGCGTGCGGTCCGATGCCGCCGCCAAGGCCGATGTGGCCGAATGGAAGCTGGCACAGATCGCGCCTACCGACGAGAAGATTTTCGAAGTCACATTGTCGGCACCGGTCGAGCCGGGCGGGCTCAAAGGCACATTGAGTTGGGCCAAGCCCGCGCCCAAGACCGGCGCGAAGCTCGACGTGATGAACTTCGTCCTGCGCGCGCCCGGCTGAAAACGCAGGCGGCTAGGGTGCCGCCTGTTTTGCTGTCAGCGCCGCCATGCCGCGCTCCACTTTCTGCGCATAGATATTGCAGGCGGCGGTGCGAAGCCCCGCTTTGGGCGCCGCGCCGTCCGAAGTGAAGTCCATATAGGCATCCGCGGGTCCGCTTTTGGACCAGGCAGGAAGGCCGGGGCCATTGGGATCGCCCTTGGTGACGAAATTCACCAGATAGCGTTGTTCCTGATCCACAAGCTTGGCATCGCGCGGCTGGTCGGCGGGCGGCTGGGTCCAACCAAAGACATACATCATGTCCCACAGATGCACGCCGCCGAGCGGCTCATAGCCGTGGGAGAATTGATAGCGCCAGGTCGGTGCCGTGCGGGCATGCCAGTGGGCGGTGATGCCCGCGCCGCAGCGGAAGAAGATGTCGGTGCTGAAGGCGGTGAGGACATCGCCATCGGCCGGATCGACCGCGCTCTTGTCGCTGTAAAGCTTCACCGCCTGGCGTGCCAGGTCGGTGTTGGGCGCATAATAAGCCTCGATCTGCTTGATGCCCTCCGGTCCCAGCGCCGCGACTTTGTGGGTGCCCACACGCGGGCGCGATTTGTCGGCCAGGGTTGCCGCCGCCTTGGGCGTGCCCGAGACGCCCATGCTGTCGACATCGCCGTCGCGCGCCGTGTTGCCGATGATGAAGGGCACCTGCGCTTCATGGCCTTGTTTGAACGCCAGCGAGGGTTGTTCGGGGAAAGCATAGCCATCCACCACCGGGCCGCGCGGCTCGATGCCATGCACTTTCTCGCTGGCCATCATGGTCTTGAACAGCTCGGCGGCGGATTTCTTGCGCAGCGCATCGATGCTGCCCTTGTCCGGGGCGCCCAGCGCCTTGGTGAATTTGGCGCCGCCATTTTCGGCATCCTTCAATTCGCTGGCGCCCAGCCGGAAGTCGGCCACCGTGCCGCTGAAGCCGATGGCTTTGGCGAACAGACCCTTGGCCAAAGGCGAGGTCATCAGGAAGCCTACGCTGTAAGAGCCTGCCGACTGGCCCGAAATGGTGACGTTGGCGGGATCGCCGCCGAACTTGGCGATGTTGGCTTTGACCCAGTTCAGGGCCGCGATCTGATCCAGCAAGGCATAATTGCCCGACACGCGGTGCGGTGACTCGGCGGACAGTTCGGGATGCGCCAGGAAGCCGAACATGCCCAAGCGGTAATTCGCGGTCACCACGATAATGCCGCGCGCGGCCAGTTTTCCGCCATCATAAGACGGCTCGATCTCGTTCGCGCCTTGCGAACCGCCGCCATGATAGGCGCCACCGGGGAAGAAGATCATCACCGGCAGCGCTCTGTCGCGCTTGGCCGGTGACCAGACATTGAGAGTGAGGCAATCCTCGCTGCTCTTGGCGGCCGTGCTTTTGTTCCATTCCAGATTGGCCTGGGCGCAGGGTGCGCCGAATTCCAGCGCATCGCGCGTGCCGGTCCAAGGCTTGACCGGCTGGGGCTCGCGCCAGCGGAGCGCGCCGACCGGGGGGGCCGCATAGGGCACGGACTTGAAGCTCACCACATCGCCTGCAGCCTTGCCCTGCAATTGCCCGCCGGCGACGGTCACCAGCGTCGGCGACGGCGTCGCGCCCGTTGCGGCCCGCATGGCCAGCATGGCGGATACCGCCGCACAGGCGATCACGATGGTCTTGCGCATTGCTTTCCCCCGGGGGCTTGGCCCTGTTGTTATGGGGCAAGCCTACAAGCAATCCGGAGCCGGGCAAATGGGCGGCGGGAAACCGGCGGCCAAGAAAATTTCCAACAAAATAATGGGCTTGTGCCGGTGATGGCGGGTAGGCGGTTCGCGAAGGCACCCATGCGATCGATCTCCGCGTCCGGATTTCCACCGCCCTATTCGCTGCGATGGATCGTTGATGTATCCGCGGAGCTGCGTTCGCCCAACCGTGCGTTCAGACACGAACTCTCATTGTGTCTCGCGCAAAGGGCCGCGCCGTGGTTCCTCGCGAATGATTTTCAAGCGTTAATGTAGGCAGTGGCTCGCAATGCAAGGCGATGAAAATACAGCGCCGCTTCCATTCTTCGCGTGATATGCGGCGCGCCTCGCAATGCGTGTCCCGCAATGGTTCTCTTCCGAATGTGCACGGCTGTCGCGCCACAGCTACACATCGAAGATCATCGATCTCAAAGTATCGCAGAACGACGAATTTCAGCATGAGGAAGTTGACAGGCTCTCAGCCTGATGATGCAGTTATCAAACTTTCATGTTCCTGCATGGGAGAGATTGGTTCGCCAACGCCGAAGGAGCAACCGCCTCGGAAACTCTCAGGCAAACGGACCATGCGGGATTTTAAAATCTGGAAAGAGATTCCATGGCGTTCATGGAATCCGCCGAAGGGGTCATGCTCTCAGGCGAAAAGACAGATGGGGCGCCAGGTCGTTCGACCATTTGAGCATCCGCTCAAACAGAAAGGCGCATCCATGAAACCAGCCGAACATTAGCCTTCGTGCGGCGCCGCCGCACATCGATGGGCTTTGTCTTTTCCGGATAACTCCCGGCATTGGGAGAGCGGCTGCTCGCGCGGTCCGCAACGGAGGAGGCTTGCCCGGACAACAGACACGCCGAGCAAAATATCAGCCGGTGCAACCGAAAAAGAGGGGATTTCGCGTGATCACTATCAAAACATCTCTGTTGGTCGGCGTTTCAGCCGTTTCTCTTGCCATCACAGCTGTTCCGGCCTGGGCGCAGAGTGCCGGAAAATCCGAATCCGAAACAGTCATCGTCACCGGTACCCGCGTTCAAGGCATGACGGCCGCCGACAGTGCCGCGCCTGTGATGGTACTCGGCAGCGATGCGTTGAAGCAGGGCACGGGTTCGACCGACCTGCGCAACGCCGTGGCCCAGATGGTGCCGTCCTTCACCGCGCAGCAACGCGGCGGCGATCTCGGCAATATGACGTTGTCGGCCGCGCTGCGCGGCCTTTCGCCCAACGACACGCTGGTTCTGGTGAACGGCCACCGCCGCCATGGCACCGCGAATTTGCAGGTATCTGCAAGCGGCTTTACCGGCGGCGGTGCGTCGCCCGATATTTCCCTGATCCCCCAGAACGCGATCGACCATGTCGAAGTCCTGCTCGACGGCGCGGCCGCGCAGTACGGCACGGACGCAATCGGCGGCGTGGTCAATATCATCCTCAAGAAGAAATCGTCGGGCGGCATCTTCGAGGCCGATACTGGTCAATATTATGCCGGCGACGGGCAGAGCTACGATTTTTCCTTCAATATGGGCATGCCCCTATTCGACAAGGGGTTTGTCAATGTCACGATCGACAAGAAATTCAACGGTTGGACGCAGCGGGGCGGTGCCGACAGCCGGTTGAAGACGGCGACGGGCGACACGGTGCCCACGGGCACAATCGGCCCCATCAATCCCGTGACCGGCGTGGTGCCCTGTTCCGGTGGCAACTGCCTCGACCCAAACCTGATAACCAATCTTTATCGCTATCCTCGCAGCAATGCGAATTACGGCAATGCCGAGGCCCAGACGACGATGGGTCTTCTCAACGCGGGATATGATTTCAGCGATCAGGTTCAGTTCTATGCCTTCGGCAGCATTGCGCATCGCTTCTCCATCACGCATGAAGGCAACCGCTTGCCCAATCAGACACTGGCCACGCCGGGCTCCAACCAGCCATGCAGCGCAACCAATCGTCAGGGCTACAACACAGCACTGACGGCGACTGGGTCTCCTGCCTGCGCCATCGGCATCGGCGGCGGCACCACCGCGCTGGGCAATAACGGTCTCAACGATAACGGCCTGGTGATATCGAGCGGGCTGGCCGGCACGGTCTTCACGCCTGGCGAACTGATCTTCTACCCCAACGGACAGATCACGTCGGAAGTGATCAAGCAGGACGATTATCAGTACAATACCGGGATGAAGTTCGCTGTCCTGGGCTGGGATGTCGATGCCAATATCGGCTACGGCAAGGATATCGATAACATCTACACCTGGGGATCCGCCGTTAAGACGCTGTACCTGGATACCCACACCACGCCCAGCAATTTCTATGACGGCAAGTTCACGGCATCTCAATTGACGGCAACCATCGATGCGACGCACACATACAATGTGGGCTTGGCTTCGCCGTTGACCGTGGCGGTCGGCGCGGAGGCGCGCGAAGACACTTACAGATTGGATCACGGCGAAGCCGCTTCCTATTACAAGGAGGGGCCGCAGTCTTTCCCCGGTTTCACGCCCAGCGATGCCGGCAGCCATAGCCGCAAGAACTACGCCGGCTATATAGACCTGGCCGTCGCGCCGATCGAAGAATTGCAGATCGACATCGCGGGCCGCTTCGAGCATTACACGGACTTCGGCGATGCGAAGATCGGCAAGATCACGGCCCGTTACGATATCATGCCGCAACTCGCCATACGCGGTACCATCGCAACCGGATTCCGCGCGCCTACGCCGGCGGAGGAATATTATACCGCGACCAATGTCTCTCCCAGTTCTGCCATCGTGCAGCTCCCGGCAAATTCCGCGGCCGCCAAGGTGCTGGGACTGCCCAACCTCAAGCCGGAAATATCGACCAGCTACAGCCTGGGTCTGGTCGCCCATCCGCTGGACGATCTCAGCCTGACGGTTGATGCCTATAGCATCACTTTGGGCGACCGCATCGTGGCGTCGGGCCGGGTTTATAGCCAGGGCGGCGCCATCAACACGCCGCTGGTCAATGACGCCATCCGCGTGGCGGGCAATGTTCTTGATCAGACATCGGTTCAGAACGGCGTTACCGCCTTCCTGAACGGGTTGGATACCCTGACGCAAGGGATCGACGTGACCGCCAATTATCCCACCGATTTCGGCGATTATGGACTGGTGAATTGGACGCTGGCCGGAAACTTCAACAACACATCCATCTCATCGGTCGTGCCGCCGCCGCAGGTGCTGCTGGCGTCCAACCCCGGCGCGACCTTCTTCACACCGCTCACGCTTTACAATTTCAGGCACTCCACTCCCAACATGAAGATCGGCTTGACGGCGAACTGGTCTCTGGATGCCTTCGGCTTCACCGTGAGAGAGACCTATTATGGTCCGTTGCACAATTTGCTATCGCCGAATGGCGGGCTGCCTTACTACAATGCCAGCCAGTCCGATGTCGGTCTTACGGATCTGGAAGCCCGATACAGCATTACCGAGGGCCTGCAGTTGGCGGTCGGGAGCAACAATATCTTCAATATCCATCCGGGGACGCACCCCTATGTGTCGCTCACGCCCAACGCCAGCGGTCAGACGCCGCTGACGGATAACGGCAATATCATTGGAGGACCGAACTATGCCGTCTGGGATCCCAATGGCGGCTATTATTACGCGCGCGTGACGTACAATTTCTGACGGGGTTTGAATCGGTCCTCTTCCGGCCGGGCGCATTGCCCGGCCGGAAGAGCGACGCGCAACGGGAGGGATCGATGACATTGTCGAGACGCGCGGCGATTGCCAATGGAATGGCCGTGCTGGCGATGGCGCCGGGGCTTGCCAGGGCGGCCACGGACGCGCGGGCGCTGCATAAAAAATTGATCTGCATGGATACCCATCTGGACATGCCGGCCAATCTGGCGCGGCCGGGCTGGAACGTGATGGACCGGCATGATGTCGATCTGGATTTCACCCAGGTGGACTATCCCCGCATGGTCGAAGGCGGATTGGATGGCGGCTTCTTTTCCATTTACACGCCGCAGGCGCCGGTGACGCCCGAAGGCATGAGCGCGATGCGCGACGCGGCGTTCCTGCGTGCCGCGGAAATCCGCGAGATGGTGGTCGCGCATCCGCAGCAATTCGAGCTTGCCTTCGTGCCCGAAGACGCGGCGCGGATCGCCGCCAAAGGCAAGATCATCGTTTTCCAGTCGATCGAGAATTCGGGCATCCTGGGCAACGACGTCACCCTGCTGCGCAGCTTCTACAAGCTGGGCGTCCGGATGGCGGGGCCGATCCACTTCCTCAACAATCAGTTGGGCGATTCCGCCACCGACAAGAAGCAATGGGGCGGGCTGTCTCCCCTGGGCAAGGACTTCGTCAAGGAGGCGAATGATCTCGGCATCGTGCTGGATGCCAGCCATTCCTCCGACGATGTCTTCGACCAGATGATGGATCTGTCCCGCACCGCGATCATCTGTTCGCATTCCGGTTGCCGGGCCATCCATGATCATCCCCGCAACCTCGACGATGCCCGGATTAAGCGGCTGGCGGCGGCGGGCAGCACCATCCAGATCAATTCCTACAACGAATATCTGGTCACGGTGCCGCCCAATCCCGATCGCGACAAGGCGCGGCGCGCCGCGTTCGGCAAGATGCGGAACCTGGGCAGCATGCCTCCGGACCAGGCGGCCGCCGCGATGCGTGCGGTGGCGGCCGAGATGAAAGCCGTCGACAAGCAATATCCCATCCCACGGGCGGATTTCGAAGAATATATGAAGCATGTGATGCACGCGCTGGACCTGGTCGGCCCGGATCATGTGGGCGTGGGCGCCGATTGGGACGGCGGCGGCGGCGTGACCGGCATGAATGATGTGACATCCATTCCGAAAATCACGGAACGGCTGGTCAAGGCCGGATATACCGAGGCGCAGCTATCGAATTTCTGGAGCGGCAACGCCCTGCGCGTGCTGGGCAAGGCGCACGAGGCCCGGCGGCAGGCATGATCATTCCCGGTCGCTGCGGCCGGGAATGCCCAAACTATTTCCGCTGCTTGTCGCGCGCCGCCCGGAATTCGCTGTCGGGATACCAGTTGGGCCATTCCGTGCTGTTGGCCAGCGCCGTGCCCGCGATGTAGAGCGCCTTGGTGTCCTCGGTGGGATTGGTGAGGTTCCAATCCGCCCGCCATTCGTCGCTCACCTGATGATAGCGATGCGCGTCATAATCGTCCGCCAGCTTCAAGCCGGCCGCCGTGCCGCCCTTGACCAGATCATGTCCGCCATTGGGCGAGATCGCCGGGATACCCTGTTTCGCCAAGCTGAAATGATCCGAGCGGAAGAAATGGCCTTTCTCCGGCTCGCGGTCCGGCGACAGCACGCGGTGCTGCGTGGCCAGCGCCTTCTTGAGTACATCCTCCAGCTCGGACTGCCCGGTGCCGGGCGCTTCCATGTCGCGGGCGAGGGGACTGGGGCCGTCGGCATCGATATTGAACACGCCCACGATATGGCTTTTCGGCCAAAGCGGATGTTCCGCGAAATATTCCGACCCCAGCAGGCCCTGTTCCTCCAGTGTCCAGAAGGCGAAGGCGATGGAGCGCTGAGGCTGCTTGTCATGGGCGAATTTCTCCGCCAGCTCCAGCGTCTGCGCCACGCCCGTGCCGTTATCGACGGCGCCATTGAAAATCTTATCGGGCCCGGGCGCGGCATCGTTGCGCCCCAGATGATCCCAATGGCCCGAAAGGATCACCACATCGTCCGGATTCTTCGCGCCGCGGATCACGCCCACCACATTGCGGGTCTTAAGGCTGGTGACCGTCGAATGGGCAGTCACGTCCAGGCTTTCGCCTTTCATGGCCACGGCTTTGAATCCGGGCTTGTTGGCGGCGGCCTTGAGCGCGGCATAATCGAGGCCGGCGCGGGAAAACAGAGTCTTGGCGGTATCCAGGGTCATCCAGCCCTGGATCGGCAGCATGGATTTGTTCTTGTCGGCCGCGTCCAGCCACAATTTGGCGCCGGAGTTGGAGCTGCGCACCACCTGCCAGCCATAGGCGGCGGGCTTGGTCTCATGGACGATGATCGCCGCGGCGGCACCCTGGCGGGCGGCTTCCTCATATTTATAGGTCCAGCGGCCGTAATAGGTCATGGCGCTGCCCTTGAAGAATTTCGGATCGGGCTTGGCGTCCTCGTTCCCCGGATCGTTGATCAGGATGACGACCGTCTTTCCCTTCACATCGACGCCGGCATAGTCGTTCCATTTATATTCGGGCGCGACCACGCCGTAACCGACGAACACCAGGCCGGCGTTCTTCACCGTCACATCGGGGCCGGAAAATTGCGGCGTCCAATAGACCACATCCTCGGCGAATTTGGGGGAGAGCTTTCCTTTGGGCGTGGAAATGGCGAACTGGGACTTGCCGCTTTCCACCGCGATCGAGACGGCGGGCACGGGCTGGAAATAGCTGCCCTGATTGGCGGGCGCGATGCCCAGGCGCTTGAGCTCGTCGGCGATCCAGGCGGCGGCCGCTTCGCCCGCCGCCGTGCCGGGGCCCCGGCCTTCGAACGCGTCGTCGGAGATCGCGCGCACCCGCGCCGAAATATCCGCCGCCGATATCTCCGGCGCAGTCTGGGGATGGGCGGGATAGGAGGCGCCTTGCGCGGCGCCCGCAAGCAACAGGACGGTCAACGAAAGGATGGTGGCTTTCACGATGGACCTCATTTCCAGCCGGCGGGCCAGCATAGCAAAACAGATCGGCCGATCCAGCATCAGTGCGGCTGGGCCATCAATTCGGTCCAGCCCGTCCAGATGATCTGAAGGCCGATGCACAGAAGAATGAAGGCGGACAGCCGCACCACCACATTGGTGCCGCTGGGGCCCAGTTTGGACACCGTGCCCTCCGCGAAGCGGTAGCAAAGATAGATCGTCACCGAGATGGCAATGATCCCGGCGAGCGCGGCCGAGCCGAGTTCCAGCAGTTGCGGCAGATGGGCGGAACTGGGCCGCTGGCTTCCCAGCGCGATCGCCGCCGAAATCGATCCCGGGCCGACCGTGAGCGGCATGGTGTAGGGATAAAATGTGTCAAGCGGCTTGGAGGGCAGGCTGGCCGCGGCGGCATCGCCGTCGGCGCTGGCGCCGGAATTGAGCAATTGCCAACCGAAGGCGGACACCACCAGGCCGCCGCCGATCCGCACCACCGGCAGGCTGATGCCGAAAAATTCCAGCACATGCGATCCCACCAGCAGGGAGGCCAAGAGCAGGAAGAAACTGTTGATCGCCACCCGCCCGGCAAGGGCATTGCGCTCCTTTTCGCTGCGAAAGCGGGTGAGGCCCAGAAAAAGCGGCGCGCAACCGACGGGATTGATGATGGGAAACAGGGTGGCGAAGCAAAGCAGGAACGTGTTGGCGAAGCTGTTCATCGGGACCCCGTTCGTGCCTTCAGACTAGCGCCACGGGGAAGGACCGGCAAACCGGGTCCGGCTTTGAAATTGCGATCCGCCACCGCCTTGGCTAGGGTGTCCGCCGTTCGTGCGCGCCGCGCATCGATCGAACCAGCCCGAAAGGAATTGCCATGCCGCATCTTCTTCGCACTGCCATCGCCGGAGTTGCCGTCGCCACGCTGACCTTGGCTCCGGTTCAGGCCGCGACCGGCAACCTGATCGGCACTGGGGGCGCCGCGCGGGGCACCATCACCGTGACCGCCGCGCCCAAAGGCGTGATCCTGCGGGTGGAAGCCACCGGATTGTCGCCGGGATGGCACGGCGTGCATTTCCACGAAAAGGGTGATTGCAGCGATCCCAAATTCACCAGCGCGGGCGCGCATGTCCATTCCGCCACGCCCGTGACCCATGGATTGCTGAACGCGGCCGCCAACGACGCGGGCGATCTGCCGAACATCCATGTGGGCGCCGACGGCACCGCCACGGTGGAGCTCTATTCCACGTTGGTCTCGCTCAGCGGCGGCGATGCCGCGCGTCCCGCCTTGATGGACGCCGACGGCGCGGCGCTGGTGATCCATGCCAATCCCGACGATTACACCACCCAGCCGATCGGCGGCGCCGGCGACCGCGTGGCTTGCGCGGTGATCCACTGAACGATGTTCGACCTCAAGCCGATATCGTCCGTCAACGTCGATGATCTTTATGCGGAAATCGCCCAGCAGCTGACGGGCCTGCTGGCGGGCGAACGCGACGGGATCGCCAACGCCGCCAACATGTCGGCATTGATTTTCACGTCGCTTCCCGACCTCAACTGGGCGGGATTTTATTTCCTGCAAGGCGACACGCTGGTGCTGGGCCCATTCCAAGGGCGGCCCGCCTGCGTGCGGATCGAGATGGGCAAGGGTGTCTGCGGCACGGCGGCGGCGACGCGCCAGACCCAGCGCGTGAGGGACGTCAATGACTTTCCGGGCCACATCGCCTGCGATGCGGCTTCGCGGTCCGAACTGGTGGTGCCGCTGATTCATGAAGGGCGGGTGATCGGCGTGCTGGATCTGGACAGTCCCATCCCGGCCCGCTTCACCCAAAAAGATCAGGACGGGATCGAGAGCCTGGCCGGGATCTTCATGGCGGGCAGCAGCTTTGCATAAAATGCGCTTGGCCGGCCGGCCACGGTCCGGGATCATCCGCGCGATGCGGATTGCAATATCGTAGAACAGGGTAGAGGCATGTCGCAGAAAGTCATCGGATTGATCGGCGGCATGAGCTGGGAGAGCTCGTCCGAATATTATCGCATCATCAATCAGTCGGTGCGGGAGAAGTTGGGCGGATTGCGCTCGGCCCGCTGCCTGATGTGGTCGTTCGATTTCGGCGAGATCGAGGCTTTGCAGCATGCGGGCCGCTGGGACGATGCCACGGCGCTGATGATCGATGCGGCGCAGCGGCTGGAACGGGGCGGCGCCGATTTCTTTTTGATCTGCACCAACACCATGCACCGCATGGCCGATTCCGTGCAGGCCGCGGTTCGGATTCCTCTGCTGCATATCGCCGATCCGACGGCGGAACGGATCAAGGCGCGGGGGCTCACGAAGGTGGGCCTGTTGGGGACTGCTTTCACCATGGAACAGGATTTTTACAAAGGCCGGCTCAAGGACAAGTTCGGCCTGGACGTGCTGGTGCCGGAGGCGGAAGACCGCGCCACCGTGCATCGCATTATATATGACGAGCTGGTGCAGGGCCGGGTCGAATCCCGGTCGCGCGACGCCTATCGCAAGATCATTGCCCGCCTGATCGAACGCGGCGCCGAGGCGGTGATCCTGGGCTGTACCGAGATCATGCTTCTGGTGAAGCCGGAAGACAGTGCCGTTCCCTTGTTCGACACCACCTTCATCCATGCCGAAGCGGCGGTCGAACGCGCGCTTTCATAACGCCGCGGTTCATCGATAGTCCCGCGCCATCCGTCGAAAAGCCGGCCGCCGGCGGCATTTCCGACAATATGTCGGTGGGTCTGATATTTTTGCCGCTTTGGCGCCGAATCCACGCTATAGCGGAGCCGATTTCCCCAAGCAGGTCATTGTGAACGCACCTTTTATTTTGCCGAAATCGACGGAAAGCTGGCAGCAGAAGCTGAGCCGATATCGCAAACCGGATATTTCACGTGCGATTTTTGAACTCCTGATCACGGCGGTCCCTTTCGCCCTGGTCTGGCTGACCATGTCTTATGCGTTCCACAACGGTCATGCCTGGCTCTATGCCTTGCTTCTGTTGCCTGCTTCGTTGTTGCTGGTGCGCCTTTTCATGATCCAGCATGATTGCGGACATGGGGCTTTTCTTCCGGGCAAGCGGAGAAATGACTGGACGGGCCGCCTGATCAGCATTCTCACACTGGCACCTTACGATCACTGGCGGCGCTGCCATGCCGCGCATCACGCGACCTCCGGAAATCTGGACCGGCGCGGCGTGGGCGATATCGACACGTTGACGGTCGCGGAATATCGGGAACGTTCTCGCTGGGGGCGTCTGCGGTATCGTCTCTACCGTAATCCCCTGGTGATGTTTGGCATCGGGCCGCTCTATTTTTTCGGCTTCAAGAGTCGCTTGCCGTTCGGGTTCATGCGCGACGGCTGGAAACCCTGGATCAGCACCATGGCGACAAATGTCGCCATCATCCTGTTTGCCGCCATGGCGATCTCGATCATGGGGTTTCGGGCCTTCCTATCGGTCCATCTTCCTATTGTCATCGTCGCGGCCACGATCGGAGTGTGGCTGTTTTACGTTCAGCATCAGTTTGAAGAGACCCATTGGGCGTTCGACGGCGGTTGGAACATCCAGGAGGCCGCGCTGCAGGGCAGCTCCTATTACGATCTGCCCGGCGTCTTGCGCTGGTTCACCGCCAATATCGGCGTGCACCATGTCCATCATCTCTCAAGCCGGGTTCCTTATTACCGGCTGCAGGACGTGATGCGGGACCATCCAGAACTGAAGAAGCTGGGACGCCTGACTCTGCTGGAGAGTCTGAAGTCGGTTCGCCTTGCGCTATGGGACGAGAAGACCAGGCGGCTGGTCTCATTCAAGGATGCGCGGCGCATCTGACAGCATGACGTTTCCGCAAGAAATGCTTTGCCGCGACCGCTGCTTTTCCCGGCTGCAAGCCGTACCGTAAGCCTTTGCCCTGGTTTGCGAATGCGCTGCCGCGGACGGCGCCTGGGACGCCCGTTGGATCCCGCAGGCCGCACCGGCGGGCGCCATGACATTCCACCGGGGTCATGTTTAGATTGCCCGATTTCCGGAAGAGGGCATCGTGGCAAAATCCAGCGCATTGCGGTCGGCAATCCGGTTCTTTGCCTTTCTGGGTCTTCTGCTTGGCGCGGCATCCCTGGCGCATGCCGCCGAATGGCCCAAGAGCGACATCCCCGCCGACCCCGCCGTCACCTTCGGCACGCTGCCCAACGGCATGCGTTATGCGATCATGCGCAACGCCACCCCCAGCGAGCAGGTTTCGATCCGCTTCCGGATCGCGGCGGGTTCGATGCAGGAAACGGCGGCCCAGCGCGGGCTGGCGCATTTCCTGGAGCATATGGCGTTCCGCGGCTCGGTCCATCTGGCCGATGGCGAAATTAACAAGACCCTGGAGCGGCTGGGCGCGCGGTTCGGTGCCGATACCAATGCCTCGACCGGACAAGAAGAGACGATCTATCAGTTCGATATTCCCAAGTCCGACGATCAGAGCATCGGCACGGCGCTGACCATCACCCGCGAAATCGCCGGCAATCTCAATCTGGATCCCGCCGCCGCCGCGACCGAGGCCGGCGTGGTCTTGTCCGAACTCAAGCTGCGCGATTCCCCGGCCTTGCGGGCCTTGCAGGCGCAGCTCAATTTCCTGCTCAAGGACGCGCATGCGACGGCAATGCCGAACGGCGATCCCGCCGTGATTGCGCAGGCGCCGATCGCCGAGATCCGCGCTTTCTACCAGGCCTATTACCGGCCGGATCGCGCCACATTGGTGATTGTCGGCGATCTTGATCCCGCTCGGGTCGAGGCCATGATCAAGCAAAGCTTTTCCGACTGGCGCGGCGTGGGCACGAAAGGCAGCGATCCCAAGCTCGTCATTCCCCGGTCCCGCGACCTGGAAGCGGAGACATTCGTGGAGCCTCGGGCGACCAACCGGATCCTGCTGGCCTGGGTGAGGCCGCCGGAGCGCACGCCCGAACGCAAGGCCGACGAGAAAGCGTCCCTGATCCAGGATATCGGCCTCAGCGTGATCAATCGCCGGCTGCGGGACTATGACGTGCCCGCGCGCCCTTACACGCGGGCGGGCGTGAGCCGCGAATCGGTCTTCAAGGATGCGGAGCTGACAAGCTTCTCCATCGGCTTCGAGCCGGGGCAATGGCGGGCGGCGCTGGAAACGGCGGAACGCATTCGCCTGCGCGTGCTGCAATCGGGCGTCAGCCAGGGCGAGGTGGATCGCGTGGTGGCGGAATTGCGCAATGCCAGCGAAAATTCCGCCAGCGCAGCCGACACGCGGCCCAGCCGAAGCATCGCGGGCGCGATCCTCAGGGAAGTCAGCGCCAACAATGTCTATACCAGCCCCGAGCGGGATCTGGCCGCGATTAATGAGGATGTCGCCGGCCTGACCGCCGCCGACGTCGATCGGGCGTTGCGGTCGCTTTTCCGCGGCGGCGGGCCGTTGATCTTCCTGTCCAGCACCTCCGAGATCGAAGGCGGAAAAGCCGCCGTTCGAACCGCATTCCAGGACATCGAGAAAGCGATTGCGGCGGAGCCGGCGCCGGCCGCCGAAACCGCAGCAAAGGCGGTCTGGTCCTTCACCAATTTCGGAGCCCCCGGAACCGTGGCCGAGCGGCGGGAAATTGCGGACCTGGGCACCAGTTTCGTGCGCTTTGCCAATGGGGTGCGGCTCACGGTGCGGCCGTCCAAGTTGCGCACCAATGAAGTGCTGGTTTCGGTCAAGGTCGGGGGCGGGCGGTTGGATTTGCCCAAGGATCGCATGACGGCCGCCTGGGCGGTGGGCAGCTTTGCCGAAGGCGGGCTCGCCACCATGTCCTACGCCGACATGCAGCGCGCCTTGACGGGCAAGAATTATCGCACCGGCTTCGGCATGGGCGAGGATGGTTTCAATTTTTCCGGCCAGACCACGCCCCGCGATATCGACACCCAGCTGCAGGTGTTCGCCGCCTATATGCAATCGCCGGGCTTCAGGCCGGAGGCGTTCGAGCGGGGGAAGAATGCCTATACCGCGCAACTGCTCCGCGCCGGCGCCAATCCGGCCGCGACCATGCGCCTGATGGCGCCGCAATTCCTCCATGGCGGGGACAAGCGCTGGGCCCTGCCGTCGGCCGAGGAAGCGGAAGGCACCAAGCTGGAGGATCTGCGCGCGCTTCTCACCCCGGCGCTTTCCAGCGGCGCCATCGATGTCACCATCGTGGGCGACATAACGGTGGACCGGGCGGTGGAATCCGTGGCCGCGACCTTTGGCGCCTTCTCCCCCCGCCCCGACACGCGGGTGCAGCACGGACCGGACAATGCCACCCATTTCCCCACCGAAAACGACATGGCGATCAAGATCGTCACGGCGGGACAGACCGAACAGCAGATCGCCAGCGTGATCTGGCCCACGCATGGACGCTTTCCCGACATCAGGGAACAGGCGACCTTGCAGCTGTTGAGCGACATCATGGAGCAGCGCCTGTTCGACCGGCTGCGCGGCATCGGCACGGTTTATGTGGCGCAAGTGGGCAGCGCGGCTTCGGAAGTGTTCGATTACGGCTATATCCAGGCGCTGGCCCAATTGTCGCCCGGCGATGCCCAGAAATTCTATGATGCGCTGGACCAGCTGGTGGGCGAGATGGCGAAAGGCGATTGGACCGACGACGATCTGGCACGGGCGAAGATTCCCGCCTTGCAGGCTTTGCGCAAGACCCGCGAAACCAATGGCTATTGGCTGTCGGTGCTGGACCGGGCCCAGGAAGATCCCAACAAGCTGGCCCTGGCGCGCGACTATGGCGCCGATCTCGAAGCCGTCACCAAACCCGACATCGTGGCGGCGGCGCGGCGCTATCTGGATGCCCAGCGCGCCGTTAAGCTGACCGTGGGTCCTTGACCTTCAATTCGCCGCCGCCTTGGCGAAGTGCAGGTCCTGATAGTCGAAGCTGAAATCCGCCAGGGGCGAAATCGCCGCCATGGTGGCGCCCGCGACTTTCCCGTCCTTGACGGAAAAATCCACATAGGCGTTTTCGATGGCGCTTTGGGACCAGCGGGTGCGGAATTTGTCGCCGGAGACGGGCTCCAGCACGCCCTCCATGCCGGGCGTGCGGTCGAAGCGGATCGCCAACTTGCCTTGTTCCGCATCGCGGATGGTCATGCTGCCATACCAGGGATCGACATATTTGCCGGCATAGGCGGCAAGCGCGAGCGAAGGCTTGGCGCCGCCCGCCGGATCGGGCGCGGGCAGGGTCTTCATCTTGGTCTGGGCCTTGGCGATGGTTTCGGCTTGCGATTTCTGCAGCACCGAAACCCAGTCGGTCGGCGGCACCGCCAGATAATGATCGAGCAGGTGGTAAAGCACGGCGATCATCGCCATGCCGTCCTCCGAATTGATGGTGACCGCGACCCCGACATTCTTTTCCGGGATGAGATAGAGCGCGGCCAAGGCCCCGCCCACCGCGCCGGTGTGCCGGACGATCTTGTGGCCGCGATACATTTCCACGTACCAGCCCAGCGCGTAATTCTGCATCTCGGGTTTCAGCAACGCGATATTGCGCGGTCCGCTCGGCGGCACCACCACCACCGGCTCCCACATGATGCGCGCCTGCTCTTCGCTGAAAAGCCGCTTGCCGTCCGGCAATTTGCCGTGCGCCAATTGCACATTCATCCAGCGCGCCAGATCCGTGGCACTGGCGTTGATGCCGCCGGCCGGGGCGAGCACTTCGGCTTCGCCATGCGGCAGAATGCTTTGTTGCGAGATGCCCTGAATAGGGCCGCCGCTGCGCACATGCAGCGCCACCTTGTTGGCCGCGTTGGGATCGTAGCTGGTGTGGGCATCGGTCATGCCCACGGGCTGGAAGATGTTCTGCTTGACGAAATCTTCCCAGCTCTGGCCCGACACCGCTTCGACCAGGGCGCCCGCCACGATGTAGAGAATATTGTCATAGGCATAGGATTCGCGGAATCCCGTGGCCGGCTTCAAATAGCGCAGCGCATGCACCAGCTCGGCCCGGGTGCGGTCGGTGTTGGGAAAGAGCATCAAATCGCCTTCGCCCAGGCCCAGCCCGCTGCGATGGGTGAGAAGATCGCGCACCGTCATATGCGCGGTGACGTAGGGATCGTACATCTGAAAGCCGGGTAACCGGTCTTTGACCAGGTCGGACCATTTCAATTTCTTGCGGTCCACCAGGATGGCGAGCGCTGCGGACGTGAACGCCTTGGATTCCGATCCGATGGGAATGGCGGTGTGGGCGTCCACTTTCAGGGCCGTACCGATCTGTCGCAGGCCATAGCCCTTGGTCAGCACCGGCTTTCCATCCTCGACCACGGCCAATGACAGGCCGGGCGCGCCGAAGGCGGTCATGGCTTTTGCCACCGCGGCATCGGTGTCGGCCGGCGGCGCGGCCGAAGCGGGTAGGGTGCCCGCCCACCAAAGACCCGCCATCAAAGACAATGCTGCGGCCTGTCGTTTCATTGGATCTTCCCCCCTTGCCCGAATGCCTAAGCGGATTGCGGCTCCGCGATGTCCGGCAATGCCCAGCCGATCATGGCATGGGCGATTTCCCGTTCGCCCATGATCACCTTGTCGGCGCCGCGGGCGATGAGATGGTCGCCTTCGGCGTCGTAATGAGCCCGGGCCACGATCCGAAGCGTTGGATTGGCGCGGCGGGCCTGTTCCACGATCTGGCCCGCCTCGAAGGCTTCCGGAATTGCCACGAACAGCATGGTGGCGCCCGCGATATTGGCGGCGGTCAAGACGTCGCTCTGTGCGGCGTTGCCGGTGATATGTTCGATGCTGGCGGCGCGCAATTTTTCGGTCGCGTCCTGGGCTTCCTCGATCACCAGCAGGGGCCTGTCGTGCATCTCCTGCGCCACCAGCCGTCCCACCCGGCCAAAGCCCACCAGCACGGCATGGTTTGTCAGTGTGGTGGGCTGCAGCACGGGCTTTTTCGGTGCTTTGGGTTCCGGCGCCTTGTCCGTTTCCTGCGCCCGGTCGCGGGTCGCCAGCCAGAACAGCAGTGGGTTCAAAAGAATCGAAAGGATCGACGTGCCCAGGACTAGGTCCCGCGCCTCCACCGGCAGCACGCGCAGCCCGATGCCAAGATCGGCCAGGATGAAGGAGAATTCGCCGATCTGCGCCAGGCTGACCGCGATCACCAGGGCCGGTCCGGTTTTCTGGCCCAGAAGGCGCAGCAGCAGGAAGGCGATGCCACCACCGCCCGCCGTCACCACCACGAAGGTCAGCGCGATCATGCCCGGCTCGCGCAGCAGGACCGAAGGGTTGAACAGCATGCCCACGGAGACAAAGAACAACACCGCGAAAGCGTCGCGCAGGGGCAGCGATTCCTCCGCCGCCCGCTGGCTGAGCGGCGATCCGGACAGGATCATGCCGGCGAAAAAGGCGCCTAGCGCGATCGAAACGCCGAACAGTTCCGCCGCCGCAAAGGCCACGCCCAGCGCCACCGACAAGACCGCCAGGCGGAACAGCTCGCGGCTTCCGGTATGGGCGATATAGTGCAGCACGGCGGGAATGACGCGCCGTCCCACCACCAGCATCAGGGCGGCAAAGACCGCCAGCTTGCCGAAGGTGAGTGCCAGCGCCTTGGCCACCAGCAGAGGCTGAATGTTGCCGCCTTTTATCGCGCTCGCCAAGGGCGGCAGCACCACCAGGGCCAGGACGGTGAGAAGATCCTGCACCACCAGCCAGCCGATGGCGATGCGGCCCCGCTCGCTTTCCATCAGGCGACGGTCCTGCAGGGCCCGCAGCACCACCACGGTGCTGGCCACGGAAAGGCAGAGACCGAACACCAGACCCGACGCCAGCGGCCAGTCGAACAGCCAGGCCGTGCCGAAGCCCAGCACGGTTACCACCGCCATCTGCAGGGTCGCGCCCGGCACCGCGATGGCACGCACCGACATCAGATCCTTCATGGAAAAATGCAGACCGACGCCGAACATCAGCAGAATGACGCCGATCTCCGCCAGCTGCAGGGTGAGGTGCTGGTCGGCGACAAAGCCCGGCGTGAAAGGGCCGACCGCCACCCCGGCCAAGAGATATCCCACCAGGGGCGGAAGCTTGAGGCGTTGGGCTGTGGTGCCCAGAATAAAGGCCAGGGCAAGGCCGACGACGATCACGGCGATCAGGGGGGAAGTTTCGAGCATGGTCCCACTATAGGGACAGCGCCCGCGCCAGGTTAACCCCAAAAAACAGGATCGAAGGCAGGACCGCCGGACAATCTTGCGGATCGTCCGGCGTCTTTCGCCTATTTCGGCGCGTCGGCGACCGGGGCCGGCATTTCATTGGGATAAAGCAGCTTCCAGTCCGCTTCCGCCTGGATGCGCGCGAAATAGCCCCAACCCTTGACCTGAATGGCCCGCGCCAGCCAGGGCTTGGCTTTGTCGCGCTCGCCCATCAGCAGATAATATTGGGCGATACTGTAGCTGGTCGACGCGATCACGCCGTCCGATGTGGCGAAGGGCTGGCCGCCATCGCTGGCGCTGAACATCGAGCTGACTGGCCGGTTGCCCTTGAAGAGTTGGATCCCGTCGAAATAAGTGTCGGAATCGCCTTTGGGATGAGTCTCGAACAGCGTCTGCTGAAAGCCGTCGAGGATTTTCCGCGCCTCCGCCGTCCGTCCGGCGCGCGCGGCGCAAAGGAACATCCAATAAACGGTGGAGGATTCGGTTTCATAATCGCGGCTGAAAGCGCCGATCTCGCGGGCCCGGGCGAAGGATTTCAGGGCATTGTCGTAATCATGCTTGCCGAAATAGGCCTGGCCCAGATGGTAATGCAGATACATCTGCACCATGTCGGGATCGCCGGGGAAATAGGAAGGGCCGGGCTTTTCCCGCTCGATCGGCAGGCCTTCATAATATTTGACGCCGGCCAGGCCGTCGGCGATCGATTTGTCGAATTCGCGCAAGGTCAGGTAACGCTGGGCGCGGTGGCGCAGCAATTTTCCGGATGTGGGATATTGCTTCAGCCCCCGGTCCAGCATCGCGATCGAGTCCAGAATGTGATTCTGGTACATCAGAAGGCGCGCATACCAGGTGGCGTTGTCGATGGTGACGGATTTCTCGAAATCGGCCTTGGCTTCCGCGGTCGCCTTGACCAGATTTTCCATCTGGGCAGGCGGAAACCCGATCTGCTGGACGATGTAGAGCGGCTCGCCCAATAACGATTTGCCTTGCAGTTCGGCGGCCGATGCCGGCGCGCCGAAGGCCAGGGCTCCGGCCAGGATCAAGGCCGCGATGCAGGACTGATTCATGATACCCCCCCCCCGATTGGCCGATGACCGGCCTTATAGTTTCACGCTTCGGCGCAACTCCGAAGCGCCATTAAAAAGCAAACCCGTGTCCGTGCCTACCGAAACAAATGAGGCGCCCGCCCGGACATGCCGGCTCGCGGCTTCGGCCGACGCGGCGAAGATCCCCGCGGCCTTTCCCGTCGCGCGGATCCGCATGAGCGCTTGGGAGATCGCAGATACCACATCGGGGTGTGTGGAATTGCCCAGATGGCCCAGCCCCCCGGCCAGATCGCCCGGTCCGATGAAGAGGCCGTCCACGCCTTCCACGGCGGCGATGTCTTCGATGGCATGGAGCCCCGCGGCGCTTTCGATCTGCACCACCAGGCAGATGTCGGCATGCGTGTTTTCCAGATAACGGGTGTTGGCGCCGAAGCCGGAAGCACGGCTGGTAGCGCTGGCAACGCCGCGCATGCCATGGGGCGGAAAGCGGGTGGCGGCGACCAGCATCCTGGCCTGGGCAGCGCTTTCGACCATAGGGATGAGCAGCGAGCGGAATCCGATATCGAGATATTGCTTGATGAGAACCGGGTCGCCGACCGGCGGGCGGGCCACGGCTTCCACCGGATAGGCTTTTACGGCCTGAAGCTGCGCCAGTAAGGTCTGGATGGTGTTGGGCGCATGCTCGCCATCGAACAAGAGCCAGTCATAGCCGGCGCCGGCGCAGAGTTCGGCGGTATAGGCATTGGCCAGGGCCTGCCAGAGACCGATCTGCGGGCGGTGATCGGCGAGCGCTTGCTTGAGCTTGTTCATGCGAACCGTACCGAGATGTTGCCGTGCGGGCCGAAATCGATGTGGAATTCGTCGCCGGCGGCCGCGAAGACCGGCGCGGTGAAACTGCCGCAGAGCACGATCTCGCCCGGCTGCAGACTTTCGTCCCATTCCTGCAATTTGTTCGCCAGCCATGCCACGCCCAATGCGGGATGGCCCAGCACGGCCGCTGCTACGCCGGAATCCTCGATCACGCCATTGCGCGAGATCAAGGCCGAGATCCAGCGCAGATCGGTGCCGGCTGGTATGGCCTGGTCCGCGATGACCAGCCCCGCATTGGCCGCGTTGTCGGAAATGGTATCGAACACTTTGCGCGTGGCGCCGGTTTCCGCGTCGATGCGGCGGATGCGGGCATCGATAAGCTCGATGGCCGGGACGATGCGGCTGGTCGCATTCAGCACATCCGCGATGGTGCAGTCGGGCCCGGACAGCCGGTCTTTCAGGATGAAGGCCAGTTCCACTTCCACCCTGGGTTCGATGAAACGGGAGACGGGAATGTCGCTCTTGTTGGCGAACAGCATGTCGTCCAGAAGGGCGCCATAATCCGGCTCGTTGATGTTGGAGGAGCGCTGCATGGCGCGGCTGGTGAGACCGATCTTGTGCCCGATCAGCCTGCGGCCGCCGGCCAGCTTGCTCGCAACCCAGGCGCGCTGCACCCGGTAGCCGTCGGCGATGGTCATGTCCGGATGTTCGCGCGAGAAATGCCCGATCTGCTGGCCGCTTTTTTCCGCGGCATCCAGCCGGGCCGCCATGTCCGCTATCTGCGCATCCGACAGGGGCATCGTCAGTCCTTTTTGAAGCGCTTATGGATATTGTTGTGCTTGAAGCTGTCCGCTTCGTCGGCTTCTTCGACATACAGCGACAGGGCCAGGTAGCGGCGGGCATAGAGTTCCGCGAAATGCGCCTTTATTTGCTCGAAGAGATCGGTGAAGAAGGTCTGCTTGAATTCGGCGCTGCGGCCAGCGCCCATCTTGACCGTGACATTGACGAAGGCGTCGTCTGCCTTGCCGTCGGCGATCACATAATCGTCCAGCCGGATGGCGCGCACGCGTATGCCGCCCCAGGGAAAGACCCCGCCGGAATTGCGCATTGCCGCCGCGATCAATTCCAACAGGCCATGGATATCGGCCTCGCCTTCCAGATTGGACGTCCATTCGACCACTGCATGCGCCATTACGCGATCTCCATGGTGGCGACGGTGCATCCGACCGCGAAAATGGGGATCGGCGCATAGAAATGGATGGTGCCCTGGCCCCGGGCCGCGGCGGCGGCGGCGATGAAGGTGCGGATCTCGAACCCGCCCTGGCCCGCATCGCGATAGGTCTCCGCGTCAGTGTAAGAGAGCATGGCGTCCTTGTCCTGCCGCACCCAGCGGTCCAGGAAATCCTTGTCCCAATCGACATTGATCATGCCGCTGTCAGGCGTGGCGGGCCAATGGGAAATCCCGCCGGTCGCGACCAAGGCGATCCGTTCCGGTACGGCATCGCAGGCGCGGCGAAGCGCTTCGCCGAACGCCCAGGCGCGCCGCAACGGCGTCAAAGGCGGGCCCTGGCAGTTGATATTGCCGGGGATGATGGTGAGCCGGTTGTCGGGATCCAGAAAGTGCAGCGGCACCATGATGCCGTGGTCGAAGCGCCATTCCTCTGCATAAGCGACGTCGACGCTTTGCTGCACTTCGACGATCAAGCGGCGCGACAAATCAGGATTGCCGCGAACGGTGCGGCGGGGAATGCGCAGCCATTCGACATCCTCGATCGGGCCGTCATAGTTTTCCGCCATCCCCAGCGCATAGGCGGGCATGTTGTTCATGAAGAAATTGGCGAAATGCTCGGCGGCGACGACGATCAGCGCGTCGGGCCGCGCGGCATGCAGGGCATCGCGCATGCCGCCGAACGCTTTGTAGAGAGGATCGCGCAGGGCCGGATCGGCCCGTTCCGCCCGTCCGGTGATGCCGGGGGCATGGCTGCAGATGCCGCTGAACACCAGGCTCATGATCCGGCCACTTTCTCATCGACACCGGACAGCATGGCATAGATGCCGGCCCGAACCGGGCCATGCCGCTTGACGCCGTCGCGCATGCGCTGAAGATAATCGGACCATTCGATGCCGCAGAAAGCGGCGAAATGCATCAAGATCTGTCCGTTGACGCCCAGGACATAGAGCAGGCCGATATCCGGTTCGAGTACCGCGCGACGTTCCTCCTCGCTGAGCTCGAAAGGCGCGATCGCGTCCTGCGGCGCGCTTTTGAATGCCCGCTTCAACGCTTCGTCGCGGTTGAGCTGGAACAGCAATTTCGAGATCTGATAAAGGCTCAAGGCGCGATCTCCGCGACGAGGCGGTTGACCAACCGTCCGATGCCTTCGATCTCGCAGATCACTTCGTCACCCGCCGCGCAGAAATGCACGCCTTGCGGCGTGCCCGTCAGGATCATGTCACCCGGAAGAAGGGTCATGGTCTGGGAAAGATAGGCGATCAGGCCCGCCACATCGAGCACCATGTCCCGGGTCGAGCCATTCTGGACTTCCTTGCCGTTCACCAGGGCGCGGAGGCGCAAATTCTGGGGATCGGGGATATCGGCGGCATCGACGATCCAGGGGCCGAGCGGGGTGGTGGCGTCGCGGTTCTTCACCCGAAGATTGGGGCGGTAATAATTTTCCAGATATTCGCGGATTGCATAGTCGCAGGCGATGGTATAGCCGCCGACATGTTCCAGGGCTTTGTCGGCCCCGACATGGCGCGCGGGCTTGCCGATGATGGCGACCAGTTCGCATTCCGGATGCATCTGGTTTGCGTCGGCGGGCCGGATCGTCGTGCCCCGGTGGCCCACCAGCGCGTTCATGCCCTTCAGGAAAATCAGCGGCGGCTCCTTGGCCTTGAAGCCCAGCTCCTTGACGTGATCGGCATAGTTGAGACCGAGCGCGAAGATCGATGCGCCCGGCGTGACCGGCGGCAGCCATTGTGCTTTGCTTGTGGATATTATTTCGCCATTGCCGAGGCGCAGGGCCTTGTCATCGTCGACAAGATCGGCCCAGGCGGCGGATCCTTGATAGGCGATGCGGGCGCGTTTCATGCGGCGCCTGCCGGCCGAAAGCGCACAGCGAGCGGTGAAAGGCCGGCGCATGCGACATGCACGGTGTCGCCCAGGCCCGCGCGGGGCGCATCGTGGGGCAATCCGATCAACAAAAGATCGCCGGCCGCCAACGTCATGAAGCTGCTGATGTCGGCGATCAATGTTGCGGCGTCCCGCGCCAGTCTTTCCGGCGACCAGGCATGAGTGGCCGTGCTATTGACCGCAGTGCCGATGCTGGCGTTCAGAATTTCCGGGTCGAATGCGCCGAACTGTCCCAGCGGCAGGAAGCCGTCGCGGCAGCGCTGCCGCACCGTGGGCCGGTAGTAGCTGGATTCCGGTTCGCTGATATCCAGCGCCAGGCAGGCGCCCGCCACGCAATCGAACGCGTCGGCGCGTGCAATCTTTGTGGCGGCGCGGCCGAGCAGCAGCCCCAAAGTGGCGGCGATCTCGACGCGCGAAAGATCGGCATCCAGCACGATATCGCTGTCGCTTGATGCCAGGCAGTTGCGCGTCTTGATATAAAGAACTGGGGCCTCGGGCGGCGCCTTGTAGGGCGGCATTGCAAAATCGCCCGCCATTTGCGCAAGCTGCGGGCGGTCGTTCAGGACAACACCATAGATGTTCCCTGCGATCATCCGTTGCCACCTTCCCCCAGCTTGGGCATATATTTAACACGTTAAATAGAAAAAGTGATCCCTTGAGCCGAAGAATCCGCGAATCCTCCAAGCCGGAAAGGGCAAGAAAGTTGCTGCCTTACCGGCAATCCCTGGCCGGCACCTTGCTGGCGGCCCGCGAAGCGGTGATGGCGCCGATCCGCCCCATGCTGAACGAAGCGGGTGTGACCGAGCAGCAATGGCGCGTGTTGCGCGTGCTGGAGGGGGCAGGTCCGATGGATTTGAAGAGCCTGGCGGAGTCCGCGCTTCTGTTTGGGCCCAGCCTGTCGCGGATCATCAAGGATCTGGCCGACCGCGGCCTGGTGCTGCGCAAGGACAATCCCAAGGACGGCCGCGGCTCCATCGTCTCGGTGACCGCGCCGGGTCGCGCGTTGATCCAGGGGACTGCGCGCCGCACCGTGCGCCAACTGGACAGCTATGCGCTCAAGTTCGGAGACGAGCGGCTGAAAAAGCTGATCGCCGAACTTCAGGCGTTCACCGGCGCCATCCGCGAGGACTGAGCTCACGCGCCCAGGCGCTGGATCTTGTGGCCGCCGCGCGCCAGGGCGACATTTTTCGTTTCCATATAGAAATCGAAGCTCCAGTCGCCGCCGTCGCGCCCGATGCCGCTGGCTTTGGTGCCACCGAACGGCGTGGGCAGGTGCCGGACATTCTCGCTATTGACCCAGACCATGCCGGCTTCCAGCGCGTCGGACACGCGCAAGGCCCGGCCGACATCGCCGGTCCACAGATAGGCGGCGAGCCCATAGACGACATCGTTGGCCTTGGCGATGGCGTCGGCTTCGTCGGTGAAGGGAATGACCGTCAGGACCGGGCCGAAAATCTCTTCCTTGGCGATGCGCATCGATTGACTGGCGCCGGTGAACAAAGTGGGCTGAACGAAATAACCCTTGCCCGCCATCGCTTCGCCGCCGACCGCGATGGCGGCACCGTCGGCGCGCGCGATGTCCATGTATCCCAGCACCTTGGAACAATGCCGGGGATGGATCAGGGGGCCGACTTCCGTGGCCGGGTCGAAGGGATCGCCCACCTTCAGGTTGCGCGCCCGCGCCGCCAGCCTTTCCACGAAACGGTCATGGATCGATGCCTGGACCAGGACGCGAGAAGACGAGGTGCAGCGTTCGCCGTTGAGCGAATAGATCATGAAGATCGCCGCATCCAGCGCCCGCTCGAAATCGGCATCGTCGAATACGATGACGGGGTTTTTTCCGCCCAGCTCGAAATGCACCCGCTTCAGCGTGTCGGCACCTTGGCGCATGATCGCCGAGCCGGTCTTGGATTCGCCGACAAAGGCGACGGCCTTGATGTCGGGATGCTCGGTGAGGCGCTTGCCCGTGGTTTCGCCCAACCCATTGACTGAATTGAAAACTCCGTCGGGAAGGCCCGCCGCTTGCGCGATCTCGACCAGAAGGCGGGCGGAATAGGGCGCCCATTCCGCGGGCTTGTGGACCACGGTGCAGCCTGCCGCCAGAGCTGGCGCGATCTTCCAGGTCGACAGCATGAAAGGCGTGTTCCAGGGCGTGATCACCGCCACCGGGCCGATCGGCGCGCGGGTGGTGTAGTTCAAATGGTCCGGTGTGGGGAGCGTCTGGCCGTCATTGGCCATTGGCGCCCGGTCGGCGAAGAAACGGAAATTCTCCGCTCCCCGGATGGCGGCCTTCGACATGAAGCGCCAGCACTGGCCCGCGTCCAGGCATTCCACGGCGGCGATTTCCTCGGCCCGTGCTTCGATGATGTCGGCGATCTTGTGCAGGACGGCCTTGCGCTTGTCGCCGGAGGTGGCGGCCCATTTCGGAAAGGCCGCCTTGGCGGCGGCGACCGCGGTTCCCAGTTCGGCTTCGGTGGCGTCGCAGACCGTGCCGATGATCTCGCCGCTGGCGGGCTCGGTCACCGCAAAGCCTTCGCCGGCGCCTAAGAGTGAGCGGCCGTTCACGAAATGGCCCAGAGGCGACGGCATCTGCCCGATGGCGGCCAAGGCCGCGGCGCGGCGCGCATTCGTCATGGTGGGATCTCCTTACGAAGAGGCGATGATAATAAACATGTTAAGTAATACAAGCGAGTGCGAATTCATGCCGCCCGGGCTTGCCAGAGAAAGATAACATGTTAAATTAATCTGCGGTATCGAAAGTCGGCATTTCCGGAATTTGCCGCATCTGCGAAAGGGCCCTCTGTCGGGCAGTCCTTTCGCCGGACTATGATGCCAGCCAGACCGGCAACGCGTGGGGAGGAATGGCATGCTTCATCAATCCACCGCTTATGGCCGCAAGCCGCCAACCTCTTTTGAGGAATTGACGCGCGTGGGCGCGGGCACGCCGATGGGCGAATTGCTGCGCCGCTACTGGCATCCCGTGGGGCTTGCCGCCGATGCCAACGAAACCCCGCGTCCGGTCCGGGTACTGGGCGAGGATCTTATTCTGTTTCGCGACAAGAAGGGCCGTCCCGGCCTCCTGCATCACCGCTGCGCCCATCGCGGCGCATCGCTTTATTACGGGCGGGTGGAGGAGGAGGGCATCCGCTGCTGCTACCATGGCTGGATGTTTGCGGTGGATGGGGCTTGCGTCGATCAGCCCTGCGAGCCGGACCATGGGGCGGCAACCCGCAAGAATATCCGCCAGCCTTATTATGTGGTGCAGGAGCGTTACGGCCTGATCTTTGCCTATATGGGCCCGCCCGACAAACAGCCGGTCCTGCCGCGCTATAATATTCTGGAAGAACTGGGCCCCGGTGAGTTTCTCGAAGCCGACGGCAGCAGCATCGGCAGCGGCGGCGCCGCCATCGTGCCCTGCAATTGGCTGCAGCATTTTGAGAATGTGATGGACCCGTTCCATGTTCCCATCCTGCATGGCGCCTTCAGCGGCAATCAATTCGTGGCCAAGATGTCGGTGATGCCGAAAGTGAAATTCGACTATACGGATCGTGGCGTCCGCTCCGTGCAGTTGCGCGAGATCGAAGCCGGCATCCATCGGCGCATCACCGAAGCGGTGCTTCCCACCATCCGGGCCGTGGCCAGTCCCCGTGCCGAAGGCGAGGGTTCGTGCAGCCTCTTAGGCTGGGTGCTCCCGATCGACGATACCAGCTTTCGCATCTATTCGGCGGGCAGGGTCACCGAGGCGGGCGCGCTGTCCAAGATCCGCTCGCATTTCAACGGCAAGCTCTGGCATGAGTTGAGCGAGGAAGAGCACCGCAAATATCCCGGCGATTTCGAAGCCCAGGTCAGCCAGGGCCCGATCACGCTGCATTCGGACGAACATCTGGCATCCACCGACATGGGCGTGTCGAAGCTGCGGCATGTGTTCCGCCGCCAGCTCGAGGCCATTGCCGCGGGCAGGGATCCGATGGGCGTGAATTTCGATGCGGACAAGGATCTGGTTCGCCTCGAAGCCGGCACCAGCCTGGACGCGAAAGTATCGCAGTCATGAGCGAAGGGCGGGGGCGGCAGAACTACATCGACGGCGTGTGGCAGGCTTCGGCGTCGCCGGCAGCGATCCCGGTGGTGAATCCGGCCACCGAACTTGTCATCGCCGAAGCGGTCGCAAGCTCCGAAGCCGATGCGGCGCGCGCGGCATCGGCGGCACGCAAGGCGTTCGACCGCTGGTCGCAAACTCCCGTGGCGGAGCGCATCGCGCTGCTGGAACGGGTACGTGCCGGCATCGAAGCCCGCGCCGACGAGTTGGCCGGTCTGATCACGGCAGAGATGGGCTGCCCCATCGGCTTTTCCCGCGCCGCGCAGATCGGCCTGGCGGTGGGCGACATCCGCGCCACTTTGGCCGTGGCGGCGGAATTGGATGATCGCGTACTCGGCCGCTCCATCGTGCAGAACGATCCGGTGGGCGTGGTGGTGGCGATTACGCCCTGGAATTTTCCCTTGCATCAGATCCTGGCCAAGATCGCCCCGGCGCTGGCCGCCGGTTGCACCGTGGTTCTGAAGCCCAGCGAAGTGACGCCGCTGGATGCCGTGATCCTGGCGGAAATATTCCATGCCGCGGGAACACCTCCCGGCGTGTTCAACATGGTTCTGGGTGGCCGCGAAACCGGCGCCGCACTGGTGGCGCGGCCGGAAGTGGACATGGTTTCCTTCACCGGCTCGACCCGCGGCGGCCGGGCAGTGGCGGAAATCGCGGGCCGCGAGTTGAAAAAGGCGGCGCTGGAACTGGGCGGAAAATCCGCCAACATCATTCTGGACGATGCCGATCTGGAAAAAGTCATTCCGGCGGCCCTGGGCCAGTCTTTCATCAATTCCGGCCAGGTCTGCGCGGCCCTGTCGCGGCTGATCGTGCCGGAGTCCCGGCGGGCCGAGGTGGAAGCGATTGCGGTCGAGGCCGCAAAGAGTTGGACCTTGGGCGATCCCACCGATCCGGCCAACCGCCTGGGTCCGTTGGCCAACCGTGCGCAGCAGGAAAAAGTCCGCCAGGCGATCGGCGGCGCGATGCAGGAAGGTGCAACGCTCCTTTGTGGTGGACCGGACCAGCCGGCGGGTTTGCCCAAAGGTGCTTATGTGTCGCCCACCATCCTTTCCCATGTCACCCGGGCGATGGCGATTTTCCGGGAGGAGACGTTCGGGCCGGTGTTGTCGGTGATCGGTTATGCCGACGAAAGGGATGCCATCTGGATCGCCAATGACAGCCAGTATGGTCTGTCTGGAGGAGTCTGGTCGGAAAGTCTGGAGCGCGCGGAAGGCGTGGCGCGGCAGATGCGGACGGGGCAGGTGATCCTCAACGGCGCGTCGCTGGATCTGGCGGCCCCGTTCGGCGGCGTCAAGCAGTCGGGTCTCGGCCGCGAGAATGGCCGCTACGGCTTGGAAGAATATTGTTCGCCCAAGGCTATAACCCGTCCGATACGCGCGTGACGATAAAGGAACAGGCATGACCACCGGGGGCCAGGCGCTTGTCGAACAGCTGCGCCGCGAAGGCGTGGAGATCGTGTTCGGCATTCCCGGCGTGCAACTGGACTGGGCGGTCGACGCGCTTTGCGACGCGCCGGATATCCGCTTCATCGTGCCCCGGCACGAGCAAGCCACATCGTACATGGCAGATGGCTATGCCCGCACCACCGGCAAGGAAGGCGTCTGCATGATGGTGCCGGGCCCCGGCATGCTGAATGCCCTGGCGGGGTTGGCGACATCCTGGGCCTGCAATGCGCGGGTCTTGTTCATCGCGGGGCAGATTCCGTCGCCCACCATCGGCAAGGGCTTCGGCATGCTGCATGAGATTGCCGACCAGTCCGGCATTTTAAAATCTCTCACCAAATGGCATGGCATTGCCCGCGCGCCGTCCGAAATCCCCGCTTTGGTGCATGACGCTTTCGCGCAGCTGCGCTCAGGCCGTCCCCGGCCGGTGGCGATCGAGTTGCCGCCGGATGTGCTGCAGGGCGCCATGGAGGGCGTGCACTATTTCGACGCGGCGCCTTTCGCGCCGACGCCGGCCGATCCGTCGGACGTGGCATGCGCTGCCGCGCTTCTGGGGGCAGCGAAATTCCCCGTGATCTATGGCGGCGGCGGAGCGCGCGAGGCGGGCGATGCCTTGAAAGCGTTGGCCGAGAGATTGCAGGCGCCCGCGGTGATGACGGAAGGCGCGCGCGGCGCGGTTTCCGCCCGCCATCCCCTGGCGCTTTCCACCTTGGGCGGCCGCTGCGTGTTGCCCCATGCCGATGTGATCCTGGTGGCGGGCAGCCGTTTCCTGGATGCGGTGGCCAAGCCGGTCTTTGCCTCGCCGGATTGTCAGCTGATCTATCTCAATATCGATGAAGCGGCTTTTGCCCCGCCGCGCCAGCCCGGGCTCAATCTTCAAGGCGACGTCCGTCTGGGATTGCAAGCCATCGGCGCGGCATTGGATGGGCGTACGCAACCGCCGTCGCGCGCGGACGACGTCGCCAAGGTGAAAGCCTGGGAGGATGTGCAGATGGATGCCGTCCAGCCGCAATCGGATTATGTGGCGGTGTTGCGCGATCATATCGCCGACGATGCCACCCTGGTCAGCGAGCTGACCCAGGTCGGTTATTTTTCCAATATCGCCTACAAGGTTCATACCCCGCATGGCCTGGTGACGCCGGGCTTTCAGGGCAGTCTGGGCTATGGCTTTCCCACGGCGCTGGGCGTGGCGGCGGGCGCGCCGGGCAAGCGCACCGTGTCGATCACCGGCGATGGCGGTTTCGGCTGGGCGCTTCAGGAACTGGCGACGGCGGCGAAATATAGCTTCAATCTCACCACCGTGGTTTTCGCGGACGGGCGCTTCGGCAATGTGCAGCGCATTCAGAAGCGGACCTTTGGGCGCACCTTCGCGGTCGAATTGCAGAACCCGGATTTCCAGCTTCTGGCCCAGGCATTCGGGGTGCGGTCCGAACGGGTGAATTCGCCGGCCGGCCTTGCCGGCGCATTGAAGGCGGCGGAAATTGCCGGCGGCCCATCCTTGATCGAAGTAGAGGTGGGCGAGATGCCCAGTCCCTGGGCGCTTATCCACCCCTTTGTGCCGCCGCTAAATCCGCCCCCGCCCAATCCCCTGGGTGAGCCAAATAAACCTGGGTGAGCCAAATAAATAAGTGAAGCCTGACGACTGCCGGAACCGCTTTTGTAACGGAAGGAATTTCCACCGTGCATGCAGATCCTGCCGCCGGCGCAGAGCCGGTCGCTGCGCCCGCCACTGGCTGGCGCCGCTATTATCCCTGGTATGTCGCCGGCGTCCTGATGGTCGCCTATGTGCTGTCCTTCCTGGACCGGCAGATTCTGTATCTGATGGTGGGGCCGATCCGCCGCGATTTGCACATCACCGATTTCGAGTTCTCGCTTCTGACCGGCGGTGCGCTGGGTATCTTTTATACCTTGATGGGGCTGCCGATCGGCTATCTTGCGGATCGCTATAACCGCAAGAATCTGATCGCCATCGGCATCTCGGTATGGAGCCTGATGACCGTGCTGTGCGGCCTGGCGCGCACCTATCCGGTTCTGTTCCTGGGGCGGATCGGTGTCGGCGTGGGCGAGGCGACCTTGTCGCCCTCCGCTTATTCCCTGATTTCGGATTCCTTCGACAAAACGCGCTTGCCGCGCGCCATGAGCCTTTACGTGCTGGGCCTGTTCATCGGCGCGGGCCTCGCCCTCATTCTGGGCGGCGAAGTGATCGGCCTGCTGCAGAAGACCCCTGAAGTCGTTCTGCCTTATGTCGGCGCGGTGCGGTCCTGGAATCTGGTTTTCATTGTGATCGGCTTGCCCGGTTTGCTGATCGCGCTCTGGGTTTCGACGCTGAAGGAGCCCGCGCGCACCGGCGAAGCGAGATCCGCGATGGCGACAGGAAAATTTCCATTTGCCGAAGTGTTCGCATTCCTGCGCCGCTATCCCCTGATGGCCCTGTCCTTGTTCGTGGGTTCGGCGATGTTCTCCGTGATCGCCTATACCGATTCCTGGTATCCGGAACTGTTCGTCCGGACCTGGGGGTGGACGGCGCGTGAAACCGGCCGCATGAACGGGATATCGTCGGTGATCGGCGGCCCGCTCGGCCTTCTTTTCGTCGGCTGGTACTCCAGCCGTGCGCTGGCGCGGGGAAAGAGCGATGCCTGCATGAAGCTCACCGCCTGGGCGGCGCTGGGCATCATGATACCAGCTTGCCTGCTTCCCATCGCGCCCAGCGCCACCATCATGGCGGGACTTCTGATCCCCTATAAATTCTTCATTGCCTTCACGCCGGTTCTGATCCCGTCGGCCATCCAGATGGTGGCGCCCAATCATTTGCGGGCGCAGCTGGGCGCGATCTTCCTCTTGGCCACCGGATTGTTCGGGGTGAGCATGGGGCCGATCCTGCCGGCTTTCCTCAGCGACTTTGTGTTCACCGGGGCGCGGGCCTTGCCGCATGCTTTGTCGACCACGGCCCTGGTGCTGGGCCCGCTCACCTTCTGCATCACCTGGCTGGGTCTGAAACAGTACCGCCAGCGCTATGCCGAAATGGCGCAGATCCGCCATTCCGGTTGAATGGTTGCGGATTTCACACTCAGCCGATAGGAAAATCCCCGCTTCTGACAAAAGGCCAGGAAACTCCGGCCGGGGAAATAAAATGTCTGGAATTTCGGAAAGCCACGACGACGGCATGGGCAAGGCGCAGATCCGGAACAATATGATCCGGTTCGCGGTGGCGCAGGCCTTTGGCAGCGCCAATTCCGTGATCGTCTATGCCACCGGCGCCATCGTCGGCGACATGCTGGCACCCAACAAGGCGCTGGCGACTTTCCCGATTTCCGTCTTCGTGGTGGGCATGGCGGCCTGCACCTTGCCGACGGGAGCGATCGCGCGCCGCTGGGGACGGCAGGCGGCATTCCGCACCGGCACCATGGCCGGCATGACGGCGGGACTGATCTCGGCGCTGGCCGTATTGCTGGGATCCTTCTGGCTGTTCTCGGCGGCCATGTTCCTGGGCGGCGCCTATGCGGCGGCGGTGCTGTCGTTCCGCTTCGCCGCGGCCGATTGCGTGCCGCAGGAACAGCGGGCCCGCGCGCTTTCCATCGTGATGATCGGCGGCGTGTTCGCCGGCGTGCTGGGGCCCCAGATCGTGACCCACACGATGAAGCTCCTGCCACCTTATCTTTTCCTCGCCAGCTATCTCTCGCAGGCGGCGCTGGCAGTCTTGTGCGGCCTGATCCTGTCCGGCATTTCGATACCGAAACTGGCCGACGAAAATACCAATGCCGGCCGTCCCCTGTTCGAAATCGTGCGCCAGCGCAAATTCGTCGCCGCGATCATCTGCGGCGTGATCAGCTATCTGTTGATGAACTTCATCATGACGGCGGCGCCGCTGGCGATGAAGATCTGCGGCCTTTCACTGGAATCGTCGGACCTGGGGCTGCAATGGCATGTCATTGCCATGTATCTGCCCAGCCTGATCACCGGCAGCCTGATCACCCGGTTCGGTGCCGGCCGCATTGTGCTGGCTGGTCTGGCGCTCACGGTCTGCGCCATCGCGACCGGGCTTTCCGGGATCACCCAGACTCATTTCTGGGTCTTGCTGATCTTTTTGGGGTTGGGCTGGAATTTCGCCTTCCTGGGCGCTTCGTCCTTGGTGCTGGAATGCTACCGGCCGGAAGAGCGCACGCGGGTGCAGGCCTTCAACGATTTCGTGGTGTTCGGCTTTGTCGCGGTCGGCTCCTTCATTTCGGGCGGCCTGCTCGAGACCTATGGCTGGCGGACGGTCTGCTGGGTGGCGCTGCCGCCCTTGTTCATCGCCGCGATCTCGTTGGCCGCGACTGGCACGTTCCGCCGCAAGGTCCATGAGCATCTGGACGCGATGGACCCGCTGATGGCGGATGCGGTGCCGTCCGACCAACGATAAGCGGCTGGCGCGTAAGGCCGGACGTTTACGGACCCGTCACGAAGTTCCGCGCATGTGCTGAATTTCATCAATACATTTCCGGCGTGCAGTGATGAACGCGCATTGGCGAAATTTATAGCGGAAGGCCGCCAGGCCGCACCGAATGATTTATACGGATATGGCAAAGTGCCCGCCGGAAAATGCCGGAGGTGACGCCATGTCCCGAGCAATGATCCTGATCTTCGCTGCCACCGCCTGTCTCGCGAGCCAGGCGATGGCGGGCCCGTCCGGCTATCGCATCGTCAAGACCGTTACCTTGGGCGGAGAGGGCGGTTGGGATTACATCAACCGCGATCCTGCCACGGGAAATCTTTTCGTCACTCGCGGAACGCATGTGATGGTGCTCGATTCCGCGGACGGAAAAGTGCTGGCCGATATCGGCAAGCTCGAAGGGGTTCACGGCACCGTCTTTGCGGGCGACCGCGCCTATGTGAGCGAAGGCGGCGCCAACCGGATCGCGGTGATCGACAGGAAGAATTTCACCAAGGTCGGCGAGATCGCGGTGGGCACCCGGCCGGACGGCATTCTCTATGAGCCGCGCTCCAACCGGATTTTCACCTTCAACGCGGGAAGCGGCGATGCCACCGCCGTGGATGCGGCCACCGGCAAGGTGGTCGGCACCGTGGCCCTGGGCGGCAAGCCGGAAGCGGCTGTGGCCGACGAGGCGGGCACCATCTTCGTCAATATCGAAGACAAGAGCGAATTGGCGGCCTTCGATGCCAAGACGCTCGCCGTCCGGGGACATTACCCGCTGGCACCTTGCGAATCTCCGTCCGGCATGGCGGCGGATGTCGCACATGGGCGGATCTTCTCCGGCTGCGACAATCAGATGACATCGGTGGAGGATATGAAGACCGGAAAGGTGGTCGGGCATTTTCCCATCGGGAACGGCGTGGACGCGGATCGCTTCGATCCCGCCACGGGGCTGATCTTCAGTTCGAACGGGGAAAGTGGCACCCTGACGGTCGCGCATGAGGACAATCCCGGCAAGTTCACGGTTCTCGAAAATATCAAAACCGCCGATGGCGCCCGCACGATGGAACTGGACCCCAGCACGCATCGCGTTTTCCTGGTGACGGCGGACCGTCATCCGGGCACGCCGACAGCGGAGCAGCCGCATCCGCGGAAGGTTCCGGTCCCAGGCACCTTCCGCCTTATCATTCTGGATCGCGGATGAAGAAAATTTCCTTCGCGCTGTTTCTGCTGCTGGCGGCTTGCGGGCCGGGCGCCGCACCGGACAAGAAAGAAGACAAGGATACGGGGCCGGGCGTCAGCCTGAGCGCGGAAGAGGCCAAGGGCCTGGGGATAGCGACCACTGCGGCGCCCAATGCCCGCTTTCAAAAAGAAGTCTCTGGCTATGGCATCGTGACGGCGCTGGACGCCATCGCGCAGACCGATGCCGACTATATGACGGCATCGGCCGCGGCCACGCAGAGTGCCGCCGCGGCGACACGGGCGCGGGCGCTGGGCGCGGGCGATGAGGCGGCGGTTTCCCGCGAAGTGGTCGAAGCGGCCGCCAGCAAGGCCGCAGCGGACCAGGCGGCGCTGGCGCTGGCGCGTCGCAAGGCCGATGCGGTTTTCGGAATTCATGCGCCTTGGAGCAATCCGGCGGAGCGCGCGGCGATCATGACACGGCTGGCCAGCGGGAAGACCGCGCTCGTCCATGTCACCTTTCCGCTGGGTGCGTTGGGCCGCGCCGCGCCGGCGGCGATCAAGATCACCCGGCTGGGCGCCGATGGGCAGAACTGGATGTCCGCCAAAGTATGGGATGCGCCCGCCGATCCTGCGTTCCCGGGCCGGGGATTCTATGCCCTGGTCGACGGCAGCGACCTGGCACAGAACGAGCGCGTGATCGCGGCCATTCCGGTCGGCGCCGCCGAAAGCGGGATATTGGTGCCGGCATCGGCGCTTCTGATGGGCGAGGGCGAGGCCTCGGTCTATGTGGAAACCGGCGCCAACCATTACCTCAGGACGCGGATCGATATCGGCAAGCCGATGGGACATGGCTATTTCGTGCGCCCCGGCGCCGGTATCGCCCCCGGCCAGAAAGTCGTGACCAGCGGCGCCGGCGTGCTTCTGTCCCATGAAATCAATCCCAGCAGCGCTGCCGAGGATTGACGATGCGCTGGTTCGTCGATCTTTGTGTGCGCTATGCCGGCGCGATCGCGACCTTGACCTTGGTCGGCCTGCTGGTGGGATTGTGGTCGGCGCGCACCGCGCCGCTGGATGTCTTTCCCGACTTCGTGCCCACCACGGTGGACATCCAGACCGAGGCGCCGGGATTCACCGCGCAGCAAGTCGAGCAACTCGTCACCAAGCCGATCGAGAACGCCGTCAATGGCGCGACCGGCCTGGCGACCATCCGCTCGGAATCCATTCCCGGATTGTCCGTCATCAAGATTCAGTTCCAGGACAACATCAATCTCTATAATGCCCGCCAGGGCATCTCCGAGCGATTGGGCGAGCTGGGTTCCAGCCTGCCTTTGGGCGTGGGGACGCCGAAATTGTCGCCCCTGACATCCAGCACCTTCGATCTTCTGAAGATCGGCCTGGTATCCGACAAGCTCGATGCGTTTGCATTGCGCGATCAGGCCGATTGGGTGATGAAGCCGGCGCTGCTGGCGGTGCCGGGCGTGGCGCATGTGATCGTTTTCGGCGGAGCGGTGCGCCAGATCCAGATTCAGCCCGATCTGCCGCGCATGACATCCTATGGATTGACTCTCACCGACCTGGCCGACGCCGCCCGGCAGGCCCTGGCGCTGCACGGCGCGGGTTTCGTGGATCTTTCCCACCAGCGCGTGCTGATTCAGACCCCGGTCCCGTCGCCCGATCCGTCGGCCATCGCCCAGGCGGTGATGACGGTGCGGTCGGGACGGCCCATCACCATCGGTGATGTCGCGACCGTGACCGAGGCGCCGGCCCTGAAATCGGGCGATGCCCAGATCATGGGACGGCCGGGCGTCCTGATGGCGCTGGCCAGCCAGTATGGCGCCAACACGCTGGATGCCACCCGCGCGGTGGAGGCGGCGATCGCCCAACTGAAGCCGGCGCTGGAAGCCCAGGGCGTGACGGTCTATCCGGCCTTGCATCGTCCGGCCAACTTCATCGAACAAGCGCTGAACTCCCTCGAACAGTCCCTGGTGATCGCCGCCGTTCTGATTCTGGCGATCCTTTACCTGTTCCTGCGCGACTGGCGATCCGCTTTCATCACCTTCCTCGCCATTCCCTTGTCGCTGCTGGCAGCCACCGCCGTGCTGGACCGGATGGGACAATCGCTCAATACCATGACCTTGGGCGGCTTCGCCGTGGCGCTGGGCGTGCTGGTGGACGATGCGATCATCGGCATCGAGAATGTCCTGCGGCGGCTCAGCGAAAACGCCAAGCTGGCCAGTCCCAGGTCCAAGATCGTGGTGATCCGCGACGCCACCTTGGAAGTGCGCGGACCGGTTGTTTACGCGACCCTGGTGGTGATCGCGGTTTTCCTGCCGCAGCTTTTTTCCACCAGCGTGCAGGGCCATTTCGTGGGCCCGTTGGCGCTGGCCTTCATCCTGGCGGTGCTGGCGTCGCTGGGCGTGGCCCTGACGGCGGCGCCGGCCCTTTCGGCGCTGATGCTGAACGCGCGCGACGCGCATGCGGATTTCGGCTGGATTTTGCGGCTCAAAGACTGGCAGCGCCACGGGATCGAAGGCGTGCGGAAGAATTTCCGGTTGGTCCTGATCGGGCTCGGCATTCTCACGGTCGCATCCATCGCGCTTCTGCCTTTCCTGCAATCCACCTTCATGCCCGATTTCCGGGAAGGCCATTTCGTCATGCAGGTCGATGCTTCCACGCCCGGCGTGTCGCTGGAGGAGATGGCGGCCATCGGCCGGCGCATCAGCGCCGAGGTACTGGCGCTGCCTTATATCGCGACCGCGTCCCAGCAGATCGGCCGCGCCGAGCTTGGCGAAGACACCAGCGGCCCGCATCAAAGCGAATTCCATATCGAAATGAAGCCCGATGCCGGGGTCGATCAAAAAGAAGCGGAAGACGCCTTGCGGGAGATCGCCACCCATTATCCGGGCCTGCAGATCGATGTCCGCACCTTTCTGGGCGACCGCATTGACGAAAGCCTGACCGGCGCCACCGCCGACATTTCCGTGAAGATCTTCGGCGACCAGCTCGACACTTTGGACAGCCCCGCCCATCAGATCGTGGGGGCCCTGGGCGGCATCGCGGGCATCAAGGATCTGCAGTTCAAGCCCCAAAGCGGCACACCGACCTTGGCGATCCAGCTCGATTCCGCCGCTCTCGTGGCGAACGGCCTCAAGGCCGGCGATGTCTTGGATGCCGTGCAAAGCGATTATGCCGGCGCCACCGTGGGCCAGACTTACGCGGGCACGCGCGCCGTGAATGTGGTGCTGCTGTTGCCGCCGGCCGCGCGGGACCGTCCCGAGCTTCTGTCCTCGCTTCTGATCGCCGGCCCGATGGGGCCGGTTCCCCTCAGCCAGATCGCGCGGATCACGCCCACGGACACGCGCTATACCGTGACCCATGAGGGCGGGCAGCGTTTCGATGCCGTCACCTTCAACGTGTCCGGCCGGTCGCTGCAGGCCACCGTGAATGACGCCAAAGCCCGAGTCGCGGCCCTGAAACTGCCCGCGGGCGTCTATGTCGAATTCACGGGCGAGGCGGCCGCCCAGCAGGCGGCGCAGATCCAGATGCTGCTCTATACCGGCTTCGCGCTGATCCTGATCGGTCTGATCCTGTTCGTCTGCTTCCGTTGGCGGGTTCACACCTGGCTGGTTCTGGTCAACCTGCCGTTCAGCCTGATCGGCAGCGTGGCGGCAATCGCCGCGACGGGCGTGGGATTGTCATTGGGGGCGACGGTCGGCCTGGTGACGGTCTTCGGCGTCAGTGCCCGCAATGCGATCCTGCTCCTGGCCCATTACGAGCATCTGGTCGACAATGAAGGCGCCGACTGGTCGCCCGTGACGGTTCTGCGGGGCGCGCAGGAACGGCTCATTCCCATTCTGATGACGGCAGCCGTCACCGCGCTGGGCCTGATGCCTCTGGCGCTCGGCATGAACCGGGCAGGCCAGGAGATCGAAGGGCCCATGGCGGTGACGGTGCTGGGCGGTCTGGTCAGCTCGACCCTGCTCAATCTCGTGGTCCTGCCGGCATTGGCCGAGCGTTTCGGCGGCCGCAAGGGGAGGGCGACGGATGCGTAAAACGCTCCTCTCCACGGTGGCCGCGATCTTATTGGCCGGTTGCGCGGACGTTCCGCCGCCGCAATTGCCGGCGGGCGATATTCCCAAGGCTTTCGAACAGGCGGATGGCAAGAATGCGCCGCTCTGGCCTGCCCGGGACTGGTGGAATGGTTTTGGCGATGCCCAGCTTTCCGCCCTGATGACGGCGGCGGAAGCGGGCAACCTGGATATCGCCCAGGCCGTGGCGCGGCTGCGCCAGGCCGATGCCCGGGCCAAGCAGGCGGGCGCGCCGCTGCTTCCCAGCCTGGGATTGAACGCCAATGTGAACACGCTGTACGGCCAGGCGAAAGGCGCCTCGCTTCACGAGACCGATTGGGGCGCCGCGCTGGGCGCCAGCTATGAGCTCGATTTCTGGGGCAAGAATCGCGACGCGCTCCAGTCGGCGGAAGCGGCGCGCGCCGCCAGCGCGGCGGATCGTGCCACCGTCGGCCTTACGGTTTCGGCCGGGATCGCCGATACATATTTCCAGCTTCTGTCCCTGCGCGAGCGCATGGACATCGCCCGCGCCAATCTCGCCGCGTCGGAAGAGACGTTGCGCGTGGTGCAGCGGCGTGTGGATGCCGGATACGCGGCAACGTCGGATCTGGCGCAGGAACGCGCGAATATGGCCGCCCAGCGCGCCATCCTTCCCGGCCTGGCGCAGCAGGAACTGGAAACCCGTAATGCGCTGGCCCTGCTTCTGGGCCGTCCGCCGGAAGGATTGGCGGTGACGGGCGCCAGCTTGACAGGCCTGTCGGGCCCGGCGGTGACACCCGGTCTTCCCTCCGAGCTTTTGGCGCGGCGGCCCGATGTGATGGCCGCCGAAGCCAATCTGGCGGCCGCCCATGCCGATCTGGCCGCCGCCCGCACCGCTTTCTTGCCCGACATCACGCTGACCGCCAATGGCGGCGTGGCTTACCCGGCGCTGGCGGCCGCTATCGATACCTTGCCGGGCACCGGCCTGGCGGCCGGCATCGGCGCTTCGCTGGTGCAATCGATCTTCGACAATGGGAAAATCCAGGGCCGCATCGATGAAACCAAGGCCCGCGAGGAGGAATTGCTCGCCGCCTATCGCGCCGCCGCCATCGCCGCCTTTTCCGATGTCGAGAATGCCCTGGGCAATATCGCGCACCTGGCGGATCAGGAAGCGGCGCTGCGCGAGCAGGTTGCCCAGGCGGAAAAAGTGCTGGCGGCGGCGCGCCGCAAATATGGCGCGGGCTATGCCGATTTCCTGGTCGTGACGGATGCGGAGCGGACCTTGAATACTGCCCGGGATCAGCGTGCGGATATTCATCGCGCCCGGCTGGTCGCGCTGGTGACGCTCTACAAGGCGCTTGGCGGCGGATGGACGCGTACCGCCGCGAACGCGCCTTAAGCGCCGTCCATATTGCCGGGAAAACGGAGCGAAATCGCAAAGCCCCGCCCGGGCTGGGATTCGATGGCGATCGAGGCGCCATGCAGCTCGGCGATCGCCGCCACCAGCGGCAGTCCCAGCCCATAGCCGGGCCGGGTCCGGCTCGCTTCCAGGCGATAGAAGCGCTGAAACAGCTTGGGATGCTCATCCGGCGGAACGCCGGGACCGTCGTCGCTGATCGTCACCACCGCTTCTCCGTTTCGATGGGCGAGGCTGACCGTCACGATGGTTCCGGCCGGCGTATGCAGGATCGCGTTTTCGATCAGGTTGGAGAAAGCCTGGGTGAGAAGCTCCCGGTCGCCGAGGATGGTGACGGGATCACCCGGCGCCAGGCTCAAATGATGACGCGCGTCTTCCGCCACCGGGCCGAACACATCGCCCAGCCGCGTCAGAAGGCCGGACAGGTCCAGCGGCGCGAAATTGGCGCGCCGCGCGCCGCCTTCGATCTGGGCGATGCGGAGCAAGGCACTGAACAAAGCCAGGATATCGTCCGATGCGGCGATGGCTGCTTCCAGGGCCTGGTCGTAATCCTCGACCTTACTGGACTGATCGCGGGCTCGTTCCAGGCGGTGGCGCAGATGCGTCACCGGCGTGCGCAGATCATGGGCGATGTCGCTGGTGATCTGTTTCAGATTGTCCATCAGCGCCGCGATACGGTCCAGCATGGCGTTGATGGTTTCCGAAAGCCGGTCGAGTTCGTCTTCGGTGCCGCGCACGGAAATGCGGCTGGCCAGGTTGCCCGCCATGATGGCGCGGCAGGTGGTGACGATCTCGTCGGTGCGGCGCAGGAAGGTTCGGCTGACGATCGTGCCGCCCAGAAGCGCCAGCGCCAGCGCGCCCGCGAAAATCCAGATCAAGGTCCGCAGGATGCGCTGGCGTGCCATCTGCGTGGCGCGAAGATCGCTGCCGGCGAAGACATACAGGCCGGGCGCGACGAAGGCGCCCACGCCCAGAATGGCGCGTCCGGCGGCGGCGGGATGGGGAAATTCGATGACGCCGGTCAAGGCCTGCATCGGAGGCAGATTGCCGGCCAGCTTTTCCGAACCGTTCCGCTGCAGCAGGAAGAAATCGGACGCGCCCGGCGAGGCCATGCGCTGGCCGACCACTTCGCTGGCTTCCCTTACGCCCTGGGTGCGGTAGCCGTCCTTGACCGAACCGATATCGGCATTGGCGAATTGCACGATCTGGCTGCGCAATTCCTGGTCGACGACCGCAAGCGTGACGATGGCCAGCGCTGCCGCGGATATTGCGAAAATGGCGACAAAGATCGCCGCGATGCGAAATCCTTCAGTGTGAAAGATCCTAATCCGCACGCAAAATATATCCGTTGCCGCGGATGGTGTGAATCAGCTCGCGCGTATATCCCCGGTCCATCTTGCCGCGCAACCGGCTCATATGCGTCTCCACGATGTTGGTGCGCGGGTCGAAATGCAGATCCCAGACATTCTCCAGGAGCATGCTGCGGGTGACCACGCGCCCGGCATTGCGCAGCATATATTCCAGGAGGCGGAATTCCTGCGGTTGAAGCTCGATGGGCTTGTCGCCGCGATGAACGGCGCGGCGGATCAAATCCATTTCCAGATCGCCGGCCCGCAGCGTCACGGGCGGACCCGATTCGCCGCGCCGGGTGATGGCGTTGATGCGCGCCACAAGTTCGGCAAGTGCGAAAGGCTTGGTGAGATAATCGTCGCCGCCGACATTGAGCCCCGCGACCCGGTCGTCGATCCCGCTCATGGTGGTGAGAAACAGGACGGGGGTCTGGCAGCCTTCGGTCCTCAGCTGCCGCACCAGGTTGAGGCCGTCCAGGCCGGGCAGCATCCTGTCCACGATCAGGGCCGTGTGCTGGCCGCCGCGCGCCGAGGCAAGCCCGTCCGGCCCGTTGCGGCTTTCTTCCACCTCGTGGCCATGGGCGCGCAAGGCATGGCAGATATGGTCGGCGGTTTCCGGATCGTCTTCGATCAGTAATATTTTCATGTTGTCATTGTTCCGGCCCGGGACGTCCGCTGGCAAGAGCGCAGTTTGTCAAAGGGATGGATTTGCCGCCGCCAGACGTTGATTTTTCGTATAGCCGGCGTCACCGGACCGACAAACCCGCATGCGATGGACCGCGCCCATAAGGGGATACATCCAGCGCATTCCGCGCCAGGCGTTTTCGCGAAACAGGCGGAAACGTCCATGAATTTGCTCGTCCCCTTCGTAACGAGGGGACTATTTCATGTCGAGGATTTCCGCCCGCCTGAACGGCACGGTTGCCACTTTGGCCTTGTTCGCCGGTGCCTTGCTGGCCGCGCCCGCCGCAGCCCAGCAACTGGCGGCCAATGACGCGGCGCCGGAAACCGTCGTGGTCAGCGGCACGGCCTTCAATCCGGATACCGCGCCCGCGAAGTCCTCGCTGGAGACGATGGAGCCGCAGACCATCATCAACCGTTCCTATATCGAGGATTCGGTTTCCGATACCGCCGACTACACCACCATCCTGGCCATTGCCCCCGGCATGACCGGCTTCGACGTCAACGGTCCGGGCCTGTCCGATGGCGGCGTCAAGAACACCATGCGCGGCCTGCCGGACGGCAGCTACGGCATGAGCTTTGACGGCATCCCCTTCGGTGACAGCAACGGCCCCAGCCATCATTCCCAATCCTATTTCCCCGCCACCACCATCGGCAGCATTCTGGTGGACCGCGGTCCGGGCAATGCGGGGACGCTGGGCGCCGCTACCTTCGGCGGCAATATCAGCTTGTTCTCCGACACGCTCACCTCGGACAACAAGAACAAGGTCTCGGCGACTGCCGGTAGCTGGGGCACCACCATGTTCAACGCCAACACGCAGACGGGCGATTTCGAGCTGTTGGGCCTCACCAGCCGTGCCATGATCAACTATCAGGCCACCAACTCCAGCGGCTACATCAGCTATCAGAGCAGCGCGGCCAAGAATATTCTGATCAAGACCGAAACCGATCTGGGCGGCAATTGGACCCTGACATCGTTCGCGAACTACAATGCGCTGTTCCAGAACCTCAACGACAATGCGGGCATCACCCCGGCGCAGGTCATCGCTTTCGGCAAGAATTACGGCCTGCAGATCACCAATCCGAACGCCGGCAATTACAAGGACTACAACCATGTCCACAAGAAGACGGACATGGAATATCTGCGTCTGCAAGGCCATCTCTGGGAAGGCCTGTCCATCGACGACACTTTCTATACCTACGCTTATGTGAACAAGACGATGAGCACCACGTCGGTGCAGCAGACCGCGGCCGACATCGCCGGTGGCATCACCGAAGGCAATGGCACCATCGTGAATGGCGTTGTCTTCAAGAATGATGTGCCCGGCTACACCAAGCAGAATGCGTTCCGCATGTGGGGCAATATTTTCCGCGCCTCGCAGGATTTCGATTTCGGCTGGCTGAGCGGCCAGTTCCGTGCCGGCCTGTGGTGGGAAAATTCCGCGTCGCAGCGCCGCCGTTTCGATTATGACGCCACCAAGTGCCTGGCCGCGGGCTGCTATCCCTGGCACGATCAGACATTCGCCGATTCCCGCCTCTACAACGATCCCAAGAAGCCGGGTGCTGTGGTCGCGACGCCCACTTCGGCGCCTTATGCCGGCGGCTTCTATGAATATGAAGAGCACAGCAACTGGGACCAGTATCAGCCCTTCTTCGAGTTGGAACTGCGTCCGACGGACGATCTGACGATCACGCCCGGCTTCAAATATGTGAACTGGTCGCGCAGCGTGGCCGCGCCGCTGGAACAGAAGACCAAGCCGGTGGTTCCCGTCTTTGCGGGCTTCACCACCACCCGCGATCTTCCCTTCGTGATGGCCAATTACAAGCTGCAGCCCAGCTGGAGCGTTTATGCCCAGTATGCGCAAGGCATCTATGTTCCGGACATCAGCGCCTTCGAGCAATCCAAGCCGACCACGGCCTTCCCCAAGGCTCAGACCACGACCAACTATCAGATCGGCACGGTCTATTACGCCGACAAATTCACTTTCGACGCCGACATCTATTACATCGGGGTGAACAACAATATCAGCTTCCAACCCTGCAACCAGGCGCCCTTCTCTGGGTCGGCCGGCGAGACTTGCGCGCTCAATACCGGCACGGCCTTCTACAAGGGCATCGAAGGCGAAGGCACTTATGCGCTCGATGACGTGTTGGAAGGCCTCAGCGTCTTCCTCAACGGGTCGGTGGGAACGGCCAAGTCGGGCGGCAAGTGGCTGAAGCAGGCGCCGATGTGGACTTCGGCGCAAGGCATTTTCTACAAGTCCGGTGCCTGGAAGCTTTCGCTGATCGACAAGGTCGTCGGCCAGCAATATTCCGATAATGCCGATACGCTTTTCTACAAGTTGGGCGCCTATACCAACCTGGACTTCAAGGGCAGCTATACGGTCGGTCCGCTCGAATTCGGGCTCGGCATCTCCAATGTGCTCAATTCCCGCGATCTGGGCGCCGTCAGCATCAACGACAAGAACACCAGCTTGGGCAACAGCGGCGCGACGCCGGCCGCCAATGTCTATGATGTCGCCAACCGTCAAAACAGCCTGGATCAATATTCCTACAAGCCGGAACGGGGCTATCAGGTCACCGTCAAAGTGCGGTTCTGAGGTTATGGGGGGCGATGGCCAAAATCCCCTGGCCGTCGTAACCGTGGCGCTTTGCCCATCCGGGCAGGGCGCTGCGGCTCAGCCTGTTTTGAAAGACTTCTTCATGCGCAAACTGGCTCTCGCTTTTGCTCTTGTCGCGGCCGTGCCGGTGTCCGCTTCCGCCGCTGAACTGGTCGCGGCGACCCGTATTTCTTCGGACGCACGTGACAGCCGGAACGAAACTCTGGGCGGCATCGGGTCCGGCATGGCGCTGGTTCCGGGCAGTTGGGCAAAAAGCGGCAACGGATACGGGGCGCGCCTGGCCATGTTGCCGGACCGGGGCTGGAACACCGAAGGCACCAGCGACTACCGGGCCCGGCTGCAGATGTTCGACGTCGTTTTGACGCCGAAGCTCGGCGATGGCCATGAAGACGGCCTGGTGCTGACCTATCGCAAGACATTGTTGTTGTCGGATGCGGACGGCAAGCCCACCACCGGGCTCGATCCGGCGGCTGCTCGCGCCGCGAAAGGCGTGATGCCGGAATTGCCGGTTGCCGCCAATGGCCGTGTGAGCATGGACAGCGAAGCGGTCGCGGTGCTGCCCGGCGGCGGTGCCTGGGTCTGCGACGAATATGGCCCCTATATTTATCGGTTCGACAAAGGGGGGCGCATGACCGGGGCGATCCGTCCGCCCGATGCTTTCATTCCGGTTCTGCAGGGAAAGGAAAGCTTCTCCGCCAACAGCCCGCCGCATGGCGAGCATTACGATCTGGGCAATCCCGAGAGCGGCCGCCAGGACAATCAGGGCCTGGAAGGCATGGGCCTCACGCCGGACGGCAAATATCTCTTCGCAGTGAACCAGAGTGCGTTGGTCCAGGATCTGGATCCCGCGGCGGTCAAGACTTCGCGTCGCCACGTCCGGCTTCTGCAATATGACCTTTCGGGCCGCGCGCCCCGCCTGGTGCATGAATATGTGATCGCGCTTCCGCTCTATGACGGCAATCTGGTGGCGGCCCAGAGCGAACTTCTGGTGCTTGACGATCACCGGCTGCTTCTGTTGTGCCGCGACAGCGGCGGCGGGTTCACCGGCAAGCGTGATGCTTCGCGCTTCCGGAGCGTCATGATGGTGAATCTGGAAGGCGCGACCGACATTGCCGGCCGGTTCGACGGCCGGGGCGATTCCGTCGCGCCCAAGGGCGTGCTGCGCCCGGATATCGTTTCGGCCGGCCTGACCACCGTGCTGGACATGAACGACAATGCCCAGCTGAGCCGCTTTGGCCTGCACAATGGCGCGCCCAACGACAGCCGCGATCTTTATGAGAAATGGGAAAGCATGGCGTTGGCGCCTGCGCTCGATCCCAAGGCGCCGGATGATTTCTTTCTTTTCGTCGGCAGCGACAATGATTTCATCACCCAGCACGGCATGATGGCCGGCAAGCCCTATGCCGACGGGTCGGGCGCAAATGTGGACAGCCTGATCCTGGTCTATCGGGTAACGCTGGGCCGATAGCGCCTTGCCGGCGGCGATGGCGCCCGGGTGCCGCGCGGGCGCTTGCCGTCGCCATTGGTATTTGTCCGGCACTTTCATAAGCTCGCGGAACAATCATGCCCGGCGGGCCGATCACTCGCCCGGGCGCTGGTATCGGGCGGACGATGAGCAAATCCAGGAAGCTTTGGGACATTTCCCAGCCCTTGCGCCCGGCGCTTCCGGTCTGGCCGGGCGATACGGCGTTCATGGCACGGCAGCGCTGGACCCATGGCGATGGCAGTCCCGTGAATGTGGCTTCCATCACGCTTTCCACCCATTCGGGCGCCCATGCCGACGCGCCACTGCATTACGATCCCGCCGGCCTGCCTATCGAAGCGGTGTCGCTGGAGCCTTATCTGGGGCCGTGCCGGGTGGTGGATGCGCGCGGATGCGGCGCCGCGATCGGCGCCGATCTGGTGGATGCCCATTGGAGTTCCGGCGTCACCCGCATGCTGTTCCGCACATTCGACCGCTTTCCCATGGAACACTGGCCGGAGAATTTCACCGCTGTCAGCGCCGAGGCGATCCAAGCCCTCAGCGCCCATGGCGTGGTGCTGGTGGGCCTCGATTCGCCGTCGCTCGATCCGGAAACGTCCAAGACCATGGACGCGCATCTGGCGGTGCCGCATGACATGCGGATTCTGGAGGGGCTGGTTCTGGATCACGTCCCCCCCGGCGATTACGAGCTGATCGCGCTGCCGCTTCCCCTGGCGGGCCTGGATGCTTCGCCCGTGCGAGCCGTCCTCAGGGAACTGGATTGACGCCGCCCGCCGCAGTTCACATTGTTCGTGCGGGGAGCTAGGCTCGCCGGGGAAATAGTTTAAACTTCGAATATGTTGGCGGGTGGGGGTGTGCCCGCATCCGGAGAGGTCAGGGGGCAATCCCGTGTCGATCAAAGACGTGGCCCAGGCGGCTGATCCGGTCTTGAATTCCGTTTCCGGCCCGGGGGAGATCGATGCCGGCGGCGCGCTCAAGCGTGCGCTGACCGGCCGGCATCTGCAATTCATCGCCATCGGCGGGGCAATCGGCTCCGGCCTATTCTTGGGGTCCGCGGCCGGCATCCGCAGCGCGGGGCCGGCGTTGCTGGTCGCCTATATCGTGGGCGGGGCGATGATCTTCTTCATTGCCCGTGCCTTGGGCGAACTGGCGCTGGCGCATCCCAAGGCCACCACCATGGATGCCTTCGCGGAAGATTATATCCACCCCGCATTCGGCTTCATGGTCGGCTGGAATTACTGGATGAGCTGGATCCTGGTCGGCATGGTCGACATCACCGCGATGGCAATCTTCGTCAAATTCTGGCTGCCCGATCTGCCGCAATGGATCCCGGCGCTGGTCAGCCTGATGGTCCTGTACGGCATCAATATGCTGGGCGTTCGCCGGTTCGGGGAAATGGAATTCTGGATGGCCCTGATCAAAGTGGTCACGATTGTGGGAATGATCATCGCTGGCATATTCCTTCTGTATCAAGGCGTCGGATTGACCGGCGCCCATGCCAGCTTGGCCAATATCTGGAACGATGGCGGGCTCTTTCCCACCGGGCTGACGGGTTTCCTCACCGCCTTGCCGATCGCCTTCTTCGCTTTCGGCGGCAGCGAACTGGTGGGCCTGGCCGCCGCGGAAGCCGAGAATCCGGAAAAATCCCTGCCGCGCGCGATCAACGGCGTGGTGGCGCGAATTCTGATTTTCTATATCGGCTCGCTGACCGTGATCATGGCGCTGGTGCCTTGGCGGCTGATCGTGCCCACGGAGAGCCCCTTCGTTCTGGTCTTCACCCAGGTCGGGTTGCCGGCCACGGCCGGTCTCATCAATCTGGTTCTGATTTCCGCGGTCTTGTCGTCCTGCAACAGCGGCGTCTTCGCGGGCGCGCGGACCCTGCAGTCGCTGGCCGCCAAGCGGCATGCGCCCGCCATTCTGGCGCGCATCGACAGCCGCGGCGTGCCGGTGATGGGCATCACCATTTCGGCCGCGATCATGTTCCTGGGCGTGGTCCTGAACTATTTCGTGCCGGGCAAAGTGATGGAATACATCATCTCGGCCTCCGCGATCCTTTTGATGGGAACCTGGACCAGCATTATCGTCAGCCATATGGGCTTTCGCAGCCGGGCGCCCAAGGACGCGCCCCGCAAATTCCCCATGCCGCTCTATCCCCTGGCGAGCTGGATCGTTCTGGGTTTCATCGGCGGCATCGCCCTGATCATGGCGACTTATCTGGGGATGTATATTCCCATCGGTTTCGCAGCCGGATTTTACCTGCTGCTGGGTTTGATCTATGCCTTTTCCGGCGAGCAACGCCGCAGGACCACCGCATGATTCACGAGTTGCCCGATTTCATCCGGGCGCTGGACGCCGCCGATCCGGTACGGAATTTTCGCTCGAAATTCTCGCTGCCTTCCGGCGTGATCTATCTGGACGGCAATTCGCTGGGTGCCTTGCCGGCGGCGACCCTCCCGCGGCTGGAAGAGGTGGTGCGCCAGGAATGGGGCACGGGCCTGATCCGCAGCTGGAACACCCATGACTGGATTGGTGCCTCGCGGCGGGTGGGCGACAAGATCGCCGCCCTGGTGGGGGCCAGCGCCGGGGAAGTGGTGGTGGCGGAATCCACCTCGGTCAATATCTTCAAGCTTCTGATGGCCGCAATCGCGGCCCGGCCCGGGCGCAACGTCATCCTTTCGGAAGCGGGCAATTTTCCCACCGATCTATATGTCGCCCAGGGCATCGCCGCGTTCCTGCCGCACATCTCGGTTCGCGCGGCGGAGCCGGGGCAGATGCTGGACGCCATCGGTGACGATGTCGCCGTGGTGTTGCTGACCCATGTTCACTACAAGACCGGCGACAAATACGACATGGCCGCGATTACGCGTCGCGCCCATGACCATGGCGCGCTGATGATCTGGGATCTGTGCCACAGCGCGGGCGCGGTCAAGGTCGATCTCGGCGCTGCGGATGCCGACCTGGCCCTGGGTTGCGGTTACAAATATCTCAATGGCGGTCCGGGTGCCCCGGCCTTTTTGTATGTCGCCAAGCGCCTTCAGACGCAGCTGCAATCCCCCGTCACGGGATGGCTAGGGCATGCCGCGCCATTTGCCTTTACCGACGATTACCGGCCCGCGCCCGATATCGGCCGTTTCCTCAGCGGCACGCCGCCCATCCTGGGCCTGACGGCACTGGAGACCGGCATCGATCTGCTGGTGGAAGCGCCGCGGGACCAGCTGTACGAGAAGGGGCAAAAACTTTGCTCGCTCTTTATCGAATTGGTGGAACGCAATTGCGCCGGCTATGGCATCGAAATCGCCACCACGCGCGATTCCAAGGCGCGGGGCAGCCATGTCTCGCTGCGGCACGCGCATGGCTATCCCATCGTGCAGGCCCTGATCGCTGAAGGCGTGATCGGGGATTTTCGGGCGCCCGACATCCTGCGCTTCGGCTTCACGCCGCTTTATCTCAGCTATGCGGATGTCTGGCGCGCCACGGAGATCCTGCGGGACATACTGGCCACGGGCCGCTGGGACGATGCCCGTTTTAAAGCGCGTGCCGCAGTCACCTGAAGATCGCTATTTCCGGACGCGGCCGGTCATGTCTTCCGCCCGGGGCTCGAATTCGGGCTTGGGCTCGGGATTCCAGCGGAATTTGAACGCGACAATCGAATAGGTGTCGCGGATGCCGGGAACGGTCTGCAGCTTCTTGGTGACGAACTCGCCATAGCTTCTTTCGTCGGGGAGCTCGAATTTCGCCAGAAGGTCATAGGTGCCGGAGGTGGAATAGACTTCCGCCGTTTCGGGGAAATTGTCGACCAGATAGGCGGCAACGTCGAATGCCTTGGTCAGCTCGCATTTGATCTGGCAGAAAATGGCCTTCATCGAAAAGTCTCCCGGCGCGTTTGAAGCGGTGAGTTTAGACGGCTTCGTGAGGCAGGAGGAGACAAAATTCGCCCCAATCCGCGCCTCCCGCGCCTTGACTCCATCCCCCGACCCCGTGAGCTTTATACCTAAAACATCACCGGGGAGGGGGAGCATGCGCATCAGGGCCGTCAGCATCGCCATGGTCATGCTGGCCGCGGCACCCGGAGCGGCGTTCGCCGCAACCGCGCGCGCCGATACGATCTATGTCAATGGCAAGATCTTCACCGCCGATGCCAAGGACCGGGTGGTGCAAGGGTTTGCCGTCGCCGGGAGCCGGTTTCTGGCGGTGGGGGACAATGCCGCCATCCGCAAATTCGCCGGCAGGGGCACAAGGGTGGTGGATCTCAAAGGCCATTTCGTCAGTCCCGGCCTGGCGGACGACCATTTCCATAATGAAGGAGGCGGCAGCGGCATCGACCTCTCCCACGTCCGCACCATGGCGGAATTGCTGACCACCGTTGCCAACGCCGCCGCGCAGACGGCGCCGGGCACGCTTCTGGTCTCCAATTCCGACTGGCATGAAGCGCAGCTCAAGGAACAGCGCCTGCCCACGGCACAGGAACTGGACCAGGCCGCACCGGGCAATCCGGTGGTGCTGGTGCGGGGCGGTCATTCCTACATTCTCAATGACGCCGCCTTCCGCAAATACAACATCACCAAGGACACGCCGGTGCCGGCGGGCGGCCAGGTCAGCCGGGACGCGGCCGGCGTTCTGACCGGCGAATTGTTCGACAATGCCAAGGCGCTGGTGCCGCTGCCGCCGCCAAAGGCACTGACCATGGATGACATCCTCGCCACCCAGAAAGCGCTCAATCCCTATGGCATTACGGCGGTCAGGATCGCCGGATCCTATAAGGGCGACATGCTGCGCGCCTTGCAGCTGTGGAGGGATGCGGCGGCGGCGGATTCCCTGAGCTTGCGCTACACCGTCTATATGCCCGGCTTTGAATTCCGAGACCCGCAGCAAGTGGACCGGGCTATCGCCCGCTGGGGCGTCAAACAGGACGAGGGCGACGATTTCGTCCGCGTCGGCGGGATCAAGCTGATCGTCGATGGCGGTTTCGAAGGCGGCCATATCTCAAGGCCGTATCAGGAACCCTATGGGCGGGGCGGCACTTACTCCGGCCTCACCGTGTCGCCGCCCGACGCCTATAATGCGGTGGTGCGCGAGATCAACCGCAAGGGTTGGCGCGCCGCCACCCATGCGGTGGGCGATGCCGCCGTCGATCAGGTGCTGACGGCCTATGAACTGGCCAACAAGGATGCCTCCATCATCGGCAAGCGCTGGTCGGTCGAGCACGCGTTCGTGGCGCGGCCCGATCTGGTCAAGCGGATGCAGGATCTGAAACTGATGGTGTCGGCCCAGGATCATCTCTATCTCGCCGCGCCGGCGCTGAAGAAATATTGGGGCATGGACCTGGCCGCAGATGTTACGCCGGTCAAAACTTATCTCGATGCCGGCCTGTTGGTGGCGGGCGGCACGGATTCGCCTGTGATCCCCTTCAATCCTTTCTGGGAGCTTTATCATTTCGCCAGCCGCGACACGATTTCCGACGGCATCTATGGCGCGGACCAGAAGATCGCCTCGCGCGCGCTGTTGCTCCGGCTCGACACCATCAATTACGCCAAGCTGATCGGCGAGGATGATCGTCGCGGTTCGATCGAACCGGGAAAGCTGGCGGATTTCGCGGTCCTCACCGCCGATTTCCTCACCGTGCCGGTGGAGAATATCCCCGCCATCAAGGCCCTTGCCACTTATGTCGGCGGTCAGGAAGTCTATCGCGATCCGGATTATCGCTGAGGGAGGTTGCGTGAGCGACACCAGCTATCGGACATGGCCCTGGTTCGACGACCAGCATCGCCGCTTTGCCGACCGCCTGGAGGCGTGGGCGGCGGCGGAACTGCCGGGGTTGCTGGGCGATCACAAGGATGTGGATGCGATTTGCCGCCGGCTGGCGGCCGCGCTGGGCAAGGCCGGCTGGCTCGATCCGGCGGTGCCGAAGGATGGCGATGGCTTCGACCTGCGCTCGATTTGCCTGGCGCGGGAGATTCTCGCCCGCCACGCGGCGCTGGCGGATTTCGCTTTTGCGATGCAGGGGCTGGGCACGGGCGCCATCACCTTGTTCGGCACGCCGGCGCAGCGCCAGCAATGGCTGGCGGGCGCGCGCAGCGGCCGCCGCTTGACCGGTTTTGCCCTGTCCGAGCCGGAGGCCGGATCGGACGTGGCGGCGATGCAGATGACGGCGCGGGAGGTTTCCGGCGGCTTTCGCCTCGACGGGGTCAAGACCTGGATCTCCAATGGCGGCATCGCCGGCCAGTATGTGGTGTTCGCCAAGGACGGGGCCAAATACACGGCCTTCGTGCTGACAGCCGACACGCCCGGCCTTGCGGTGGCGGAGCGCATCGATGTCATCGCGCCGCATCCCCTGGCCACGTTGCGCTTCGACAATTGCCTGGTCCCGCCGGAGGCGGTGATCGGGGAACGGGGCGCGGGCATGCGGGTGGCGCTGGCGACGCTGGATATATTCCGTCCCAGCGTCGGCGCGGCGGCGCTGGGCCTGGCCCGGCGGGCATTGGATGAAACGCTGGCGCGGGCCGCCGCGCGGCCCATGTTCGGGGGCCGCCTGGGCGATCTTCAACTGATCCAGGCCAAGATCGCCGCAATGGCGCTGAAGATCGACGCGGCGGCGCTCCTGGTCTATCGCGCCGCCTGGGCGCGCGACTGCGGCGGCCAGGCGCGCATCACCCGCGAAGCGGCCATGGCCAAGCTCTTCGCCACCGAAGCGGCGCAGGAGATCATCGACGATGCGGTGCAGGTCTGGGGTGCGGCCGGTCTGGTTTCGGGCGCGACGGTGGAAAATCTCTACCGGGAAATCCGCGCCATGCGTATCTATGAAGGCGCTTCGGACGTCCAGAAAATCGTGATCGCGCGGTCCTTGCTGGCGCCGGGTTGATCGGTCAATCCGGGATGACGGCGGTGGCTTCGATTTCCACCATCGCGTCCGGCTCGACCAGGCCCGCGACCGCCACCAAGGTCATGGCGGGATAATGGGTCCCGAACACCTCGCGATACGCTTTGCCGATGTCCTTGAGGTTGCCGTTATAGGCGGCGAGATCGGTGACGAACCAATTGAGCCGTACCACCGTTTCGGGCGTTGTTCCCGCGTCCGCCAGCAGGCGGGCGATATTCTTCAGCGCCTGGCGGACCTGGCCGACAAAACCGGACGCGAAGATGCCCTTTTCATCCCAGCCGATCTGACCGCCGAGAAATATCGTCGTGCCCTTGGCGGCGATGCCATGGGCATAGCCTTTTGGGCGCGGCCATCCTTCCGGCAACAGGATGCGATGCCCCGTCATCGGCAACTGTCCCGGTAGGCGATCAGGGCATCCTTGAGATCCGGCGGGATGTTGATGGCGTTGTTGGTGTTCAGGGAGGTGGTCACCATCACCAGGCGGCAGCGCATGACCTCTTCGAGTTCCCGCACGCAATGGATCACGAAGATGATCGAGGTGCGCCCGATATGCTCCATCAGCACCGTGAAGCTGAGGCGGTCGCCCATGAAGGCGGGCTTGAAGAAATCGGTGTCGACGCTCTTATAGCCCAGGCCCACACGGTCTTTCTGGATCAAGGCGTGATAGTCGATGCGCAGCTGGTCGAGGAAAAAATCCTCGATCACGCCATTGGCCATATCGATGAAGCGGGGCGTATAGACGATGCCGGCCGGGTCGCAATCGGAAAAGCGGATGTTGCGCTTCGTGCTCCAGGCATCATCCGGCAGGTAACGGGGATGCAGGGGCAAGGGACGTTCGCGTCCTTTGGGAAGCGGCGGCCTTTCCATGGTCAGTTTCCTTGGAATTGGGGTTTTTCCCGTGCCGCGAAAGCGCGATAGGCGCGGGCAAAGTCTTCGGTTTTCATGCAAAGGGCTTGTGCGACGGCTTCGGCATCGATGGCGGCCTCCAGCCCCATCGCCCATTCCATCGCCAGCATCTTCTTGGTCATGCCATGGGCGAAGCTGGGGCCTGCCGCGATCTCTTCTGCCAATGCGGCTGCCGTTTGAGCCAGGGACGCCGCATCGGTCAGGCGGTTGAAGAAACCCCAGCTGAAACCTTCCTCGCCGCTCATGCTACGGCCCAAGAACAAAAGCTCCGACGCGCGGCCAAGGCCGATCAGGCGCGGCAGCATGGCGCAAGCTCCCATGTCGCAACCGGCCAGGCCGACGCGATTGAAGAGGAAGGCTACCTTGGCGCCGGGCGTGGCGACGCGCAGGTCCGAGGCCATCGCCAGGATCGCGCCCGCGCCGGCACAGATGCCATCCACCGCCGCGATGATGGGTTGGGGGCAGGCCCGCATCGCTTTGACCAGATCGCCGGTCATCTGGGTGAAATTCAAAAGACCCTTGGCGTCTTTTTCCACCAGGGGCCCGATGATCTCGAACACATCGCCGCCGGAGCAGAAATTGCCGCCTTCGCCGGCCAGCACGAAAGCCTTGACGGTATCGTCGCCCGCCGCGGCGCGGAACAACTGCATCAGTTCGGCATAGGAATCGAATGTCAGTGGGTTCTTTTTCTCCGGCCGCGCCAGGGTGACATGCGCCACCGTGCCCGTCACGGCCAGCTTGAAATGCCGGGCTTGCCAATCGCGCAGGGCAGGGCCGGTGGAATTCACGGTTCCGGTGCCCCATTGACGGATTTGACCGAGTCCTTGAGCTTGCCCAGCGACAGGATCAGCCCGTCGATATCCTTGGGTGACAATTGGGCGAAGAATTCGGCGATCCATTCTTCATGCGCATTGGCGATGCGATTGAAACTGGCCTGGCCCTTGGCGGTGAGCTTGACGATCTGCACCCGCCGGTCGTTGGGTAACGAGAAGCGCTTGATATAGCCCGCCTGCACCAGCCGTTCGACCAGGCCGGTGACGTTGCCGTTGGTCACCATCATGCGCCGCGACAGGTCGCCCAAGGTCATGCCCTTGGGCGCACGCTCCAACTGAGCCAAAAGGTCGAAACGCGGCAAAGTGATGTCGAAATGTTCCGCCAGCCGCTTGCGGATGCCAGCCTCGACCAGATTGGTGCAGGTGAGAAGGCGCAGCCACAAGCGCAGCTCGTCCTTGTGGGCATGGGGGGATTCGGCGACCTTGGTCTCGGAATCCAGATGGGCAAGCTTGGAATTCATACTTCTCCCCCCGCCACCGTGATCGCGGAGCCGGTGATGGCCCCTGATTCACGCCGGGCCAGAAAGCATACCGCGTCCGCAACTTCTTCGGGAGCGATCATGCGGCCCAAGGGATTGGTCTTGATCAGTTCGGCGCGGGCCGCGTCCGGCGTCCGGCCCGTCTTCGCGACGATGGTCTCGATGCTGGCCTCCGCCATGTCCGTGTCGGTGAAGCCGGGGCAAACCGCATTGACGGTAACGCCGGTGCCGGCGAGTTCCATCGCCAGGGAACGGGTGAGACCGAACAGGCCATGCTTGGCCGCGGCATAAGCGCTGGTATAGGGATAGCCCTTCAGGGCGGCGGTGGACGCGATGTTGACGATCCGCCCGAATTTCCGTGCCTTCATGCCCGGCAGCAAAGCCCGCGTCGCCGTCACCGGGCCCAGCAGATGGATATCCAGCATGCGCTGGAAATCGGCATTGCCGGTTTTCAGGAACGGCGCGGAGAGGGCGGTCCCCGCATTGTTGATCAGAATGTCGATGGTTCCATCGGCGGCGATCTTGGCCAATGCTTTTTCGAACCCGGCGGCATCGGTCACATCGGCGATGACATAAGCCGCCGCCTTGCCGCCCGCGACGCAGGCTTTCAGCGCAGCTTCGGTGCGGCCCAGAATGGTGACGTGCACGCCCTCGCGGGTCAGGGCCGCGGCGATCGCGGCGCCGATGCCCCGTCCGCCGCCCGTCACCAGGGCATTGAGGCCTGTACCGTCAGACATTTGTCCCACTCTGGCGATCCGGTCTAACCTTGACTCCGTCACGAAGATATTTCAAGCTTAAAACAACTGGATTGCGATCTTCCGAAGAAGCGGGAGAGGTTGTGGACCTGTTGCGCACATGAAGATCTCCGTACTCGGTGGCGGCCCGGCCGGCCTTTATTTTTCCATCCTGATCAAGAAGGCCCGCCCGGACTATGAGGTCGCGCTGTACGAGCGCAACCGGGCCGACGACACGTTCGGCTTCGGCGTGGTCTTTTCCGACCAGACTCTGGATATTTTCCGGCGCTACGATCCGGTCAGTCACGCGGCGATCCTGGCGAATTTCGCCTATTGGGACGACATCGAGATCCATTTCAAGAATGCGACGGTGCGCGTGGGGGGCAACGGCTTTTGCGGTTGCTCGCGCCAGACCCTGCTCGGGCTGCTTCAGGAGCGGGCGAGGGGGCTTGGCGTTGCGCTTCATTTCGAACGGGAGATTGACGATCTGGCGGTATTCGCGGACAGCGATCTGATCGTCGCCGCCGACGGCATCAACAGCCGGGTGCGGACCCAATATGCCGATCATTTCCAGCCCGTCACGGATTTGCGGCCCAACAAATTCGTCTGGCTGGGTTCGACGCGGCCCTTCGATGCTTTCACTTTTTTCTTCCGCGAAACCGAACACGGCATCTTCATCGCCCATTGCTATCAGTATGAAGAGGGCCATTCGACCTGGGTGATCGAGACCGATCCCAAGACCTGGGCGCGGGCGGGTTTGGGCAGGATGGACGAAGCACAGTCCGCCCGCTTTCTGGAAACGGTCTTCGCCAGGGAGCTGGACGGACACGGCCTGATCACCAACCGGTCCCTGTGGCGCAATTTTCCCATGATCCGCAATGCGCGCTGGGTGAAGGACAATATCGTCCTTCTGGGCGACGCCAAGGCCACGGCGCATTTTTCCATCGGCGCCGGCACCAAGCTGGCCATGGAAGACGCCATCGCGCTGTTCGAGGCGCTGAAAGCGCATGGCGATGACGTGACGGCCGCGCTGTCCGGTTTCGAGCGCGACCGGCGCGAGGATGTGGAGAAGACCCAGCACGCCGCCAATGTCTCGCTGGTCTGGTTCGAGCATCTGGCCCGGTTCTGGAATTACGATCCCATCAAATTCGCTTTCGGCCTGATGACGCGGTCCAAATCCATCACCTATGACAATCTGGCGATGCGCGCGCCGGAATTCGTGCGGGCGGTGACGGAGGATTTCGCGCGCGAGCAGCAGGCATCGGGCCTGCCCATTCGCGGCCCGAACGTGCCGCCCATGTTCCAGCCTTTCCGCCTGAGAGAGATGGTGCTGGACAATCGCGTGGTGCTGTCGCCCATGTGCATGTATTCGGCCGACGAAGGCATGCCGGACGACTGGCATCTGGTGCATCTGGGGGCGCGGGCGCTGGGCGGCGCGGGGCTGATCTTCACGGAAATGACCAATGTCTCGGCCGAGGCGCGGATCACCCATGGTTGTGCCGGAATTTATACCGACGAACAGGAAGCGGCCTGGAAACGGGTGGTGGATTTCGTGCACGGCCATAGCGGCGCGAAAATCTGCATGCAGCTGGGTCATGCCGGGCGCAAGGGCGCGACCAAGCTGATCTGGGACGGCATGGACGAGCCGCTGGAAGCAGGCGCCTGGCCGCTGATCGCGGCGTCCGCGGTGCCCTATTATCCGCACAGCCAGACCCCGCGCCCCATGACGCGCGCCGACATGGATCAGGTGCGGGACGATTTCGTGCAGGCCGCGCACCGCGCCCAGCGCGCGGGCTTCGACATGCTGGAGTTACATTGCGGCCACGGCTATCTGCTCGCGTCTTTCATTTCGCCGCTGACCAATTTGCGCACCGACGAATATGGCGGCAGCTTGGAGAACAGACTTCGCTACCCGTTGGAAATTTTCACTGCTCTGCGCGACGTTTGGCCCATCGACAAGCCGATGTCGGTGCGCATTTCCGCCACCGATTGGAAGGAAGGCGGGCTGACGGGCGAGGAATCGGTCGAGGTGGCGCGGATGTTTGCCCGCGCCGGATGCGACCTGATCGACGTTTCCACCGGTCAGACCGTGCATGACGCCGAGCCGGTGTTCGGCCGCATGTTCCAGACGCCCTTCTCCGACAAGATCCGCAATGAAGCGGGCATCGCCACCATGGCGGTGGGCGCGATCACTTCGGCCGATCAAATCAACACCATCCTGGCGGCAGGCCGTGCCGATCTGGTGGCGATCGGGCGGGGGCATTTGGTCGATCCGTCTCTCACTTTGCGGGCCGCGGCTTGGCACGGAATCGACATGTCCGTGGCGCCGCAATATGCGCTGGGTTATCGCGCGCAGCTTTCGCTGGCCCGTCGCGAACGTCAGGAACTGGCGGATCTGCGCCAGCGCGCCCGTCCCTTGGGCGGCCAGGCGGCGGACAAATAATATCCGCTATTTCGGGCGAAGCGCGCCGCGCTGCAATTTGCCCGTCACGGTTTTGGGCAAGGCATCGCAAAATTCCACGGCACGGGGATATTTGTAGGGCGCCAGCGTCTGCTTGACATGCTCTTGAAGTGTTTTGGCGAGGTCGGGGCCCGGTACGGCGCCCTGTTTCGGCACCACCACCGCCTTGACGACCTGTCCGCGTTCCGGGTCCGGCCAGCCGATCACGGCGCATTCTTCCACATCGGGATGCAGCAGCAAGGCCGCTTCCACTTCCGGTCCGGCGATGTTGTAGCCGCCCGACACGATCATGTCGTCGGCGCGGGCGACGAACCAGTAATAGCCGTCTTCGTCGCGGCGATAGACATCGCCGGTCATGTTCCAGCCGCCCACCACATAATCGCGCTGGCGGGCGTCGCTGAGATAGCGGCAGCCGGTGGGGCCGCGAATGCCCAGCCGGCCCGTGCCCGGGCCTTCCACGGCGCGTCCATTCTGGTCGAACAATTGCGCGGTATAGCCGGGCACCGGTTTGCCGGTGGCGCCGGGGCGTATCTCGTCGCCGGCAGCGGAGATGAAAATATGGATCATTTCCGTGCCGCCGATGCCGTCGGTCAGGCGGATGCCGGTGGCCGCGTGCCAACTGTCGGAAATGGTTTTCGACAAAGCCTCGCCCGCGGAGACGCAGACCTTCAAACTGGAAAGATCGAATTCGTTTTTCCAGGCCGTGATCGCCCGATAAGCGGTGGGCGATGTGAACACATGGGTGGCACGATACCGCTCGATCGCTTCGGCCAGGGCGGTGGGCGTGCCGGTTCGCGGCAAGGCGATGGCGGAGCGGAAATAAAGCGGAAACACCAGAAGGCCGCCCAGCCCGAAGGTGAAGGCGATGGAAGGCGTGCCGGTAAAGATCGCATCGGGACCGGCGGGTACCATATGCCGGGCGAAGGTTTCGCACATCGCCAGCACGTCGCGGTGGAAATGCATGGTCGCTTTGGGCTGGCCGGTGGTGCCGGAGGTGAAGGCGATCAGGCAGACATCGTCCTGGCTGGTGGAAATGGCGGCAAAGCGGTCGGTCTTTCCCGCCATCGCGCGCTCCAGCTCGCCGGTGCTGCCGCCATAAGAAACAATGCGGCGAAGAGGCGTGACGCCGAGAAGCGTTTCCAGGTCGCCGGTGAGATCCGCCGAGCAGATCGCGAGGCCGATCTGCGCCTTCTCCACGATGGGCTGCAATTCGCGGGTGCGCAGCATCGGCATGGTCGAGACGGCAATGGCGCCCACCTTCATGACCGCCAGCCAGAGGGCAAACATGATCGGGGAATTGGCGCCGCGCAGCAGGATGCGGTGGCCCGGCGCCACGCCCAATTCGTCCGTCAGCACATGGCAAAGGCGGTTGGTTTGCACCGCCAGTTCGGCATAGCTCCACACGGTGTCGCCCTGAAGGATCGCGGGCTTTTGCGAGGCGTTTTGGTCCAGCGCCTGGTCCAGCAGCCAGGCGCCGCAGTTGAACGGATCAGGAATGTGCAGCCCAGGCAGGGAAAACTCGAAAACCGGCCATTGATCTTCCGGCGGCAGGTTTTCCCGGGCGAAGGTATCGCGGTGCTGGGAGGGGCGCAGGACCATGGCCCAAGAGCTTTATGTTTAAAATAACTTCCGTCAAGGCGGCGAGGCCCGCGACGGGCCGGTTCAGGCCATCGGCGCGTCCGTGGCGATCATCCGGTCCATGTGACGGGAAAGCTTGTCCAAAAGCAGGTCGAGCGATTTCTGTTCGCTTTGGCTGAGCACGGACAGAAATTGCCGTTCCAGGCTCAAGGCCAAAGGCACCACCTCATTGTAAATGGCCTGGCCTTTGGCCGACAGCGACAGATGGGCGATGCGCCCGTCATTGGCATGGGCGGTGCGGGTGAGGCGCTTGGCCGCCAGCAAGGATTGCACAGCACGGCTCACCTGCACCTTGTCCATGGCGGTGCGCTTGGCGACGTCCCGTGCCGACAGGCCGGGCGCCTGGCCCAGGACCGCGATCACCCGCCATTCCGGCACCGACAGGTCGAAGCGCTCGGCATAATGCCGCGCGATGGCGCTGGAAACCCGGTTGGTGAGGACCGAGAGGCGGTAAGGCACGAAACCGTCCAGGTCGAGACGGGTCTTATTCGGCATCCGGTTGATTCTCCGGGCGGGCGGCGACAAAGGCGGGCAGGCGATAGGCCGCCTCCTCGATCCTGAGCAGCGTGGGATAGGAGGAAAGGTTCATCTGGATGCGGCGGGCATTGGTCATTTGCGGCACCAGGCAGATATCCGCGAAAGTTGGGCGGTCGCCATGACAGAACACGCCCGTGGCAGGATCGTCGTGCAGCAGACTTTCCAGGGCGTCGAACCCGAGCCGCATCCAATGAAGCTGCCAGGCGATGCGGGCCTGATCGTCGGCGCTCAATTGCGCCTTGAGATATTGCTGGACCCGCAGATTGTTGAGCGGGTGAATATCGCAGGCGATCGACAGCGCGATCTGGCGCACCCGGGCCCGCGCGCCGGCATCGCGCGGCAGAAGTGGCGGCTCGGGCACCTGTTCTTCCAGATATTCCAGGATCGCCAGCGACTGGCTGATCACCTGGCCATGGTCGACCAGGCTGGGCACCAGCTCAAGGGGATTGATCTTCTGATAGTCGCTGCCGTGCTGGGCACCGCCATCTTTCAGAAGGTGCACGAAGCGCATATCGGCCTTCAGGCCCTTGAGGTTCAGCGCGATGCGCACCCGGAAGGCGGCCGAGGAACGGAAATAACTGTAGAGCGTGAGATCAGATCCGGCGGACATGCTGGTCGATCGCACCGAAGATGCTGTGTCCGCCAACGTCTTTCATTTCGATCCGCACCCGGTCGCCGAATTTCAGGAACGGGGTCGATGCTACACCATTTTCGATCTGTTCCAGCATCCGGCGCTCGGCGATGCAAGCCGAGCCGGCGGCCCGGTCGCGGTTCGACACCGTCCCCGAGCCGACAATGGTGCCAGCGGCCAGCGCGCGGGTCTTGGCGGCATGGGCGATCAGCTGGGGAAAATTGAACACCATATCGGTGCCGGCATCGGGTGCGCCAAAGGCTTCGCCGTTGATGGCGACCTCCAACGGCCGGTGCACGCGGCCGTCGTGCCAGGCGGCGCCCAGCTCGTCCGGCGTCACCGCCACCGGCGAAAAAGCGCTGGCGGGCTTGGACTGGAAAAAGCCGAACCCCTTGGCCAGTTCCGCCGGGATCAGATTGCGCAGGCTGACATCGTTGACCAGCATCGCCAGCCGGATGTGTTGGTTCGCGTCTTCCGCCCTGCAGCCATAGGGCACATCGCCGGTGATCACCGCCACTTCACCTTCCAGGTCGATCCCCCAGGCTTCGTCGGCGGCGAGAATGGGATCGGTGGGGCCGATGAAATTGTCCGAACCGCCTTGATACATCAAAGGATCGGTCCAGAAGCTTTGCGGCATCTCCGCGCCGCGGGCGCGGCGCACCAGCTCCACATGGGTGACATAGGCCGAACCGTCCGCCCATTGATACGCGCGGGGCAGGGGGCTGGCGCAATCCTTCGCATCGAACGGAAAACTTCCCCTGACCTCGCCGGCATTGAGGGCCTCATAGAGTGCCGCCAGCCGCGGCGCCGCTTTGTCCCAATCGTCCAAAGCAGCTTGCAGGGTCGGCGCGATATCGGATGCAGACACCGCCCGGCTCAGGTCGCGCGACACCACGGCCAGCCTTCCGTCCCGGCCGCCTTTCATGGAGGCCAGCTTCATTTCGGCTTCCAGCTGTCGGCGTAACCCGAATCTTCATGCGCCTTGGCGGGTGCGCCCATGTCCAGCGCATCGCGCGCATCCACCATCACCGCCACTTCGTCGGTCATGGTCTTGGCCGCCTTGGCGCCAGCCGCGAAGGCCTTGGGATGGGGGCCATGGGTGAAGCCGCTGGGATGGAAGGTCACCATGCCGGGCCGGATATTGTCGCGACTGAAGAAATCGCCGGCGTGATAGAAGATCACTTCGTCGAAATCGTCGTTGGAATGGAAGAAGGGCACTTTCAACGCCCCCGGATCGCTTTCGATCGGACGCGGCACGAAGGTGCAGACCACGAAACGGTCGGCCACAAAGGTGGCGTGCACGCTGGGGGGCAGGTGATAGCGATGGCTCATCACCGGGCGAATGTCGCGCCAGTTGAGCTTGACCGGCGCCAGATTGCCTTTCCAGCCCACCGCATCCAGAGGATTGAAGGGATAGGTGATGACGGAGATCTGATCCCGCCGCTTGACCCTGACGGCCCATTCGCCGTCGCGCTGGCCTGCGAATTTTTCGTCTAGTGCCGGCGTTTCCAGGGCGGCGGGATCGAATTGCGCATGGGGACCCAGCATCCCCCGGTCGGGCAGCTTGAAGCCGCCATTGCGCGCTTCGATCTGCAGCGCCGTGGTAGGCTGGGACGGCTCCAGCCGCCACATGGTGCCGCGCGGCAAGAGGATATAATCACCGTCGCGATAGGGCATATGGCCGAAATCACAGAACAGCTCGCCTGCGCCTTGATGGACGAACAGCAGCAAATCGCCATCGGCGTCGCGCACCAGATGCGGCATGGCTTGATTGCAAGACCAGATCGCGATGGCGCAATGGGCATTGGTCAACAGGGGGGCGCCTTCCAGCGGCGCCCCAGACCGCGCGGCCGCCTTGGCGTCGAAAGCGCGCGGCTTCATGGGGCCTTCGAAGGAGGTCCAGCCGGTGGGCGGATGGCGGTGATAGACATGGGCAGCAGGCCCGAAGAATCCATCGCGCCCGATCTCCCGCTCATAAGTGCCCTCCGGCAGGTCGGCATGGGCCTGGCGGGAGGTGTGGCCTTCGACGCGGGGAAACTCGATCCAGTTTCGGGTCATGATTTCAAATCCTGCAGTACGCCCCGGCGGATCTGGTCGGCTTCGATGCTTTCGAACAGGGCACGGAAATTGCCTTCGCCGAAGCCTTGATTGCCCTTGCGCTGGATGATCTCGAAGAAGATCGGGCCGATGGCGTTCTGGGTGAAGATCTGGAGCAGAAGGCCGGTCTCCTCGTCCCGGGCGCCATCCATCAGGATACGATCGCGCTTGAGGCGGGGCACATCCTCGCCATGGCCCTGGATGCGATTGTCCAGCCGCTCATAATAAGTGTCCGGCGTGTCCTGGAAGGCGACGCCCTTGTCCTTCAGCGCTTCGACCGAGGCGTAGATATCCTGGCTGGCCAGCGCGATATGCTGAATGCCTTCGCCATGATAGGCGTTGAGATATTCCTCGATCTGGGACTTGTCGTCGGAAGATTCATTGATCGGGATGCGGATATTGCCGTCCGGACTGGTCATCGCGCGGGATTTGAGCCCCGTCAGCTTGCCTTCGATATCGAAATAGCGCACCTCGCGGAAATTGAAGAGCTTCTCATAGAAGCCGGCCCACAGATCCATATTGCCGCGAAACACATTGTGGGTGACGTGATCGATGCTGCAGAGCCCGGCACCGTCATGGACGAATCCGCGCGCGGGATCGGTGGGTACGAAATCCACGTCATAAATGGAGTGGCTGCCATAGCGGTCCACCAGATAGATCACGCTGCCGCCGATGCCCTGGATGGCGGGAATGTTCAATTCCATCGGTCCCACCGCATTGGCGAAGGGCGTGGCGCCCCGCGCCAGAAGCTGGCGATAGGCTGCCGCCGCGTCCTTGACGCGGAACGCCATGGCGCAGGCGCTGGGGCCGTGCTTCTCGGCAAAGCGCACGCCGTGGCTGCCGGGCTCCGCATTGACGATGAAGTTGGTGTCGCCCTGCCGGTACAAGGTCACCGCTTTGGAGCGATGCTTGCCCACGGCGCGAAAGCCCATGCTTTCGAACAGGCTGTGCAAGGCGGCAGGGTCCGGACCGGTATATTCGACGAATTCGAAACCGTCCGTGCCGATCGGATTGTCCCAGAGTTCCATGGCCTGTTCTCCTGCGCGCAGGAGAATAGTTTCATCTGAAACTATATGGAGTCAAGCGACCGCTTTCTTGCGCCCGCCAGGGTCCACCTCTAGGATCATGGAACAAAAGCCTGAATCGGGTGGGGGATGGTCATGCCGCGCGGAACGCTGCCGAGCCGCCGCTATTTTCTGGCCTCGGTTTCGGCATTTCCCATCCTGGCCTTTACCGGCGCGGCAGCGGCGCGCTCTCTGTCCGGAACTCTGCCCTGGAAAGCCTTCGCGGGCGATCCGCCCCAGCCGGTCAATCCGCTGGGCTGGCACTTCTTCACCCCCGACGAAGTCGCCACGGTCGAGGCGATCGTCGACCGGCTGATCCCGCCCGATGCCCTGTCGGTGGGCGGCAAGGATGCGGGCTGCGCCGTCTTCATCGACCGGCAGTTGGCGGGCGCTTTCGGCAAGTCCAGCCGGCTCTATATGAAGGGGCCTTTTGCCGCCGGCCTTCCCACCCAGGGCTATCAGGGCGAGCTGACGCCGGAAGGCCGTTACCGCGAAGGATTGAAGGCGATCAATGACTATTGCCGGAGCGCGCAGCGAAAGAATTTCGCGCAGCTGGCGCCCGCGGATCAGGATGCCGTCCTCACCGGCCTGGAAAAGGGCGAGATCGACCTCAAACTCTCGCACGGCCTCAGTGGCGGGGTGGAAGCTGATCGGCTTTCCCGGCGCGCGCTATGATTATCGCGACCATATCGGCAAGCCTAATGTGCCGTATCCGCGGGGCCCCATCTCGATTTATGGCGAGGCCTGACGCGATGGCGCAACGTCTGCCGCATAAGGATGTGGTGATCATGGGGCTGGGCTGGACCGGCGCGGTCCTGGCGCAGGAGTTGACCGACGCCGGCCTGAATGTGGTGGCGATCGAGCGTGGGCCGTGGCGCGACACCGCCACCGATTTCAACATCGGCTATATGCCCGACGAATTGCGCTATGCCATCCGCCGAGAACTGTTCCTGGCGCCGGCCCAGGAAGCCATGACCATGCGCAACAACCTCGCGCAGACGGCACTGCCGATGCGCGACTATGGCTCTTTCCTGCCCGGCCATGGCGTGGGCGGCGCGGGCGTGCATTGGAACGGCTTCAATTGGCGCTTCTTTCCTAGCGATTTTCAACTCAAGACCCATCTGACCAAGCGCTATGGCGCGGGCCGGATCAAGGAATTGCAGCTGGAAGATTGGGGCGTCACCTATGACGAGATCGAGCATTGCTTCGACAAGTTCGAATATCTCTGCGGCACGTCCGGCAAGGCGGGCAATCTGAAGGGCCGTATCGTCGAAGGCGGCAACCCCTTCGAAGGACCGCGCACCCGCGACTATCCCAATCCGCCGCTGAAAATGCCGTACAGTTCCATGCTGTTTTCCGAGGCAGCGAAGGGCCTCGGCCTGCATCCCTTTCCGTCACCCGCCGCCAACATGTCCCGGCCTTACGTCAATCCCTTGGGCGTGGCGATGGGCGAATGCACCTATTGCGGTTTCTGCGAACGGTTCGGCTGCGCCAATTATTCCAAAGCGATGCCGCAAACGACGATCCTGCCGGTGCTGATGCGCAAATCGAACTTCGAAGCGCGCACCAAATGCGAAGTGCTGAAAATCAATCTGCGTCCCGACGGCAAGACCGCCAAAAGCGTCACCTATGTCGATGCGGCGGGCCATGAGTTCGAGCAGCCCGGCGATATCATCCTGCTCTGCGGCTACGGCATGATGAATGTGCGCATGATGCTGCTGTCGGGCATCGGCACGCCCTACGACCCGGTCCAGGGCGCTGGCACGGTGGGGCGCAATTACTGCTATCAGACCCAGGGTACCGGGGCGCGGCTGTTCTTCGAGAACCAGCATTTCAATCCCTTCATCGGCACCGGCGCGCTGGGCGCCACCCTGGACGATTTCAACGGCGACGCGTTCGATCATTCCGCGCTCGATTTCGTGGGCGGAGCGGGGATCAGTTGCGGCAGCAGCAATGGCCGGCCCATCAGCAACCGCCCCACGCCGCCGGGCACGCCGCGCTGGGGCGCCGCCTGGAAGAAGGCGACCGCTGAAACCTATCAGAACGCCACAGGCGTGGGGGCGCAGGGCACGTCTTATCCCGTGCGCGGCAATTATCTGGATCTCGATCCCACCTATAAGGATCGCTTCGGCCGCCCGCTGCTGCGGGTGACGTTCGATTTCCCGGACAATGATTTGCGCATGTCCCGCTATGTAGGAGAGCAGATCGCCAAAATCGGCAAGGCGATGAATCCCAAGCAGATGGCGATGAACCAGTCCGCCAGGGGTTGGAATTCGGTTCCCTATCAGACCACGCACAATACCGGCGGTGCCGGCATGGGCGCGAATCCCAAGACCAGCGCGGTCAACCGCTATCTGCAGAGCTGGGATGTCTCCAACCTGTTCGTGATCGGCGCCTCGGCTTTCCAGCAGAATGCGGGCAAGAATCCCACCGGCACGGTGGGCGCGCTGGCTTATTGGGCCGCCGAAGCGATCCGCGATCAATATCTGAAGAAACCCGGCGCGCTGGTGCCGGCATGAAGAGGTTTGCGCTGGCTCTGCTGGTTTCGATCGCCGGCACACCCGCGTTGGCACAGGATCTGATCGCGAGTGGCCGCTATCAGGCGGTGCTGGGCGACTGCGCCGGTTGCCACACCGCGCCGGGCGGCGAGCCGCTGGCAGGCGGGACAATTCTTGAGACGCCGTTCGGCAAGATCGCCGTGCCCAACATCACGCCCGATCGCGAAACGGGTCTGGGACGCTGGAGCGAAGCGGATTTCCGTCGCGCCATGCGCGAAGGGATCAGCCCCGGCGGCAAGCGGCTTTATCCGGCGATGCCGTATCCGGCCTATGCGCGAATGCCGGATGCCGATATCGCGGCGCTATGGGCCTATCTGAAAACCGCCCAGCCCGTGCGTCACGCGGTGGAGCCCAACCTCCTGCCGTTCCCTTATAACATCCGTGCCCTGATGGTGGGCTGGAACTGGCTTCATCCCAGCCCGGCGGGATTTACGCCGGTGCCGGGAAAAACCGCCGAATGGAATCGGGGTGCCTATCTGGTCACGGGGCCTGGGCATTGCGGCGCCTGCCATACCGCAAAGACGTTCCTGGGCGCGGATCGCGCGGCGGCGCTTACGGGGGCCTCCCTGCAAGGCTGGTTCGCGCCGGAGATCACCGGCGCAAAACCGCACGGCATCGGCAATTGGAGTGCCGATGATATCGTCACCTATCTGAAAAGCGGCTGGAACGTCCATGCCGCCGCCGCCGGTCCGATGGTGGAGGTGGTGGAGAATTCCACCTCGCAGATGCGTGATGCGGACCTCAGGGCGATCGCCGTCTATCTGAAGGATCAACCCGCCGGAAGTGGCGCGCAACCAGTGGCGAAATTGCCTGCAGCCGATCCGGCGATGCGGGCGGGCACGAAACTTTACCAGGACAATTGCGTCGGCTGTCACGGCTGGGACGGCAAAGGCGAGGCGCAGATTTTCCCGCCCCTGGCCGGCAACGCCATCCTGCTCCAGCCCAGCGCCGAAAGCCTGACGCGGGTGGTGCTGGAAGGCGCGCAATCGGCGGGAACAAAATCGGCGCCGACAGCACCCGCGATGCCGTCCTTCGCCTGGAAGCTGGACGATGGCGAGGTTGCCGCGCTTCTGACTTATATCCGCAACGATTGGGGCAATGCCGCCGCGCCCGTATCCGCCGCGTCGGTGGCGAAGATCCGGGCCAATCTGCACGGACACTGACTTGCGGTCCTCGGCGATACGGCCGTAGAAACGGGCATGCCCGCTTCCGCAAAAGCCGAAATCGCCATTGCCGATTTCATGCGGCGGGAAAAACTCGGCCCCGGCTTTGCCGAGACCGTCGCGCGGGTCTACCGGCCGCTTGCGGTCCGGATCGAGACTCTGGCGCGGACGCATCCGGGATTGATCGTGGGATTTTGCGGCTCGCAGGGCAGCGGCAAATCCACCGGCGTCACTGTGTTGAAGATCTTGTTGGAGGTGGAAGGTCTGCGGGCTGCGACCTTGTCCATCGACGATCTCTATCTTTCCAAAGAGGATCGGCGTAAGCTCGCGGATACCGCGCATCCTTTGCTGGCGACGCGTGGGCCGCCCGGGACCCATGATGTCAGGTTGGGCGAAGAGGTGCTGGATGCCCTCGCCAAGCCGCAAATGACGGCCATTCCCCGTTTCGACAAAGCCCGCGACACGCGGGCCGATCCGGCGCGCTGGGACCGATTTCAGGGGCCTGCCGATGTGATCCTGTTCGAAGGCTGGTGCGTGGGGGCCAGGCCCCAGCCGCCGGCTGCGCTGGCGGAGCCGGTCAATCGGCTGGAGCGGGATTCCGATCCGGACGGACGGTGGCGCGTCTATGTCAATGATGCGCTGGCCGGTCCCTATCAGCATCTGTTCGGCCGCATCGGATTTCTGGTGTTTCTGGCGGCGCCGTCCTTCGAAGTGGTGGCCGGCTGGCGCAAGGAGCAGGAAGCCAAGCTCAGGGCGCGCACGGACGGATCATCGCATGTCATGAGCGACCAAGAGATCGACCGCTTCGTGCAATTCTATGAGCGGCTGACCCGCTTCATGCTGGCCGAAATGCCGTCGCGCGCGGACGCGCTGGTGCGGTTGGATGAAAAACGCGAGCCGCTGGAGATGGACATTCACATAAGATGAGCGGGTGTCACGCCTTGCCGGCCAGCCGTCCGATCAGAAGATTGAAGAAGCGGGCGGAATCCACATCGATGGCGACATTGGCGTTGGGCACGAATTTGTCCCTGAGCATGGTGGAGGTTTTGGTGCCGGCCAAGGTCGGGGCCGAGCCGCGCAAGCCCGCTTCGTTGGGACGATAGCCCAAGGTCTCGCCCGCGGTCAGTTCGCCCATGGTTTCGACATCGACGTAATAAGGTTTCCATTTCAGCAGGGATGGATCGAGGAACGATGCCAGGGCCAGCGAGTCGTGCATGTTGGGGCCCGAGGCATTGCCGGCCTTGCGGTTGAGGTCGATATCGTTGCGGGCGATCTTGGCGGCCGCCATGCTCACCGGCGTGTTGGCCGCTTCCAGCACTTTGACATGCGCGTCCGTCAGCGCGGTCTTGCGGGTGACATCCAGCCCCACCATGGTGATGGGAATGCCGGACTGGAACACCATGCGGGCTGCTTCGGGGTCGACATAGATATTGAATTCGGCGGCCGGCGTGACATTGCCGCCCGACAGCGAGCCGCCCATCATCACCACGCTTTTGATCATGCGGGCCAGGTCCGGATCGGAGGCCAGTGCCGTCGCCAGATTGGTTTGCGGTCCCAGCATGATCAAGCTCACCTGGCCCGGATATTTGCGCACCACCTGGCGGATAAAGACCGATGCGGGATCGGCGATGGGCTTGATCTTCGGCGCGGGGAATACGGCGCCGCCCAATCCATTCTCCCCATGGGCATAGGTCGCCGTGATCAGGCGCCGCTGCAGCGGCGCCTTGGCCCCCGCGGCCACGGGAATATCGGTGCGGCCCGCGATCTCGACCATGCGCAAGGCATTGGGAAGGGATAGTTCCAAGGGCACATTGCCCGCGACCGGGGTGATGCCTTCGATCTTGAGTTCGGGCGAACGCATTGCCAGCAGAAGGGCAAAAGCGTCATCCACGCCCGGATCGGTGTCGATGATCACGCGGCGTGCCCCGGCGGCCTGACTGAAGGCTGTGCCCGGAAGGGCCATGCCGGCCAACCCGGCGGCGGACGAGAGGATGGTGCGTCTGGTGATTCTCTCGGTGCCCATGAATTTCTCCCCCATGCGAGCGCTCTATCCCACCATAGCGCCAGTCCGTGTCACATCAAATTCGCGTCGCGTGCTCTCGCATCTGCGTAAGGAACGTGCCTGTTGAAGGCACAAATAAGTTGTGAGAGCCTCGGACAAACAGGCAAGGGTGGGGACCTCATGTTTCAACCGGACGGTTACACGGTCGCGCTCGCCATGATGGTCACGACCATGATCTGTTGGGGATCATGGGCCAACATGATGAAGTTGACCCCGGGGTGGCCCTTTCCGCTTTTCTATTGGGATTACGTGTTGGGGGTTCTGCTGGTCAGCCTGTTCCTGGGTCTGACCATGGGGTCCACCGGCGGCCCGGCCGCGATGATGGCCAATCTGCGCCAGGCCGATACGGTTAGCATTCTCTATGCCCTGGCGGGCGGCGCCGTCTTCAATGTCGCCAATCTTCTCCTGGTGGCGGCGATCTCCATTGCCGGGCTGGCGGTGGCGTTTCCGGTGGGCATCGGCCTGGCGCTGGTGGTGGGCGTGCTGCTGAATTACGCCATCGCCCCCGCCGGCAACCCGCTGCTGCTGTTCGGCGGCGTCGCCCTGGTCTTGGCCGCCATCCTGGTCGATGCCTTGGCCTATAGCCGGCGCGGCAGCGACGGCAGCCGGAATGTAGCGCGCGGCCTTCGGATCGCCATCGCCTGCGGCTTTCTGATGGGAATCTTTTATCCCCTGGTCACCAAATCCTCGGAAGGACCGACAGGCTTGGGGCCTTATTCGGTGTCTTTCGTGTTTTCGGTGGGCGTTCTCATCTCCGCCCTGGTGTTCAACACGTACTTGATGCGCAAGCCCATCACCGCTGATCCGCCCTGCAATTTCGGGGGTTATTTCGCCGCGTCCTCTCGCACCCATCTGGTGGGGGTGATCGGCGGCGCAATCTGGGGCGTGGGCATGACCTTTTCGCTGGTGGCGGCGACCACCCATTTCGTCGGCCCGGCGGTGTCCTATGCCATCGGGCAGGGCGCCACCATGGTGTCCGCAGCCTGGGGCGTTTTCGTCTGGCGTGAGTTCGCCGATGCGCCGCCCTCGGCGCGCAAACTTCTGCCCCTGATGTTCGTGTTGTTCCTGATCGGGCTGGGCATGGTGGCGACGGCACCGCTTTACGCATGAGCGCGCCCGATATTCTGGTGGTGGGCAGCGCCAATATGGATCTGGTGGCGTTTGCGGATCGCTTGCCCGCGCCGGGCGAAACCTTGCTGGGCGGCGCTTTTCAAAGTTTTGCCGGCGGCAAGGGCGGCAACCAGGCAGTAGCCGCGGCGCGGGCCGGCGGCAAGGTGGCGTTTCTGGGCTGCGTCGGCAACGATCTGTTCGGGGCGCGGCTGCGCGGCGGGCTAGAAGAAGACGGCGTCGATACAAGGCTGCTGGGCACGGTGGATGGCGCCTCCGGTGTCGCCATCATCATGAGCGGCGGCGGGAACAATATGATCGTGGTGGCACCCGGCGCCAACGACGCAGTGACGGCCGATATCATCGACAGGCGCGCATTCGCGGGCATCCGCTTTGTCCTGGCGCAACTGGAAACACCGCTGGACGGCGTGATCGCGGCGGCGCGGCTGGCGCGCGCCGAGGGCGCGACCTTCATCCTGGATCCCGCGCCCGCCCGTGCCTTGCCGGGCGAATTGCTGTCCCTGGTGGATTGGCTGACGCCCAATGAAAGCGAAGCCTGCGGTCTGCTCGGGGTGAAGAATTTGAGCGAGCCGGTCGCGGCAGCGCGGCAGCTCAAAGCGCTGGGTCCGCGCGGGGTGGTGCTGAAGCTGGGCGGCGAGGGCGTGGTGGTGCTCGGTGGCGACGATGTCCCCCTGACGATTCCCGCGCGCAAGGTCACGGTTGCCGACACCACCGCGGCGGGCGACGCTTTCAATGGCGCTTTCGCGGTGGCTCTGTCGGAAGGCAAGACGGCGCAAGAGGCGGCGCGTTTCGCGGTTGCCGCCGCGGGCATTTCCGTGACGCGCCAGGGCGCGCAACCGGCCATGGCCAAGCGCGCGGAAATCGACGCGGTGATGGCGCGCGGCTGAAACCTGCCGGAGGATCGACATGAAGCGGGTGACGCGCATTGGATTGCTTGCCGCGTCTGCGGCGCTGGCCGCATTGCCGCTGCGGGCGCAGGATTCCAATTACCGGCCCCAGGGCCAGCAGATTCCGCCTCCCGCCTGCTACACATTGACGGAAGCATGGGAAGATTTGCGGGCGGGGCAGGGGCCTCAGCCTTGCACGCCCCAACTGCAGCAGGAATGGCTGAAAGACGTCCGGCATTGGCGGGAGGAGCGCCGCATCCGTATCGGCTATGACGATGCGCGCTACCGGATGCCGGAATTGAAATGGGCCCAGTCCAGCTTCATCCAGCCCCAGACCATGGTGCAGGATCGCTACCTCTATGATCCCATCCAGCACAAATACACGGTGGACCGGTATCTCGACGATGTGGAGACGCGCTATGGCGGCATCGACTCGGTTCTGATCTGGCCCACCTATCCCAATATGGGCATCGACGATCGCAATCAGCATGACCTGGTGCGCGCCATGCCCGGCGGTTTGGAAGGCGTGCGCGGGATGGTGGCCGACTTCCATCGCCGTGGCGTCAAAGTGATGTTTCCCATGATGATGTGGGACCAGGGCACGCGCGATCCCGGCAAGCCATGGGCCGATGCCATCGCGGAACTGATGAAGGAACTGGGCGCCGATGGCGTGAATGGCGATACCCAGGATGGCGTGCCGCTGGCTTTTTCGCTGGCGGCGGACCGGGCCGGCCACCCCCTGGCGTTCGAGCCGGAACTGACCATGGCCGACGAGGCGCTGGCCTGGGATGTGATGCATTGGGGTCAGTACAAATACCAGTTTGTGCCCACGCTCGATAAATATCGCTGGCTGGAACCGCGCCATCAGGTCCACATCTCGGATCGCTGGAACCACAACAAGACCGATGCGTTGCAGTTTGCCTTCTTCAATGGTGAAGGCTGGGAGAGCTGGGAAAATGTCTGGGGCATCTGGAACGGGATCACGCCCCGCGACGGCGAAGCCACCCGCCGGGTCGCCACCATAGAGCGGGCGATGGCGCCCTTCTTCGCCAATGAAGATTGGGAGCCTTTCTATCCCATGACGTTCTATGGCGTGTTCGCCAGCCGCTGGCCGTTTGGAAACCGCACGCTCTGGACCATCGTCAACCGCAACGCCTATGACGTGGACGGCCGGCAGATGACGATTCCGTTTGCCGACGGCGCGCGCTATTTCGATATCTATCACGGCGTCGAGCTGCATCCGGATCGGGACGGCACGAATATGGTGCTGTCGTTTCCCATGGAAGCGCATGGCTATGGCGCGGTGCTCGTCCTTCATGGCGATCCGGGTCCGGACATTTCCGCGCTCCTGGCGAAAATGAAGACGATGTCGGCCAAGCCGCTCTCCAGCTATGCCAATGACTGGAAGCCGTTGGCCCAGAGCTTGGTGGAGGTCAAGCCGACAGCGGCGGTCGCTTCGGTGCCGCAAGGCATGGTGAAAATTCTCGGCGGCAGTTTCGATTTCAAAGTGGAAGGCATCGAGATCGAAGGACACAATGATGCCGGTGTCGATGTGCAATATCCCTGGGAACAGGACGCCAGGCGCTTTCACGATCACCGCCTGGCGGTGAAGTCTTTCTATATCGACAAATATCCGGTCACGAACGCGCAGTTCAAAGCCTTCCTGGACGCGGCGCATTACCGTCCCGCGGATGCCTTGAATTTCCTGAAGGACTGGACGGGCGGCCAATATCCACAAGGCTGGGACAACAAGCCCGTGACCTGGGTGTCGCAGGAAGACGCGCGTGCTTATGCGGCCTGGGCGGGCAAGCGCCTGCCCCGGGAATGGGAGTGGCAGTTCGCGGCACAAGGAACGGACGGGCGGCTCTATCCATGGGGCAATGACTGGGACGCGGCGGCGGTGCCGACGCCGGATCGCGGACGGACCTTGTCCGCGCCCGATGCGGTGGACGCGCATCCCAAAGGCGCCAGCGCATATGGGGTGATGGATCTGGTCGGCAATGTCTGGCAATGGACCGACGAATATGTCGATGCGCATACGCGCGCGGCCATTCTGCGCGGCGGCAGCCATTATCAGCCAGCGGGAGCGATCTGGTATTTCCCCCAAGCCTTCCGCAACGACCAGCATGGCAAGCTGCTGTTGATGGCGCCGGGTTATGACCGCTCCGGCACGGTAGGCTTCCGCTGCGTCAAAGATGCGTCCTGAAAAATCCGAAAAGCCCAAAACCCGGGAAGATCGGGTTTTTTGACAGTCGCCGGCCTGGCGCCGTTACCCCAATCCCATGGCGCCGGAACTGGCGCGGGTATAATATACACTGGTCACATCGTGAGGGACGAAGTTCGGACATCTGGGAGGTTTGCAATGAAGCATTCAGCTCTTCTTTCGGTCCTGTTCGTTTCAACCTTAAGCGCGACGACGGCACATGCCCTGGTAGGGGTGGGCGCGGCAAATCCGGACCGGCCGGCCAACAATGTGGAAATGATCTACAGCACCAATCCCGCGCTTCAATGCTATTACGCGGCGCGCGACAGCGTGGATCTGGGTTATGGATTGGAGCATTGCGATATCGCGATGCGCGATCCGCATATGAATTACCGCTCCAAGATCGTGCTCAATCGCGGCATCATTCGCTATGCGATGGGTGATCGCGCCGGCGCCTTGCGCGATTTCGCCAATGCGATCGAATATGACCCGTCCGCGGGCGATGCCTATCTGACCCAGGCGCAAGTCCTGGTGGCGGATGGACGGCCCGCCGATGCGTTGGCCGCGATCAATCAAGGCATCGCGCTCGGCGCCAAGAACCTGCATGTCGCCTATTACAGCCGGGGCGAGATCGAGGAAGACGCGGGCAATGTCGCACAGGCCTATCGCGATTATAGACGGGCTTTGACGATCAAGCCGGATTATGCCCCGGCATTGCGGCAGCTGGAGCGGTTCAAGGTCGTTCCCAAGACCATCCAGACGCCCTGACCTCGCCGCGCGCGCTGCGGATGGCTATTGGCCCATATCGTGGCCGCTGTGGCGCATGATGTGAGGCTTGAAATCGTAGCGGGTGAGTACCTGCAAGGCTTTTTCCAGAAGCGCCTTGACGGCGGCGCGCGGCCCGGATGCGGCGCGCGTCATCTCCGGGGTGTTGAGCGAGACCTTGGCGCCCTTGTGGCCCGCTGGGCCGGGGAGTGCCAGAAACAAGGGCACCCCGCCTTGAAGACCGGTCGCCACGAAATCCAGGAACCAGGGCTGACGGATGGTTTTCAGGGGATTGCCGATCAGCATCAGGCTGACGCCGACGGAGGATTGCAGATGCTCCGGAATGTCGGTTTCCAGTTCGGCGAAGACGCCGGATTTGTCGGGCCGCCAATCCTCGCCGAAAATCTCCAATTGCCGCCAGCCGCAGAAATAGCCCACACAGACATCCGGCCGGGTGGCGTAAATCGCGCAGCCCGCACCGCAGTGGCGGCATGTCGCGCCCGCCGCTTTCTGGATTTGCGGATTGTCGATCGCCGGCACCGTGCAGCAGACGGTGCATGCGCCGCAAACGCGCCCGGGAACAGTATCGGCAACGAGATTCAGCATACGGGTCCCTTATAGCCCAGTCCGGATCCGATTTTCACGGATCACCGGACGGCCGGCGTGTTAGGTTTGCGAATCTGCGGGACTGCACCGAAGAGGATCTGATGGCTATCGCCCGGAACGGGGATGTGCGGCTTCATTGGCGCGAAGACGGCGCGGGGGCGCCTTTGCTGCTGCTCAATTCGGTGGGATGCAACCTCACGATTTGGGACGGGGTGGTGGCGCATCTCAAGGGCTTTCGCGTGCTGAGGATGGACATGCGGGGACATGGGGCATCGGACTCGCCGCCCGGTGACGCCACGCTGGATCAGATCGCATCGGATGCGCTTGCCGTGCTGGATGCCGCCGGCGTGGACCGGGCGGCGGTCTGCGGCCTGTCGCTGGGCGGGATGACGGCGATGACGCTTGGCTTGAATGCGCCCTCCCGCGTTTCGGCGCTGATTCTGGCCTGCACCTCCGCCCGGATGGACCGGCAGGTCTGGGACACGCGCATCGCCGCGGTCCGGTCGGAAGGCATGGCCGCGGTGGTCGATCCGGTGATGGCGCGTTTCTTTTCGGAAGAATTCCGCCGCGACCACGCGTCTCAAGTGGAGGCGGTGCGGAGCCAATTTCTGGCTCTGGATCCGGCGGGCTATGCCGGCTGTTGTGCCGCCATCCGCGACATGGACCTGCTGGACCGGATCGCCCGGATCGCGGCGCCCACATTGATCATTGCGGGCACCAAGGATGCCGCCACGCCGTTCGAAGGTCATGGCAGCGAGATCCGCAAAAAAATCGCGCAGGCCGCGGTCGGCATGATCCCGGCGGCCCATATCGCGCCGGTCGAGGCGCCTGAACTCTTTGCCGCGCTTGTGACGGATTTTCTATCCGGGATTTCCGGTTCCGGCGCGGCGGCCTGAGAAAATTTTCCGTGATTGTGGAGGTTTAGGCCCGGATTTGACGGCGGCGCCTCCGCGCTTTTTACGCGGAATTTACCCCGTCACCGCAATCTCCGGCCGCAACGAGCCAAAGCGCATTCTCCCGGCGTGGCGCTGACCAGATTGATGTTCGAGATCGAATCCGATGACACCGGCATGGGCCCTATTCCTGATCGACCTCCTCTCGGTCTCGGCGGGCTGGCCTTCGGCGCTCTGGATCGCGGGCGCCGACTGGCAGCGTGACTGGTTCCCGCTCCTGGCTTTTCCGCTGGCCGATCTTGTCTGCTTTTATGCGCTGGGGCTGTACCGGCGCGACAGCATCGCCGACATCTCCAAGGCGCTGGAACGGGTCCCGGTGATTGTCGTGATCGCGGTGGCGGGATCCAGCCTGGTCACCACGGCCTTCGGCTGGCCTTTCTCGCTGTCGCGCGCCATCGCCGGCGTGATCTGTTTCACCGCCTGCGCCGTTCTGGCGCGCCTGATATTCAAGGCGCTCAGGCGTCATTCGGTCTTCCGCACCCGCCTGCTGATCATCGGCGCGGGAAAGCGCGCCTGGGATCTGGTCTGGATCCTGCGCACCCAGGGGCGCTTCTGGCAGTACGATCTGACCTTTGTGCATGAAGACAGTTTCGGCGAGATCGATGAGCGGCTTGCCGCCGATTCCAGCAATCGCATCATCGTCGCCTCCAGCAACATCCTGAAGATCGCAAGCCGGGCGCGCGCCGACGAGATCGTGGTGGCACCGGACGAGCGGCGGGGGATGGCGCTGGAATCGCTGATCACCTGCCGGGCCGCGGGTTATCCGGTTTCCGAATATTCCAGCTTCCTGGAAAAAGAAGTCTGCCGCATCGACATCAAGCGGTTGGACCTGGCATGGCTGCTCTATTCCGAAGGATTTCGCACCGGCCGGCTGACGGCCGCCTTCAAGCGCCTGTTCGACATCGTCGGCAGCCTGGCGATCCTGATCCCCGTTTCGCCATTCCTGCTGCTGGCGATGGCGGCGGTGTGGCTAGGCGATCGCGGTCCCGTCTTCTACCGGCAGGAACGCGTGACAAGGCGCGGCCGCAATTTTCGCATTTTGAAATTGCGCACCATGCGGGTGAATGCGGAAGCGGGCGGCGCGGTCTGGGCCGCGGCCAAGGACAGCCGGATCACGCCGGTGGGCGAATTTCTGCGCCGCAGCCGGCTGGACGAGGTGCCGCAGCTTCTCAATGTCCTGTGGGGAGACATGTCGCTGGTCGGTCCCAGGCCCGAGCGGCCGGAATTCATCGAGGATCTGGCGAGGATGCTGCCGCTCTATCACGAGCGGCATGCGGTGAAAGCGGGACTGACCGGCTGGGCCCAGGTCAATTATCCCTATGGCGCCTCGCTGGACGATGCCCGCTCGAAACTGAGTTATGATCTCTATTACGTGAAGAATTACAGCCTGTTCTTCGACCTTCGGATCGTGATGCAGACCTTGCGCGTGGTACTCTGGCCCGGCTCCGGCGTGCGCTGATCCGTTTCAATTCTTCGGCAAGGCGCCGGCATTTCCTGGCCCACCCACCGCCTGCAATTTCGGCAACCTGTCCGCGACCGGCGGCAAGGCGGGGTAGGGGGCGTGTGGTTCGGCCTGATACCAATAGGCCACCGAGTAATAATTGTCGGACCGGTAATTGGCATGGCCATGCTCGATGGTGGCCTTGATCGACTTGCTGAAGGGAATGGGCGAGTCGAGATGGAAGCGATAGACGCTCGACCGGCTGCCCGCCAGCTCGTCGCCGACCACCGGCGCGCCATAGAGCGGATAAGAGAAGGGATGTCCGCCGAAATCCCAGGCGCCCAGGAAATAATCCTCCGCTCCGGTACCGGCGATGGATGGCGATTTTTCCCCGTCGATGAAGAACATGTCGTCACCTTCGCCCCAGGAAAAGCCGGAAAACCCCATTTGCCGCGCTGTTATACCTCCGTCGCGGGGGCATCCGGAATTGAGGCTTGCCCCTGCGCCATTCTTCGCTAGAAAGGCCGGCAGTGAATGCCTCGAACTCGGCTTAAGGGGAATCAGATGAGCAAGCCCGCCACGCAACGCATCGCGACTGTTTTTCCGCTCTCGCTGCGTTCGGCATTGACCGTCATCGGTGGCATGGCGCTGCTGACGTTGGGCGCCAAGATTCAGGTTCCCTTTTGGCCGGTTCCGCTGAATTTGCAGTCCATGGCGGTGATGGGCTTGGCGCTTGGGCTGGGACCGCGCCTGGCGGTTGCCACTTTCGCGGCCTATCTCGCCGCCGGTGCGTCCGGGTTGCCAGTCTTTGCCGGCTCGCCTGAGCGGGGCGTGGGACTTCTTTATATGGCCGGCCCCACGGGCGGCTATCTGATCGGCATGCTGGCGGCATCCTGGGCGACGGGCCTTTTGGGCGCGGGCCGGGGAGCGGTTGCGCGGGTTGGCGCGATGCTGGCCGGCATGGCGCTGATCTATGGCCTGGGCGTGGCTTGGCTGGCCATGTATGTGTCCGCGCCACGGCTTCTGGCGGAAGGCATCGCGCCTTTCATTCTGGGCGACCTGGTCAAGGTCGGGATCGTGGCGGCGGGTGCGTCGCTCGCATCCGGCGTCCGGCATAAAGCGTCGTAATCCGTTTTCGCTCATGTCGCGGGATGTGCCCTGAGAATATTCAGGGCGGTGCCGGTCCATGCCCGTATGTCGGAGATGGACAGCGCCAGGATGATCCATCCTGAAATCCAGACGCCGCAGGCCAGGATAAACAGTTCGCCTCCGTCGCCCAGAATTTCCACGCCGAGCGGCGTGAAGAGATGAAACGAGATGGCGCCGGTCATGATGCCGATCGCCAGCGCCGCGCCGAAAATGCGCGTTCGCGGCAGAAACAGCAGGATCGAGGCGATGAGCTCGCAGATGCCGATGATCCAGCGGCCGGCCGGCTCGAACAGGCCGATACCGGACCAGGCGCGCAGGGTCGAGAAGATGAAAATGCTTTCTTCCGAACCCGTGAATTTGAAAAACAGGGATTGGACGAAGACGAATGCGATATAGGCGCTGAGCGCCCATAAAATGGTGCGGCGTGCGATCATGGCGATCCCCGAAAACAGTCAGGGAAAGTTCGCGCCAATTCCGGAATCGTTACAGAAGGCGCCCGATAGGGTGCCGGCGGTGCGAAAACTCAATCTTTGCAACGGCTTGGCGCATTACGGCGTGATCCATCCCCCCAGCGCCACGAAACGGCTTTGCTGCAATTCGCAGACAAAACCCGCCTGCTGCGCGTGATGGTTGGTTTTGGAAAAACTCACGGGCGGCAGGATACCGCCGGAATCCCAATTCTTGATGCTTTCCATGGCATCGATGAAGCGTTCGCGGGTGGGGTTTGGTCCCGCGCGCCTGAGGCCCTCGGCCACCATCTGCCCGAAGGCATAGCCGTACAGCGAATAGCGATTGAGCTTCTCGTCCGGGAAATAGCGGGCCATCAGGCGGCGATAGGCAGCCACGCCCGGTGCATCGGACTGGTTGGGATCCGGGTAATAGCAAAGGCCCAGCGTGCCTTCGGCATAGCCACCCGGCACATTGAGATATTCCTCGTCGGTCAGCGGGCCGGTGGAGACCATGCGGACGGTTTTCCAGTCCAGCCGCGCTTTGGCTTCCATCACCCGCTTGGCCTGCGGCGGATAAAGCGCCATCACGATGGCGTCGGGCTTCACATCCTTCAGCCGCTGCATCTGGGCCGTGAGATCGGTGGGCAGGGTCTGCTCCACCGCTTCTTCGCCGGCCACGGCATAGCCATCGTCCGCCGCCAGCGCTCTCAGTCGGTCGCGGAAGTAACGGCCATAGGCGTTGGGGTCGTACAGGATGGCGATGCGCTTCATGCCCCGGTCGCGGGCGAGATAGCGGAACATCATCCGCGTCTCGCCATCATAATGGGGAAATGACGTGAAGACGTAACGGTCGTCGTCCTTGTCCAAGAGCCCGGTATGGGGAAACATGTAGGGTAGCTTGTGCGCCATCGCGAATGGCGCGAGCTGGGTGGACACGGTGCCGCCGTGATTCCACAACAGCAGCACATGATCCTGATCGGCCAGGCGCGCCACATGTTCCATCACCTCGGCGTCGCCGGCGGCTCCGGTCTGGGTGCGGCCATAGCTGCGCTCGACCAGCTTGCGCCCGTGAATGCCGCCGGCATCGTTGGTCGCGCGGATCACCAGCCGCATGCCCAGATTTTCGGCCGTTCCGGACGGCGAAAGGATGGTGGGCGCTTCGATCCCGATGGGAATATCGCCATCCGGCACCTGAGCTGTGGCGGCTCCCGTCATCGATGCAAGGGCCGCCGCCAATAGCAGACGCATATTTTTCCATCCCCCGGAGTCGGGAGAGTGGATCATGACACCGGCTATTCTGGCAAATGGCCCGCCCGATTTCCCGTCAGGCCACCGACCCGGCAAGACGCAAGGTCTCTTCCTCGGCCGAGGCATGGGCCGTGGCGTGGAGCGCCGACAGCTCCAGAACGCCCGGCAGATGCCAGCGGCCTTCCGGCCGGATGATCATGTAAGGATCATCCCCGATCGAGACGGCTTTGGTATCCCGTTCGATCTCGGCGACCACTTCCACATAGTCGTAGCCGGAGAACACGAAGCTCTTGCCCCCTTCCAGGACCTGAAAGCCGAAGCGTTTCCAGAAATCGACCAGCCGGGTCTGCGAATGGGCGTAGATCTTTCCATAGCCCTTTTTCTGGCAGAATTTGAACGCCGCGCGGACCAGCTGAAACGCCGCCCGCGACTTGCGGAATTCCTTGCGGATGGCCAGCCGCTCCAGCTTGGCGAAATCGGCGAAGAAGCGCAGGCGCAGGCATCCGATCGGCTCGTCGCCCATGTAAGCGATCAGATGGGTGGCCGACAGATCGTTGCCGTCATACTCCTCGTAATAAGGGCATTCCTGCTCGCCCATATAGACCACGTTGCGGATGGCGGCGACGCGCATCATGTCTTCGAGCGTGCGGGCGACCGTGACGCCGATCTCCTTCTGGCCGGCGCCGGGAACATAGCTGTCGTACAACGGGGCCGGCGGCTTGCGCTGAAACACCCAGATATTGGGAGCGTCGATGGGGCCGACCTGCACGCCCTGGGTCAAGCCGACGGTTTCGTTGAAGCGCCGTCCCACTTCGGTGTTCGGGCGGGAATAGAAATTCACCCCCGCATAACGCGGCGCCAGCATTTCCTGCATGAAGAGGGCGACGCCGGGCGCCAGCGGGCCGGGCGCGAGCAGGCCCCAGATATAGATGCCGGCCGGACGCTCGTGCGGCTTGGCCAGAAGGCGCAAATCCGGGTCGGGGCCGTTGAAGGCGCCTAGTGCCAGCTGCATCAGGCCGATCTCATTCAGCAGCAGAATGAGAACGAAGCCTTCCGCCACCGGCGCTTCGCCGGACCGCGGCTTGCGCGCGATGGCATGAATTTCGCCCAACTGCTGATGCAGGACATTCAGGATGGTTTCGGTCTTGCCGAAGCCGGGAATGCTGAGCCGGGCCTTGGCCAGGAGCCGTTCGGTCACGGAATCATTCGGCCGGAATAGAACCAGATGCTTGGCCACCCGGGTGGCGTCCATCTCGTCCAGGTTGTGTTTGCCGTGTTTTACGCTCGATACGCCACCGTCGCGGGTTATCTCCCCTTGTGCATGTGACATTTCTATCCGCCGTGATTGTTAATACCTCATAAACCATAAGAGCTTCGGGACCGGAGATAAATATCAATCTGGCTGGAAGTTCCTCGCGAGTGCGAAAGCGGTTAATTTTTGTGGCAGCGACGTTCTGTTAGTGATGGCACGCATTCTCGCCGACTGTGTCGATCGCGGTGCCGCCGATATGCGCAGGACGGTCGCGTGGGCACCGGTGCCCGGAAACGATTCCTTTTGCCAATTTTTTACTATGCATCGGATAGGCAAAGGACAGTTGGTTTACCGGCAATTTAAGTTTCCGGTCAAAAATCGGAGCATGGATGTAATCGCGGCAGCCAGGGCTCTGAATCGGAAGGCAGTTCAAAAGAACTGGCACCATTTCTGCGACCCGACTTTGGCGTTCATCGACCCCGGTTACGAAAATCTCCTCGCCCTGTGGCGAAACAAGTCAGGAAGTCGAAAAATGCCGGCACGCTCCGATATCACTCCCAGGGACCTGAAGGACATCCTCAGGACTATTCTTCTGTTCGAGCGCGTTTCCCAGAATCCGTCCCGCTATCGCTGGCGGCTGATCGGCACCGGCCTCACCAGCATCCTGGGCGAGAATACCGGCAAGACGCTGGAGGAAAGCCTGCCGCCCGAGCATATCGAGCGGTGGACGGAATGCGGCGACATGATTCTGGAAGGCGCACAGCCGCTTCGCTTTCTGGGACGCGTTCATATCCAGGGCCGCGAATATCTCGATGCCGAGAATCTCTTCGTGCCGCTGGCCAATGACAATGGCGAGCCCAGCTTCATCCTGGGCCAATGCCGCTACACGCCGCGCCGGTCCGAAACCGAAGACATCTGGGAAAACCAGATGGCCTCGCTTCCGGGCGGCTTGCTCTGACGCGAGCCTGGCGCGGGCGAAATTTTTCGCCATTGCGTGACTCCACGTCGCCCGCGCGCGACGCGAGCCCGCTATTTCTTTGACCGTCGCCCCATGGCATAAAACCTTGAGACGCGTTCGCTGCGGCATGGGGGATTCAAGATGCGAGGCTGGCGATGAAAGAGTCCGCGGTGCCGGTCTCCGTGACGCCTTTCTATTATGGCTGGGCGATCCTGGCGGCGACCGCGGTGTCGGAACTGCTGGCGCAGGGCGCCACCAGTTATGCCGCCGGCCTGTTTGTCCTGCCGCTGCAGGCGGAGTTTCATATCTCCCGCGCCCTGGCCAACACGCCGGTCCTCATCATGTTCCTGGGCGGAGCGCTGGTTTCGCCGGCGGTGGGCAAGGCGCTGGACCGCTTTTCCATCCGCCTGGTCCTGCCGCTGGGCGCTGTCCTGTTCAGCCTGGCCCTGGTCGGCATCGCGCTCAGCCAATCCCTGCTGGCGATGGCGGCCTTGCTGTTTCTGCCCACCGCCATCGGTTTCATGTGCATCGGGCCTTTGACCACGTCGGCCATGGCATCGCGCTGGTTCTACCGGCACAGGGGCCTGGCGCTGGGCCTGGCGGCAGTCGCCACGTCGGGCGGCGGCTTCACGGTCGTCCCACTGCTCAGCCGCGCCATTCAGCAATATGGCTGGCGTTCCGCGCTGATCTATGAAGCCCTGATCATTGCGGCCATCATTGTGGTGCTGGCCCTACTGGTCCTGCGCGACAAGCCGTCCGACATGGGTCTCGGCAATCATCCCGAAAATCAGGGCCGGGAAAGCGATCCCGCGCGGCCGGGCGGCGCCCTCGCAATGCCCGCGCCACGCTGGCACGAAATCCTCGCCAGCCGCGCCTTCTGGATTCCCACCATCGTCCTGGCGATGGTGTCGGGCACCTCCCAGGCGCTGGTCATCACATTGGTGCCATATGGCGTCAGCCTGGGTCTGGCCGCGCCGTCCGCAGCCGCGATGATCTCGGCTTTCGCAATTGCGGCGGCGGTCACCAAAGTCTCCGCCGGCGTCTTGGCCGATCATATCAGCCAGCGGATGTTGCTGATCGCGGCGGCGGCGCTGATGACGCTTTCCTGGTTGACCCTCAGCCTTTCCCAGGCGCATGCGGCGCTTTATGCGAGCGCCTGCATGGCGGGCGTTGCGCTGGGATGCGCGCTGCCCACCGCGGCGGCCCTGATCGCGGGTTATTACGGGCCCACCCGGTTCGGTGCGGTGATGGGGTGGACCTATAGTTTCCTCGGCATCATCACCATCGCGTCCAGCATATCGATCGGGTTCATCTTCGACCGCCTTGGCGGCTATCATCCGGCATTCCTGATTTTCTCCACGCTGCTGGCTCTGGTGCTGGCGGTGACGCTGTTGTTTCCGCCGGCGCGGAAGGCGGCGTGAGCAACCCCGGGCAGGGCGAGGTCACGCGGCAGGAGATATTCCAGCAGCCGGAGCTGTGGCCCACCACCCTGGCGCGGGTCGATGCGGCGACGCAGCGGCTCGATCTGGGAAAGCGGCTGTCGGAAAAGCGGATATTGTTCACGGGCGCCGGCACCTCCGCCTATGCCGCCCGCGCCGCCGCGACCGCGGGCGCAAACTGTCTGGCCGTTCCCACCACGGACCTTTTGATCGATGCGGAGCGCCATCTGGCCGGCGTCGATGTCCTGGTGTCTTTGGCCCGCTCCGGCGGCAGCCCGGAAAGCGCAGCGGTGGTGGAGCGGGTGCGGGCCCTCGGGCCGGACATCTTTCAGCTGGCGATCACCTGCAATCCCGAGAGCGCGCTGACCCGCTCCCCGCTGGACGGCATTTTGTTGCTGGATCCTCGGACCAACGACCGCAGCCTGGTGATGACCAGCTCATTCTCGAATCTGGTTCTGGCAGGGCAGGCGCTGCTGCGGCGCGATGCTGTCGGCGAAGCGGTCGATCTCTCAGCCCGGCATGGCGCATCCCTGCTGCCCGCCATCGATGAGGCGTGCCGGCTGGTCGCAGGGGCGGCGCGCGAGCGGATCGTGATCCTGTCCTCCTCGCCCTTGCAGGCCTGGGCCCAGGAGGCCGGGCTGAAGGCTCTGGAGATGACGGCGGGCGCTTTCCCCGTGGTGACCGAGACATTCCTGGGCCTCAGGCATGGCCCCATGTCCTTTGTTCGCGGCGACACGCTGGTGATCGCGCTTCTTTCCAGCGATCCGTCGCGCCGCCTCTACGAACAGGATCTTTTGCGCGAATTGCGGGCCAAGCGGATCGGCTATCTGGTCGGCATCGCGGATATCGGCAAATCGGACGGCTTGTTCGATGCCGTCATTCCCGCCATGGCGCCGCGGCTGGCCGATGAATTGCGCACCCCGTTCGAAATCGTCGCGGCCCAGCTTTTCGGCTACCACCTCTCTCTTTCCAAAGGTATCGATCCGGACAATCCCAGCCCCGGCGGGGTGATCAACCGGGTGGTGCAGGGCGTGACCATCCATCCCGCGCGGCCGGCCCGATGAGCGGGGAGGGCCAGCCGCGCCTGCGCCGCGCACTGACCCTGTGGAATCTCATTTTCATCGGCATGGTGATCATCCAGCCCACGGCGCCCATGGGCATTTACGGGGTGATCAGCAACACCGCCCATGGGCATGTGGTCACCACCATCCTGATCGCCATGGTGGCGATGTTGTTCACCGCCATCAGCTATGGCCGCATGGCGCGGGTCTATCCCAGCGCCGGATCCGCCTACACCTATGTGGGACGGGAGATCCATCCCGCCCTGGGCTATGTCACCGGCTGGAGCATGGTGATGGATTATCTGCTCAATCCTCTCATCTGCACCGCATTTTCGGCCAAGGCGGCGATGAACATCGTGCCGGGGATACCCTTTTATGCCTGGCTGGTGATTTTTGCCGGCTTCTTCACCTGGGTGAATCTGCACGGCATCCGCACTTCGGCGAAGTTGAATGAGATTCTCTGTGCCGCGATGGTGCTAGTGGTGCTGATTTTCTTTGCCGCAGTGGCGAACTTCCTCTGGCGGATGGACCATGACGCGGCTTTCTTCCTGCGGCCATTTTATGAGGCGCAGAATTTCCGCGCCGACAGCATTTTCGCGGGCACCTCGGTCGCGGTTCTCACTTATATCGGGTTCGACGCCATATCGACCCTTTCCGAAGAGGCGGAGAATCCACGCCGCAATCTTCTCCTGGCCACGGTCCTGGTATGCCTGTTCGCGGGCCTGTTGTCGGGGTTGGAGGTCTATGCCGCGCAACTGGTGTGGGGATCAAAGCCCTTTCCGCCGGCACAAGTTGAGTCCGCCTTCGCGATGGTGTCCCGGCAGGCCGGCGGGATCCTGCTCTTTCAGGTGATGAATTTCACGCTTCTGATCGCCAATATGGGCACGGCGATCGCGGCGCAACTGGCGGCGGGGCGGCTGCTCTATGGCATGGGCAAGGGCAATGCGCTGCCCAAATCCTTTTTCGCGGTGATCGAGCCGCGCCACCTGGTGCCGCGGAACGGCATCATCCTGGTCGGTGTGTTGGCGCTGGTCGGCGCCGCCACCCTCGAATTTTTCTCCGATGCGTTGGGCGGCAGCGCCTATGCCGTGGGCGCCCAAGCGCTCAATTTCGGTGCCTTCATCGCCTTCATGGGCGTCAATGCCGCTTCCTTCGTGCATTATTGGTGGCGCGGCGAAAGCCGGACCTGGAGTCATTTCCTGGTGCCGCTGCTGGGCCTGACGATCTGTGGCTTCATCTGGATCCATTTGAGCCGCGCGGCGATGATCTTGGGCGCGGTCTGGATGACGGCGGGGATTCTGTATGGCGCCATCCGCACCCGTGGCTTCCGCGCCGATCTGGTCAATTTCGATTTGCCGCCGGATGAGGTTTAATGCCCCCTCCGGCCTACGCAACCTCGAGAGGTTGCTACGGCGTTCGGCTGGCTTGGTCGCCAGCCTCACCCCACCGCCAGCGCGCTCCGCGCGCGCAGGGGAGGCGGACCTGATCTGTTACGCTTTGCATGCCGCCGCATAGGGGCGGAGCGCGTCGCGGATCCGGTCCAGGATCAGGGCCTGGGGATCGCGGGCGAGCCTGCCTTCGCGCACCCCGCGGTATTGGGCCGGCAAATAGCGGCTCAGCAAGATGTCCGGTGCGGGGGCGGCGGCGAGATTGGCGATCAGCTTGGCCGTGGCGGCTTCGATCTTGGGGTTGGGCCAGTAATAGCGGATGCGGTCGCTATAGCTGTTGAAGAGCAGCAGCTCCTGTTCGGCCGCTGTCCCCGCATAATAGTCGCGCCAGTAGCGGGGGTTTTCCTGCATCACGGTGCGGATCACGTCCAGGAGACCGGACTGGGCGGCGGGCGCGATGATCCATTTCTCGATCTCGGCCAAGGCGCAGATCGCTTCGCGCATGGCGAATGTCACGCCGGGACCGACTTTCAGGATGGCGAACCCGTCCCGGACCAGGGCGGCATAGGCGTCGTCGCGCTGGAAATCGGTGGAATGGGCTTCGAAAACCAGACCTTCGCCATGGTCTTCGCGCCAGCGGGCCAGTCGCGATGCGTCGGCAGGCCGATAATTGGCGACCGAGACATTGTCGAACTCCACACCCGGCTGGACCACCAGCCCCACCACCCGCGACCAGGCATCGGCGAGCCCCGCGGCGGAAAAAGCCCGTTTGTGCGCCGCCAGTGTGCGCGCCGCCGCCTCCGGCGTGGTGACCGACAGGGCGTGGCCCTGGGAGGCACCGCCCGGCACCGGGACCTCCGTGCCCACGATATAGAAGGGTGCCATGCCGTCGGGGCACGATATTTCGGCGATGCCGGCCAGCCGGGCGGCCCGGGCCGCAATCGTTTCGTCGGACAGGATGTCGGGATCTCCGGCGCAGGGCATGCTGGTGTCCAGATGGATTTTGGCGAAGCCCGCGCGCGCATATTGCCCGACCATCTCTTCGGCTTTGGCCATCGCATCCTCCGCCGGCAGATTGCGCCAGACATGCGGGCCGAGATGATCGCCGCCCAACATCAGCTTGTGGGGGGATAAGCCTGTCCCGGCTACCAGTTTTTGCACAAAGTCGCGAAATCCGTCCGGCCGCATACCGGTATAGCCGCCGTCCTGATTGACCTGATTGCAGGTGGCTTCGATCAGGAGCAGGCCGTCATCGGCCGATGCCTGCTCCGCGGCCGCCCGGATCGCCCAGGGATGCGCCGAGCAGACGGAGGCGATACCGCGCTGGCCATGGCGCGACAGCAGGTCCGAAAATCCGTTACGCGCCAAGTCCGTCCCGATCGTTCTTGTGGATGATTTCGAACTGCCTTTTTGATGCTATCATTTCGGCTGGGGCCGGCAATGGGAATGGAGCCGCATGGACGCGTCTTCTCCGCATTTCGATATCGCTGTCGCGGGTGAAATCAATCTCGATCTGGTGCTGGACGGCATTCCCTATCCGATGCCGCTGGAGCGGGAGCTATTGGCGACGTCGTTCCGGGTCACGCTGGGCAGTTCGGCGGCGATCCTGGCGCACAACCTTTCGGCGCTGGGAATGCGGGTCGGATTCTCGAGCCTGGCGGCAAAGGACAATTTCTCCAAATTGGCGCTGAGCTATCTGACGGATCGCAGGGTCGATATTTCCGGCGTTCAATACAGCGAGGAGGGCGGATCGGGCGTCACCGTGCTGGTCAATCATGGCGGCGTGCGCCATATCCTCACCTATCCAGGCACCGCGTCCGAGATGCGCGTGGGCCATCTCGATCTCGATCATATTTGCAAGGCCCGGCATTTCCATTTGTCGTCCCTGTTCCTGCTCAAGGGGATGCACCGGGATCTTCCCGATCTTTTCCGCAAGATCCGGCAGCACGGCTTGACCATTTCGCTCGATACCAATGACGATCCGGACGATGTGTGGGGCGGCGTGCTGGGCGACCTTCTTCCCCTGATCGACGTGCTTCTGCCCAACGAGCGCGAATTGTTGCGCATGACCGAGGCCGCGAGCATCGAGGAAGCGCTCACCGCGATGGCCGGGAAAGTGCCGCTGACGGTGGTCAAGCGGGGCGACCAGGGGGCCATCGTCCAGCAGGGCAAGGAGCGCCATGTCATTCCACCGGTTCAGGTCACGCCGGTGGACCTGATCGGTGCCGGCGACAGCTTCAATGCCGGCTTTCTGGCCTGCTATGTGCGCGGTCTTCCCGCCGAAACCTGCGCCTCCGTGGGCAATGTCACCGGCGCGGTCTCCACCCTCAAGCCCGGCGGGATCGAGGCGTTCCGGGACGACATTTTCTGGCGCAATGCCGTGAAGGGATTGGCGCCCGACCTGCCGCTGCTGGACCGGCTTCTTCAATAATCCTTGTCGCGCCAGCCCTTGCCGGCATGGTCCTCGGCGGATTTCACCTGGAATTCGCAGATCGCCTGGCCCTGCATGCCCACCACCAGGGGGCAGGATTTTTCCAGATGGCGGACATATCGGAGCCATTCGGCGTCGTCGGCGCCGAACAGCTTCGGCCGGTCGCGCAGGCAGCGTTCCAGCGCGTGCGGTCCGGTGCCGAACAGCCCCGCATAGACCGGCTCCAGGCAGGCGCGCGTTTCCATGTCATCGGATCGCACGGTCCGGCCGTCGAACAGAATGGCGGCGGCGATCAGGCAGACCCCGACGGGCAAGGCATGGCGCCAGCCTGACCGCCTGTTGCGGCCATCGGTGTAGCGGAGCGGGAGGATTGCCGGAACGTCGCCTGCCATCTGCCTTCCTGTTTGCGGCAGCTTAGAGCGGTTCCGGGCGGATCGGGAATGCCGGGCAGATACGCATAAGGCCCGGTTCGCACCGGGCCCTATGAGGAGGGTCGAGACTTGATGCCGTGTCAGCCGGCCAGAAGAGAAACCTGTGCCGCCATTTCGCCTTTGGGGCCCTGGCCGATCCGCACCCGGACCCGCTGCCCCTCGCGCAATTCTCCGATGTCGCAGCGCCTGAGAGTTTCCATATGCACGAACACGTCCGGGGTGCCGGCGCCGCGGGAGATGAAGCCATAGCCCTTGGACCGGTTGAACCATTTGACCACGCCGTCGAAAGCGGGCCCGCTGGGCTCGGCGACATAGCGGGTCGCCTGATCCTGGCTCGCCGGCATGGTCCGCGCGGTCGAATTGTCGACCGAGATCAATTTGGTGGCCTGCCAGCCGCGCGTACCCATCACGGTTTCGCAGACCACGGTCGCCCCTTCCTGAACAGTCCGGAAGCCGGATTGGCGCACGCAAACCTGGTGAAGCAGGATGTCGTCTGGCTTCTCAGAGGAGGTGATGAAGCCATAGCCCTTGATGAAATCGAACCATTTGATCTGCCCGGCCACCCGGGCCGCGCTGCTCTCCCCCGGGCGGAGGCCCGGAAGCGGATTTTCCCTGATTACAGAATGTTGATGCACTATTTCCTGCCTTCCCGGTCCCCCCGGGTCCGACTGGCCGTTTTTACGACTTACGACCGTATATCAGTAGGTTAGGCCCTAGGCCTGAGTCTGTCTGTTCTTCGGATTGGAAAGGGGCGTTCCAAAAACGGAACGCGGCATCCGGTCTGTTCCAGCTATCTAAGGACCCCCACCCATGGACCGGAAGCGAAAGGGACGCAGAATGGCGGACGGATCCCAGCCGGACCTGGCGGAAAACCAATCCGGCGAGGGGCCTTCCGGTGCCGAAATCCCGTCCACGCCATCTCTGTCCTCAGCCATGCTGGAAACGCAGGCCCGCAATGTGCTGGGCCTCAGCGGGTTGGATGCAGCGCCATCCGCGCTGCCGCCCCGGGCCGAACAGCTCTGGCGGCTGGATGGATTCGCCGCCGATATTCCTTTCACCAATACGATGTTCGTGCCCATGGGGCAGGAGACGGATATCGGCCTTCTGTACCAGGCGGTTGCGACCGTCGTGGACCGCCATGAAGCGTTGCGCACGCGCCTGGCCGTGCGGCGGGGCCGGGCCGTCCAGATCGCCGAAGACTGGAAGGTCGAGCGGCTGGACGTGAGCGATGTGCTGCAGAGCGAATTGGCGGATGTCCGCCCCGGCCAAAAATCCGACGTGGGCGCTTTCTCGCAGGGCGTGTTGGACCTTTATGCCCAGGACGGATTTCGCTGCCGCGCATTCCGCGACGAACATCAGAACATCACCTTGGGCTTGTTGGCCCACGGATTTTTCGCGGATTCCTGGTCGTCCCAGATACTGTTCCGGGAAATCCGCGCCGCGCATGAAGCCCTCAAAGCCGGAACGCCGGCCCGGCTGGGGCCGGTTTCGCAATATGCGCAATATGCGCTGGCGCAGCGACGGTCCCTGGATCGCGACCTGACCTCTCATCTCGCGCATTGGCATGGCCGGTTGAAGGACGTGCCTCCGTCGCGCCTGCCGTATGACCGGGATGGGGATCAGACCCGCCGGGGGCGGTCATTTTTCTTCACCGGCCCCGAGATCGTGGCCCGCCTGGCGGCGGTCGCGCAGGAGAACAGGGTCTCCCTGACCATCCTGTTGCTGGCGGCCTATCAACTGGCCCTGGCCGGATGGAGCGGTCAGCGGGAAATCCTTTCGGCGGCCTATACCGCGGACAGGGTCAACCCCCAATTCCAGAACATGATCGGTTTTCTGGTCGTCAATATGCCGGTCCTGGCCCGGATCGACGGGCGCGCATCCTTCAAGCCGTTCCTCTTGGATTTCGCCAAGGACTATTATGGAAGCTATGCGCGCCGCGAATTGTCGTGCGAGCTGTATGAGGCGATTTTCGCGCCGCAAAAGCCGTTCTGCGCCACGGTGTTCAATTTCATCCCGTCGCAGAAGAATTTCTCGGCCGGCGAACTTCATATCATCCCGTCCTTCGACGGCATCCTGACCGCGCCCGGCGCGGCGCGGCCTTCGATCTATCGGGATGTCTATTTGGGCCTGTCGCAGCATTCGAACGGCATGCTGGGCAAGGTCTTCTACAATGCCGGGCGTTTCTCGCCGGACGCCATGGCGAATTTCATCGGGCATTTCCGCGCGGTTCTGGACGGCGTCGCCGCCGATCCGCTAGCGAAACTCGAAAGCCTGACCGGCCCGGTCCGCTAGCGGCCCAGATATCCGGCGAACAGATTGGCCAGCGGCTCGCCCTTGTAGATTTCGGAGAGCTTGTCCGGGTGGATGAACTCGTCGCGGAACCAGGGGAAGCGCTGAGGGTCGAAGGACTGGATGATCCATTCGATGGTGCGCTTGACCCGAGGGATGCGCTTGGCGTCGGGGTGATAGGTCATCCAGATATCGATGGGATGGACCACGCCCATGTCCAGGGGAACCAGTTGGGCCCCGATCGCCTGCGCGTAGGTGGGCAGCATGCCCACGCCGGCGCCCTTGGCGATGGACCAATAATGCGCGCTGGCGAAATTGGTCCGCAGCGACACGAAGCCGATCGGCGAAACACCCGGGAACAGCTTGTCGTATAATTCCTGCGAACGCTTATGGTCGTCGGACTGGATGACCAGCCTGTGGTTCTGCAGATTGGCGACGGATTTGGGGTCGCCATAGGTGTCCACATAGGATTTGGAGCCGAAAAACATCAAATGCAGGCGGCCAAGCTTGGCCATCCGCAAATCCGGCGTCACCGGCCGTTCCAGCTGAATGGAAACATCGGCCTCCAGCCTGAGAACGTCCGCCGACTTCATCGCGCAATTGAGATTGATCATCAGCCTGGGATTGGCGCGCTGAAATTCCACCAGGCGAGGCGCCAGCCAGAATGTGCCAAGGCCTTCGGTCACCGCCAGGCGGACCTCGCCCTCCACATCCTTCTTGGCGGAATTGCGCGCCTGTAGCAGATCGAAGGAGGCCGCTTCCATCCGGAGCGCCGCGCTGTGGATCTTGTCGCCTTCGGCGGTCGCCCGGACGCCATCGACATGACGGGTGAGGAGGATCACGCCCAGCGTGTGCTCCAGCTCATCGACTTTGCGCCGGAGCGCGTTGATGGATTGTCCCAGCCGGTCGGATGCGGCGCGAAAACTTCCGCTGCGCAAAACTTCCAGAAAAATACGAACCGTTTCCCAGTCGGGGACCCGCCTGGGTTTCACATGCGTGGCATGTTCACCTTGTGGAACACCGTGTTCCTCCAAAGGCTGCATACGCGTGTCGCCGACCAAGAAACAATCTCTCCCGTTATCCCGAAAACCACTTTTACCACGGCGTTGAGCCCGAGGCAGACATGACAGAACACCCGCTGCGATTGGTTCGCGAAAACGACCAGACAGTCAAGTCGGAAAAGGCCAAACACGACCTGGGAGGACTGGAATCCGCCAAATTCGCCAAACGGTTGGTACTATTCCGGGCCGACCCTTCGATGCTGGATCATTTGCTCGATCTGGCGCGGCCGCATATTCCGGGCATGGCGGATGTGGACGTGGTCCGCAAAGTCCTGCGGCACAACCCGGACTGCGTCTGGGTTGTATCGCGCAAGCATGGCTTCGATCCGTCGGCCCCGGTGGGCGAAGGCTTCATCGCCATGTTGCCCCTGACCGCAAAGGGTCTGCACCGGCTGGCGATCAAATCCTTCAACGGCGCCGATCCCGACCTGACATTGATTGCCAAGCCCGGCGAGCGGCCGGCCGGCCTCTATATGTGGGCGACCTATGCGCCGGGAATATTGGCGGGCGGCATCAGCCTGTTCATGGATGAAGTCGCTTCGGCGCCTTATGACGGCGTCAATCTTTATTCCCGGCCCAACACGCCCGAAGGCGTCCGCTATAACGAGGCGCTGGGCCTGCGCAAAGGTCCAACCGTGGGGGCGATCGCCGCGCCGCATCTCTATGAATTCGTCCGGGCGCCGAAACGGCCGCCGCTTTACGACAGCTATCGCGGCGACGCCAATCCGGGGCTGACCGTGTCGGTGGCGCGCTCCTTCGACGATCTGATGAAGATTGTCAGCATTCGCAGCGCCGTCTATATCGGCGAGCAGGAATGCCCCTATGACGAGGAATTCGACGGCAACGACGCGTCGTCCACCCATCTGATCGGCTATAACGGGCGCGAGCCGGCCGGTTGCATCCGCGTCCGCTATTTCGCCGATTTCGCCAAGATCGAGCGGCTGGCGGTGCGCAAGGAATTCCGCACCACGCGGCTGTCTTTCCAGTTGGTGCGCGCCGCGATCGAGCTTTGCCAAATGAAGGGCTATCGGCGGCTCTATGGTCATGCACAGCGGCGTTTGGTGAATTTCTGGAGCCGGTTCGGCTTCCATGAGTTCGAAGGCGGCCGCGCTCTGGTCTTTTCCGATTTCGACTATGTCGAGATGGTCGCGGACATCCAGCCGCATCCCGACGCGGTGCGCATCGGCGGGGATCCGTACCGGGTGATCAGGCCCGAAGGGCGATGGCACCGGCCCGGAATTCTGGAAGAATCCGCGAGCCGCGACGTCACCCGGCCATCCATCGAAAGGTAGCGCCGACGTGTCCGTCATCCAATTCCGCAGCCACAAACGGCCGGGCGAACAGCCGCTTCTTGTTCTGGCCGGGCTTCATCAGTCGCGTCAGCCGGACCCGCCCATGCTGGAGTCCGTACTGAGAAACTGTGAAATCTTGCTTGCATCGGCGCGGGCCGCGCATCTGCCGGTCGCGTTTGTCCGGAGGATCGCGCCCACGCAATCCCTTTCGGAGCCCCAGGCCTATCCGGCCTGGCTGAAAGGGTTCGAGCCCCGGCGCAACGACATGGTTTTCGATGTGACCAAGGCGTCCTGCTATTCGAACATCGAATTCGCACAGGCGATGGAATATTCCGACAGCCATTTTGCCATAGCGGGCCTTTGGGGGGAGACCACCTGCCTCGCCACCGGGATCGACGCCCATCACCGGCATCAACGCTTCGCCTATCTCTTCGATGCCTCGGCCTGCCAGAACAGTGGAACCGTTCCGGCTTCCGTTTTCCATGAAGCGGTGTCGCAGGTGATGGCGAATTATGGCGATGTGATGGAGAGCGCTGTGTGGCGACGGTCTTTCATGTTGAGCAGAGGGGTTCGGTAATGGCGGACGGCGCATGGGAGAAACAGGCATGAAAACTCAGTCCGTGGAAAATTTCGTCTTCGATCTCTTCGCTGCCAGTTTTCCGGACCGGCATGCGGCGATCACGCGAGAAACGGATCTGGTTGCCGACCTCGACGCGGATTCCATGACAATGGTCTCGTTGATTTTCTCCATCAGCGAGAAATTCGGCGTCAGCACGGATCATTTGGGGGACATTCTTCTGAATTGCCGCACGGTGGGCGACTTGATTGCGGCCACCGTGCGGCTTCAGCGGGAATGCGTCTGATTTAGGCCCGCGCGGCAGATAGCGAGCGAATATGAGATTGGATCAATTGGTGCCCAGCCTCCCGACCCGGAAGGGCGCGATCATCACCCTGTTCCAGGGTAAGCCTGTCCGCCATCCCTATGCGGCGCTGGCCGAAGATGTCGCCCGCGCCCGGGCCCTTCTGGTTCGCTGGAACGTGAAAGCGGGAATGCGGGTCGGCATTTTTGCCCCCAATTCCTATGCCTATATCGTGTACGACCTGGCGCTGGTCGACCTGAAGGCCATATCGGTGCCGTTCACCGACGACTTTGCCGGCATGCTGAACCGGGAGCTGGTCGATCAATACGATATTTCATTGATGCTGCTGGCCAAGGGGGTGCGGCACGGCTTCGGCGAAGATGAGAATTTCGTGGCGCTGATCGACGCCGAAAACGAGAATGTTTCTGCGTTGCCCCGCGCGCCTTTTTCGGGAAGCGATGATCCGGACGATCTCTGTCTGGCCTTCTCGTCGGGCTCGGCGGGCGGCCTCAAAGGATTGGTGATCAGCCGCAAGGGCGCGGAATTGACCCTGCCGCCGGTGGCGGAAAGCATCAATCTCGGGCACCAGGACCGGCTTTTACTGTTTTTGCCGATGTCGAATTTCCAGCAGCGCAACATGTATTACGCCGCCATCTGGTACGATTTCGACATCATCGTGACGGAGTATACGCAGCTTTATCCCGCCATGAAGCTGCTCCAGCCGACGGTGCTGATCGCGCCGCCGATCCTCTACCAGCTTCTTCACACCCGCTTTTCGGCGCCGGGATCGAAAAACTGGCGGCAGGTACTGGCCGGTGCCCTGGCGTCGCTTCCGCTGGGCCGGGTGCTCCGGCGGAAATTCGCGCAATTCGCCTATAAGGAAATTCACGCGATTTTCGGCGGGAAGATGCGTCTTCTGATTTCGGGCATGGCGCCGCTGAGCCGGGGCACCATTCAATTCTTCGAGCGGGCGCAATTGCCGCTATGCGAATCCTACGGCCTGGCGGAAGCCGGATCTCTCACCTACCGGCCTGCCTTTTCCAGGAAATACGGCTCGGTGGGCAAGCCGCTGGCTGGCGTGCGCATTTCCTTCGAAGCCGACGGAGAGATCATCGTTCATCGCGAAAGGTTCCTTACCCGCAGATATTTCCAATGCGCGCCGGGCGAGAATGAAAGCACCTTCATTGCCGCCGGCCAGGTGGCGACCGGCGATATCGGCCGCTTCGATTCCGACGGCTATCTCTATCTGCTGGGACGCAAGAAAGAGCTGATCGTCACGCCCGGTGGCTACAAGGTTCATCCGGAGATGGTGGAAGGCGAGTTGAACGCCTGCGAGGATATCGTGCAGTCCGTGGTTTTCCAGAAGCCGGGCCTTGCCCATCTCACCTGCGTGGTGGTGCCGGGGCAGGACCGGTCCGACGATGCGGTGCGGCGCATTCGCCGCCATGTCGAGGGCGCCATGGCCGGCAAGAAAATCCGTATCGGTGAGGTCAAGCTGGCCGAAGAACCTTTCTCCAAGGAAAACGGCATGCTGCGGCCCAACCTGAAATTGAACCGCAAGAATATCGCCGCGAAATACGCGGCTGCATGACGTATCCGGAATTTAAGATGCGGGTCAGCTCGCCAGGGCCTTGACCAGACCGACGATATGGCGCCGCAAAAGCGGATCGTCGATCGCCATGAAGCCGTGAATGAGGCTGCGCCCTTCGGGCGATTTGGCGAAGCGCGCAAGATCCTTGCTGCTTCCGGCCGCCGGGGTTTGCGGAGTTTCCAGCACCATCAACTCCCCGACCGGGACGTTCAAGGCCCGCGAGATCTTGATCAGGGTCGCGGCGGAAACGCGGTTGGTCCCGTTCTCGTATTTCTGGACCTGTTGGAATGAAACGCCCAGATGTTTGCCAAGCGCGGTCTGCGAGATGTTGGCGCGTTGACGGTACATTCTAAGGCGTCCACCGATAGCTTTATCAATGGAGTGGGAATTGGCCTTCGGCACGATACGCCCTCAATAATAAAAGCGCCCAATACACGGCGCCGCGGCCACGATATGGCCTGTCACATGTCCTTGTCCATACGGACCGGCGAATCTTGGGAATGCGTATTCAGGCGAACAATCTGGTGATGGTGCTGGCCAGATCGGCCTCGCTGAAAGGCTTGGCCAGCTTCGGCATTTCCTGGGCGGTCCCGGCGGGAAGCTCGGCATAGCCGGTGGCCAGAATCACGGGCAGGCCCGGCCAGCGCTCCTTGATCGCCGCGATCAGCTGCATGCCGGACATTTGCGGCATGGCCTGATCGGTGATCACCAGATCCACCGGATTTTTCTCCAAAATATCAAGGGCCTCAGGCCCGGAATGGGCCTCCAGTGCGGTATGGCCCAGATCCTCCAGCATGGCGAGGGTGTTGAAGAGGACCAAGCCGTCATCGTCGACGGCAAGAATTTTGAGGGACGGCGCGGGCCCGCCCTCCGCCTGTTCGGATTGCGCAACCTGGCCGGACGCGCTGGCGGCCGCGGCCGGAAGCCAGATCTCGGCCGTGGTGCCTTGGCCGGGGCTGCTGGTGAGGGCGAACCGGCCGCCGATCTGTTCGGCCATGCCGTGCACCATGGAAAGACCCAGGCCCGTGCCTTTGCCCACGCCCTTGGTGGTGAAAAATGGTTCGGTGGCGCGGGCAAGGGTTTGCGCATCCATGCCTTCGCCCTGATCGGTCACGCTGATGCGGACATAGCGTCCCGGCGGCAGCCCGATGGGATCGCCGGCCCTCAGCGCTTGATCCCGGGCTTCGATCCGAATGGCGCCGCCCTCGGCCGATGCGTCGCGCGCATTCACCGTCAAGTTCAGCAGCGCCAGTTCCAGTTGATTTTCGTCGGCCAGGACGGGCGGCAAGGCGCGCGGCAAGTCCGTTTCGATCCGGGCACCCGAGCCGATGGAGCGTTGCAGCAATTCGATCAGATTGCTCATCAGCGCCTGCAGGTCGATCGATTTCGGCTCGAGCGATTGGCGCCGCGCAAAAGACAGCATGCGCTGGGTGAGGACCGAGCCGCGCTGCGCGCCTTGTATGGCATTGTCGAGCAGCCGCGCGACTTGCGGGTCGTCCGGCAAGCGCTTCTTCGCCAGCTCCAGGCTGCTCAGGACCGCCATCAGCAGATTGTTGAAGTCGTGCGCCACCCCTCCGGTCAACTGGCCGATGGCGTCCATCTTCTGGGATTGGAACAGGGCCTCGCGCGCCTGCTCCAGGTCGCGCTGGGCTTTCATGCGCTCGGTGATGTCGCGCGTCACTTTGGCGAAGCCGACCACTTCGCCCTTGGCGTCGCGAATGGGATCGATGATCACATGCGCGTTGAAGACGCTTCCATCCTTGCGCACCCTCAAGGCTTCCCGTTCGAAGCGGCCTTCGCGAACCGCGGTCTCGAGCGCCCGCTCCGGCTCGCCCCACTGGCGATCTTCTTGAGTATAGAATCGGGAGAAGTGCTGGCCGATGATTTCGTCGGGCAGATAGCCCTTGATGCGCTGCGCCCCCTGGTTCCAGCTGGTGATGTTCCCGCTCGCATCCAGCATATAGATGGCATAGTCGGTGACGCTCTGAACCAGAAGGCGGAATTGCTCTTCGCTGCGCCTCAGCAATTCTTCGGCGCGCCGCTGCTCGGTGAGGTCGCGGGTGATATGGGCGAATCCGGCCAACGCACCGCCGGATTCGCGGATCGGGTTGATCGCCACATGCGCCCAGAAACGCGTGCCGTCCTTGCGGACACGCCAGCCCTCGCCGTCGAATTTTCCGTCGCGGGCCGCGGCATTCAGCGCGGCCTGGGGCAGGCCGAGGTCGCGATCCTCGGGCGTATAGAAGCGGGAAAAATGCGCGCCGATGATTTCGGGCGGCTCATAGTCCTGCAGGCGGCGGGCGCCGGGATTCCAGCTCATCACCGCGCCGGCGGGGTCCAGCATGATGATGGCATAATCGGTGACGGCTTCGACGAGCAGCCGGTAACGGCTCCCGTCGGTTGGCGGCGCCATAATACGCTCTGATAGCAAAGTGTTTCCCGCGTTGACCGTTATGAACGGCTGGCGCGGAAAAAGGTTCCGTCAGATATCCGTACTATCCTGTACGCTGGACTGAGCGGCGGTGGGCGGCAGGACAAGCCGCGCGGTGGTGCCGTTGCCGGCTTCGATCGACAAGGTGCCGCCGGCCTGGCGGGCGAATTCTTCCAACAGGGTGGTGCCGAGTCCCGTCCGGGGCTGCGGTTGGGAGAAGCCGATACCGTCATCGCTGACGCTGAGCGACCAGCCGGCATCGCTTTTCTGGAAGCGGACATCGATATTGCCGGCCCGGTCGTCGGGAAAGGCATGCTTGACGGCATTGGTCACCAATTCATTGGTCACCAGGCCGATGGCGATCGCCCGGTTGCGCGGCATATAGGCCTGGTCGCAATGACAGCGCAGGTAAAGCCCGGACGGTGGAAATGCCGCCTGGGCGAGGGCGGTGCACAGGTCCGCCAGATATTGGCGAAAGTCGATCGCGCCGATATCGGGCAGGGTATAGAGATGATGATGCACCCGCGCCACGGAACGGATGCGGCCCATCGCCTGTTCGAGCGCCTGGCGCGTCTCTGGATCGGTGCTGCGCCGGCGCTGCAGGTCGAGCAGGCTGTTGACGATGGTGAAGTCGTTGCTGACGCGGTGCTGCAATTCGCGGAAGAGCAATTCCCGCTCGGCAATCTTGGCGTTGCGCTCGGTGACGATTCTTTGCGCGGCGACGCGAAATCCTTCACCCACGGCAATGACGGCGGCCGCGGTCAGCGCCACCAGGATGGCGGCGGCCACTTGCTGCTCGGTATGGCCGCCTTGCGGGTCCTTGGGCACCACGAAAACCCAGGCGAGCAGTTCGGTCCCCACCAATGTACCCATGCCGGCCTGCCATCCGCCCAGGAGGGTCGCCAGCAGGGCCGCGGGATAAACGAATGCGAAAGGCGCGGCGCCGGGCGTGATCTGTTGGACGATGAAGCGCAGCAGGACCGCCAGCCCGATGCCCAGGATCGCGCAACCGGCTTTGCTGACCCAGCGCGGCGCGATGCCCGACAACAGGCGCGGAATATCGAGATCGATCATCCGGTCGCCAACGAGCCTGGTTGCCCGGAAAACTTAGGTCCAAGCGTGACCGTGGGCAACTGGGCCTGACCGTACCGAACTCAGCTGACGGCGCGGATGGCCTTGGACAGTTTGGCGGCGATGGTTTCGATATGGTCCCGCTCCAGGATCAGGGGCGGGGACAGCGCGATGATGTCGCCGGTGACGCGCACCAGAAGGCCATCGCCAAAGCATTTTACAAAGACATCATAACCCCGCGCGCCGGGCGCGCCGGGACGCGACTTGAGCTCGATGCCCGCGATCAGGCCGATGGTGCGGATGTCCGCCACATGCGGCAGATCCTTCATGCCATGCATCGCGGTGCGCCAATCGGCGGCGAGGGAAGCGCCGCGCGTGAGCAAGCCTTCGCGCTTGTAGATGTCCAAGGTCGCCAGGCCGGCGGCGCAGGCCGAGGGATGACCGGAATATGTGTAGCCGTGGAAAAGCTCGATCTGCTCCACCGGCCCCTGCATCAGGGCATCGTGGACGGCACGGCTGGCGAACACCGCACCCATCGGGATCGCACCGTTGGTGAGGCCCTTGGCCGTGGTGACCAGATCCGGGATGACGCCGAAATAATCCACCGCGAAGGGCGTGCCCAAGCGGCCAAAGCCGGTGATGACTTCGTCGAAGATCAGAAGGATGCCGTATTTCTTGGTGATGGCCCGAAGCCGTTCCAGATAGCCTTTGGGCGGAAGCAATACGCCGGTGGAGCCGGCCACCGGCTCCACGATCACCGCCGCGATGGTCTCGGCGCCGTGCAGCGCCACCATTTTCTCCAGATCGTCCGCCAATTCGGCGCCATGCTCGGGCAGTTCAAGCGAGAAGGCGTTGCGTGCCAGATCGTGGGTGTGGCTGAGATGATCCGCGCCCGGCAGCAGCGGAAAGACGCGCCGGTTGTTGACCAGGCCGCCCACCGAGATGCCGCCGAAACCCACGCCATGATAGCCGCGCTCGCGGCCGATCAGGCGGGTGCGGGTGCCCTGGCCGATGGCGCGCTGATAGGCGATGGCGATCTTGAGCGCGGTATCCACCGCTTCGGAGCCAGAGCCGGCGAAGAACACCCGATCCAGCTGCGCGGCGGGGCCGCCGGGACCGGCCGCGGCCAGTTTCTCGGCGAATTCGAACGCGACGGGATGGCCCATCTGGAAGGCCGGCGCATAATCGAGTTTTTCCAGCTGATGCGCGACGGCTTCGGTGATCTCGCGGCGGCCATGGCCGGCATTGACGCACCAAAGGCCCGCCGTGCCGTCCAGCACCTGATTGCCGTCGACATCGCGGTAATACATGCCCTGCGCGCTTTCGAGCAGGCGCGGTGCCTGCTTGAACTGCCGGTTCGCCGTGAACGGCATCCAGAAATTTTCCAGATTGCGAGTATTGGCCGCCATGTCGCCTCTCCTTGTGGTCGGCGGCGGCGATGGGAGCCACGGCCTTTTGTATAGTCTTTATATAACCTGGGTTGCCGAATGGGTCATGATGGACTGGGGTTTGTTGACGCAGATCAGGGCTGCTTCCTAAGCTCGTCTCCATACATATCAGGACCCTTTCATGACCGCCTTTCGTCCCGCCGACCTGCCGCTGAACACCGTAGCGATGATGGCGACCCTGCGGCGCTGGGTGCAATGCGAAAGCCCCAGCTATGACGGGGCCGCGGTCAGCCGCATGGCGTCGCTGGCGGCAGACGAGATCCGGGCGATGGGCGGCGCGGTGGAGCAGGTGCCGGGAAGGGAAGGTTTTGGCGATTGCGTGCGGGCGCGGTTCGCGGCGCCGGATGCGCCGGACGGCGGCATCCTTTTGCTCGGGCACCTCGATACCGTGCATCCCCTGGGCATGCTGAACGAAATGTCCTGGCGCGAAGAAAACGGCCGCTGCCACGGTCCCGGTATTCTGGACATGAAAAGCGGTCTTGTCCTTGCCCTGGCCGCCATCGCCGCATTGCGGCAGGCGGGACTGACCCCGCCTTTGCCGGTTACGGTGCTTTTCAATTCGGACGAGGAAGTGGGAAGCCCTTCGACGCGCGGCTTGGTCGAAGCCGAAGCGCGGCGTCATCGCTATGTCCTGATTCCCGAGCCCGCGCGCCGCAGCGGGGGCGTGGTGGTGGGCCGTCATGCCGTGGCCCGCTACAAGCTGGTGACGCGCGGCCGCCCCGCCCATGCGGGGCTGCGCCTCAATGAAGGACGCTCGGCGATCCAGGAGATGGCGCATCAGGTCATCGCCATCGACCGGCTCAGCCAGCCCGATTGCACCTTCTCCACCGGCGTCATCCGCGGCGGGCAATGGGTCAATTGCGTGGCGCGGGAATGCGAGGCGGAGCTCTTGTCCGTCTCCACCAGCGAGGCGGCGCTGGCGCGCGGCCGCCAGGCCTTGGCGGATTTGCGGCCCACCGCGCCGGGCACGGAAATCGAGTTGGTGCCGGGCGCAGTGCGACCCTTCTGGCATACGGGTGAGGGCGACCGGGCGTTGTTCGAGACCGCCAGCCGCATCGCCGCCGATCTGGGCTTCGATCTGCCGGGGGAAGCGTCCGGTGGCGGTTCGGATGGCAATTTCACCGGTGCCATGGGTATTCCCACCCTGGATGGGTTGGGCGCGCGGGGTGACTTCCTGCACACGCGGGACGAATATATCGAGATCGACAGCCTGGCGGAGCGGGGACGGCTGATGGCGGGATTGCTGATGGCGCTGGGGACCTGATTACGAAGCCGCGCCGTCGATGGCGATGGTCGCGCCGTTGATATAACCGGCTGCGCCCGACAGCAGGAACGCCAGCATGCCCGCCACTTCATCCGCCGTGCCGGGCCGTGCGGCCGGGATGGCGGCCAGCATCCGGGCACGCTCGCTTTCGGGCAGGGCATCGAAGCGGTCGCGAATGCGCGTGCCCGCATCGCCCAGGATCAGTCCCGGCGCCACGGCATTCACGGTGATTCCGTCGGCGGCACAGTCCTTGGCCAGTTGCGCGGTAAGTCCCGTCAACGCCGCCTTTGCCGCCGCATAGGGAAGCCGCGCGGCGACGGTGGTGGCCGGTCCTTTCTCGCCCCGCGCCAGGATCGATGAGAGCGTCACCACCCGGCCGAAGCCTTGCCGCCGCATGGGCGGGACCAGGGCACGGGCGAGTAGAAAGGCGCTGGTGACATTCAGCCTCATCACATGCTCCCAGACCGCAAGTTCGGTTGTCTCGATCTCGGGCGCGCGGTCCGGTCCGGCGCCCCCCGCGATATGGACCAGGGCATCGGCGGTGCCGAACAATTGCGCGGCGCGTGCCGCGACGGCGGCGACGTGTTCGGGGTCGGTGACATCGGCGGTGAAGCTTGCGACGCCATCCGGCAGTTCCGGGGACGGAATGCGATCCACGGCCAATATGGCGCAGCCTTTTTCGGCCAGGTGACGCACCGTGGCCGTCCCGATCATGCCTCCGGCTCCGGTCACCACCGCCGATCTTGCGTCACGCATGCTGATTCTCCCCGGCGAGACTTTTCGGCGCGCCATGCGTTGGCTTGGCGTGATGGTTCCATCTTAGAGGAGGATACATGGCCAGATACAGCCGCAGCGCCGGCAAGGATGTCGAACGGGCAATGGACCGGCGCAAGAAGGGCAAGCTCGAGCGGGGAAAAGGCGGCAAGGGCGGCAAAGTGAAAAGCAGAAAACAGGCGATTGCCATCGGCCTGTCCGAGGCGCGCAAGAAAGGCAAGAAGGTCCCCAAAAAGGCTTCGAAGAAAAAGAAGAGCAAGAAGACCAAAAAGACGAAAAAGAAGCGCTGACGGCACGCCGCCCGGCGACGGCCAATCCCGGGCGGCTCCGGCGGGCGCGAGCCTCGCCGGTGATAAGGAGGTTGGCAAAAAGTAATAAGAGATATCGCCCCAGGCGTCCGATTGTCATGGAAGCGGCAAGAGTTTGTGCGATGGACCGCCAAACTTGGGAGGACTGCCATGTCGGGATTTCGCGGGCGCATGGGCGCATCTGTTCTGCTTCTCGCCGTCTGGCTTGGCGCTGGGGCGCAGGCGGCCACCCCGGCGCAAATCGATGCATCCAGATTGTTGCCGCCGCCGCCCATGGCCGGATCGGACGCCGCCAAAGCCGAGATCGCCGAATTGCATGCCATCGCGGCGTCGAGCTCTGCCGATCTTTTGGAAAAGGCGCGGCGCGACGATGGGGACGAAAAGCCCGACATGTTCAACGCGGCGCTCGGCTTCGATGTCACGGCGCTGCCCCTGACCGCAAAGCTTTTGAATGAGATCGCGGAGCGGGAAGAGATCGAGAGCAAGGCCGCAAAATCTTATTTTCATCGCGACCGCCCCTGGATCGTGGATGCGTCGATCAAGACCTGTGTTCCGGTCAAGCCGGGACCGGCGGCCACCTCCTATCCCAGCGGACATACCTCGCTGGGCTTCGCCATGGGCGTGGTGCTGGCCTCGGTGGTGCCGGAAAAATCGCAAGCCATCCTGGCGCGGGCATCGGAGTTCGGTGAGCATCGCCTTGTCTGCGGCATGCATTTCCGCAGCGATATCGTCGCGGGGCAGGAGTTTCGATTGATCGCTAGTCAGGTTCCGCCAAGCGCAAAGTGTTGGCGGAACCGGCGCAACCATCGGAACGTGCCCGGCCGGGCCGGGTTGACTCTTCATGGGCGGGATCATCGCCACAAAGAAGGATCCATTCATGGGAAACAATCTCAACACCGATCACGGAAAACCCAAACACGGCCAGCAGGACCAATCGCATCTGCGTCAGCAGCAGGCGCAGCAGCACCAGCAGGGCCAGAGCAAAACCAGCAACAACAGTGCGGATTCGAACCAAAGCGGTAACCGGACCAGCCAGCAGAATGCGCAAGGCGGCAGTCAATCGGGTCAAAACGGCAATCGCTGACAAGCCGTTCTCATGAAAGAAGCCCGGCCTTCCAGCCGGGCTTCTTTTTATCGGTGATCGCGCTACTGCCAGTCGCGATCGATATTGTAATAGGAGTAACTCTTCTCCCTTATGCCGCCCAGGCTGCCGTCATGCTTGGTGAGATCCTTGAGATCATAGGCGGGCGCATTCTCGATCCGGGACTTGTCCAGCGGGACGACATAGCCGCCCTTGTCTTCGCTGTAATTCAGCATCGACCAGGGAACCGGGTAATATTTTTCCCCGATGCCCAGCATGCCGCCGAAGCCCAAGGCCGCGAACATGATCTGGTTGGAAAGCTTGTCCAGAACCACATCCTCAACCGTGCCGATCTTGTCGCCGGCATTGTTATAGACGGCGGTTCCTTTCACTTTGGACGCGAGAATTGCGGTGGTGTGGCCGCTGCTGGTCGTCATATTGTCCTCCTTGGGCATGATGGATCACTTCCGGCACGCGCAATCGCCGCCGGACATTGAGGTTTGCTGCGAGATGAAGCCGAGAGCGGCGGGAACCGGCTTTCGCCTATTCGCGCCGCTCTTTGTGACCATCAGTCATCGCTGATTGATGCATCACATAATGGGAATGCCGGAACCGCGGCCTTGTTCCGGCCTCATTCAAAAAGATGCCCTGCGCTGATCGGTGTCCATTCGACTGCCAGAATGCCCGCATTATTTGCCAATTGTTCCACCAGCTCCGGTGCCTGGTCTTGTGCCTCGGCGCTGTACCATTCCAGATGGCATTCGATCCGTCGGGTGCCGTCATGGCGGACGGCGAAAGAGGAGATCGTGTATCCGGCGCCGCGGATGCGGTCGCGGATCGCGCGATTGGACGGTCCCGTACCGTCCAGCTGCACGACAAGATGGCTGCGATGTTCCCGCTTCAGGCGCGGCTCCACGCCCTTCAGGATCGTCAGAACCAGAAACGCGATCAGCGTCATGGCCACGCCGAACGCGATATAGCCTGCGCCCAGGATCAAGCCGATCACGGTGGTGAGCCACATGCTGGCCGCGGTAGTCACGCCCGTCACCAGATTGCCGCGCCGCACGATGGTGCCCGCGCCGATGAAGCCGATGCCCGACAGGATGCCCAGGGGAAAGCGCAAGACATCTATTGTGGTGAAGCTCTCAGCCGTCTTGCCGGTGATCGCCAGCATCAGATTGGCTTCGATCATGGCGCCGGCGGCAGCCAGGCACATCAGAATGGTGGTGCGCAGGCCCGCGATCCGGCCGCGCGTGGAACGGTCGAAGCCGATCAGGGCGCCCGCCATCAGGGCCGCGAAAAGCCGTATCGCGATATCGGTGCCGGTGACTGTGGCGGTCATGCGGACCTCCCGGATCCAGGTCCCATGCCCCTTCGGAAAACGCAGGACGGCCTTTTTGGTTGAGCTGGCCTAGCGGGGTTGGGCCGGGCGCGGGGTTTGGTCTAGCATTCGGGCCTTTTCCGGAGCTTTGAGCCATGAATGCCCCCCATGCCGACACGCCGCGCCGCCTGAACCTCAAGGATGCGTCCCTGTTCACCGACAAGGCCTATGTCGCTGGGGAGTGGGTGTCCGCGCCGGACGGCAAGACCATGTCGATCCATGATCCCTTCGACGGCACGCTTCTGGCCAAAGTGCCGGATCTGGGCGTGGAGGTACTCCGGCGCGCCATCGATGCCGCCCATGTGGCGCAAAAGGAATGGGCGCGAAAGACGGTCAAGGAGCGGGCGCAGATTTTGCGGCGCTGGTACGATCTGGTGATCGCCAATGCCGATGACCTGGCGTTGATCCTCACCAGCGAGCAGGGCAAGCCCTTGGCCGAGGCCAAAGGCGAGATCGTCGCCAACGCCGCCTATCTGGAATGGTTCGGCGAGGAAGCCAAGCGCATCGACGGCGATGTCATTCCCAGTCCGCGCGGGGACCAGCGCCTTTTGGTGCTGAAGCAGCCCCTGGGCGTCTGCGCCGCCATCACGCCTTGGAATTTTCCCAATGGCATGATCACCCGCAAGGTGGCGCCCGCGCTGGCGGCCGGGTGCACCATGGTGCTGAAGCCGGCGCCGCAGACGCCTTTGTCGGCGTTGGCGCTGGCGGTGCTGGGCGAACGGGCCGGAGTGCCCAAAGGCTGCTTTTCGGTGGTGACGGGGGAAGCCAAACCTATTGGCGAGGAATTCTGCCGCAATCCGAAAATCGCCAAGATCACCTTCACGGGTTCGACCGCGGTGGGCGCTTGGCTGATGCGCGAAGCCGCCGGCCAGATCAAACGGCTGTCGCTGGAACTGGGCGGCAACGCGCCCTTCATCGTGTTCGACGATGCCGATCTGGACGCAGCCGTGGATGGCGCGGTGGCGTCCAAATATCGCAATGCCGGGCAGACCTGCATCAGCGCCAACCGCATCTATGTGCAGGAAGCCATTCACGACGCTTTCGTGGAGAAGCTGAAGGCCAAGATCGCGACGTTGAAGCTGGGCCGCGGCACCGAACCCGGCGTGCAGATGGGGCCGCTGATCGACGCCAAGGCCGTGGCCAAGATGCAGGATCATCTGCAGGATGCGCTGGGGCAGGGCGGCACATTGGTCGCCGGCGGAAAGCCGTCCGTGCTGGGCGGCACCTTCTTCGAGCCCACCATCGTCACCGGCGTGACCCAAACGATGAAGGTGGCGCGCGAAGAGACATTCGCGCCGCTGGCACCGGTGATCAAATTCCGCACCGAGGAAGATGTGATCGCCATGGCCAATGCCACCCAGTTCGGGCTGGCGGCCTATTTCTATGCGCGCGACCTGTCGCGTGTGTGGCGGGTGGCCGAGGGGTTGGAAAGCGGCATGGTGGGCGTCAACACGCCCATGATCGTGAGCGAGATGGCGCCGTTCGGCGGCGCCAAGCAATCCGGGCTTGGCCGCGAAGGCTCCAAATACGGCATCGAAAGCTATCTGGAGCTCAAACTGGTCTGCATGAGCGGCATCTAGGGGTGGAGCAGTTCGACATTGCCGTGATCGGGGGCGGCGTCAATGGCTGCGGCATCGCCCGCGATGCCGTGGGGCGCGGTTTTTCGGTCCTGCTGGCGGAAAAAGGCGATCTGGCGGGCGGCACGTCATCGGCTTCGACCAAGCTGATTCATGGCGGCCTGCGCTATCTGGAATTCTATGAATTCGCTCTGGTGCGCGAAGCGTTGAAGGAACGCGAAGTGCTGTGGGCGATGGCGCCGCACATCATCTGGCCGCTGCGCTTCGTGTTGCCGGAAAGCCCCGATTCCAGGCCCGCATGGCTGCTGCGGCTCGGGCTGTTTCTCTATGACCATATCGGAGGCCGCAAGCGGTTGCCGCCGACCCGGTCGCTGGATTTGCGCCACGACATTGCCGGCGCGGCGCTCAAGCCGTCCATGACCAAGGGCTTCGAATATTCCGACTGCGGAGTGATGGATTCGCGGTTGGTGGTGCTGAATGCGCGCGATGCGGCGGCGCGGGGGGCGGAAATCCGCACCCATACGGAAGTGGTGGCTTTGGCGCGCCGGGATGGAGGCTTTGCCGTCACGCTGAAGGATGCCGCGCCCGGTACCACGCGCGAGGTGCACGCGCGCCTGGTGGTCAATGCTGCCGGTCCCTGGGTCGATCATGTTCTCAATCGCGTCGCGGACGAAGAGCCGCGCCATCATGTCCGCCTGGTGCAGGGCAGTCATATCGTGGTGCGGCAGCTTTATCGCCATGACCGCAGCTATATTTTCCAGAACCGTGACGGGCGGGTGGTCTTCGCCATTCCCTATGAAAATGATTTCACCCTGATCGGCACCACCGACCGGGATTTCCAGGGCGATCCGACGGATGTGGCGATCGGCGAGGAGGAAAAAGACTATCTCTGCGCCGCCGCCAGCGAATATTTCCGCGCGCCGGTCACGCGCGATCAGATCGTCTGGTGCTATTCGGGGGTGCGGCCGCTGTTCGATGACGGCGCCTCCAAGGCACAGGAAACCACCCGCGAATATGTCCTGAAGCTGGAAGGTGATGCCGCAACGGGCGCGCTGCTCAATGTCTTCGGCGGTAAGATCACCACCTATCGCCATTTGGCGGAGGGCGCGCTCACCAAGATCGAGCAGGTTCTGGGCGTGCGTGGCCCGGCCTGGACCAAAGGTTCGACCCTACCGGGCGGCGATTTTCCCGTCGACGGGTTCGAGGCGCTGGTCACGTCACTGCGCATACGGGCGATGAAAGTGCCGGCCGCCACCATCCGGCGACTGGCCAGGGCTTATGGCACCGAAGCCCGCGCCATCCTTGCCGACGGTGATCTGGGCCCAATATTTGGTGCGGATCTCGGACAGCGCGAAGTGGATTTCCTGGTCGAAAAGGAATGGGCCCGCAGCGCCGACGATATCCTGTGGCGCCGGAGCAAGCTGGGGCTGCGCTTTTCGCCCGAAGAGACGCTGGCACTGACGCGCTATCTGGAAAAGAGGATGTGATGCCGGACTTCATTCTCGCCATCGACCAGGGCACGACCTCGTCCCGCGCCATCGTGTTTGACGGCGCGTATCGCGCATGTGGGCTGGCGCAGCAGGAATTTCCTCAGCATTTTCCCCGCTCCGGCTGGGTGGAGCATGATCCGGAAGATATCTGGCGGACCGTGCTCGCGACCATGCGGGGCGCGCTTGTCGATGCGAAACTGCAGGCAGCCGATATCGCTGCCATCGGTATCACCAATCAGCGCGAAACCACCTTGATCTGGGACCGCAAGACGGGCCGGGCTATTCACAATGCCATCGTCTGGCAGGATCGCCGCACCGCGGATATGTGCGAACAACTGCGTGCCGATGGCGCCGAGCCGATGGTCACGGCAAAGACCGGGCTGCTGCTCGATCCTTATTTTTCGGGCACCAAAGTCGCCTGGATCCTGGATCAGGTGGAAGGCGCGCGCGAACGGGCGGAACGCGGGGAGTTGGCGTTCGGCACCGTGGACACATTCCTGATCTGGCGGCTTACCGGCGGAAAGGTTCATGCCACCGATATCACCAATGCTTCGCGTACGCTTCTCTGCAATATCGGTACGGGCGATTGGGATGACGACCTGCTGAAGCTGCTCAGGGTGCCGCGCGCGCTTCTGCCCGCGATCAAAGAGTGTCGCGATGATTTTGGCATTGCCGATCCGGAATTGTTCGGTGCGGCCCTTCCCTTGCGGGGGGTCGCGGGCGATCAACAGGCCGCGACCATCGGCCAAGCCTGTTTCGAGCCCGGCATGCTGAAATCGACTTATGGCACGGGATGTTTCGCCGTGCTGAATACGGGATCGACGCGGATCGCTTCGAAGAACAAGCTTCTCACCACCATCGCCTATCGCATCGGCGGCGAAACCGCTTATGCCATTGAAGGCTCCATCTTCGTGGCGGGGGCGGCGGTGCAATGGCTGCGCGACAGCCTGCATCTGATCGCGCGGGTCGACGAAAGCGGCGCCCTGGCGGCTGCGGCCGATCCCGAGCAGGCGGTCTATCTGGTGCCGGCTTTCACCGGGCTGGGCGCACCCTGGTGGGACCCGAATGCGCGGGGCGCGATCTTCGGGCTTACCCGCAATACAGGGCCGCGCGAATTCGCCCGCGCTGCGCTGGACGCGGTCTGTTATCAGACACTGGATCTGCTGGATGCCATGCGGGCCGATTGGCCGGGCGCCACCGACACCGTGCTGCGCGTGGATGGCGGCATGGTGGCGAGCGATTGGATGCTGCAACGGCTGGCCGACATTCTGAACGCGCCGGTGGACCGCCCCGTCATTCTGGAAACCACCGCATTGGGCGCGGCCTGGCTGGCGGGCTCGGGCGCCGGGGTCTGGCCCGACCGCGAGGCCTTTGCCAAAAGCTGGCAGCGGGACCGGCATTTCCAACCCGCCATGGACGGCGGGACGCGGATGACATTGGTCAATGGCTGGCGCGATGCAGTGCGCCGCACCCGCACCATCATCTGAAGACCACTCTTTCATAAGATAGACAAGCAGAGGCCCCACGCTTAGGGTCGGGTGGGAGGCGCATGTGAACGACACACCGGGCTACAGGCCTCTTTATCGCCAAGTCTACGACATTCTGGTGCGCAAGATCGCGGAAGGCGCCTGGAAGCCTGGCGAAATGCTCCCGAGCGAACAGACGCTGGCGCGCGAGATGGGCGTCAGCCACGGCACGGTGCGCAAGGTCTTGGATGCGCTGACGGCGGAAAATCTCCTGCTGCGCCGCCAGGGCAAAGGCACTTTCGTTGCCGAGCATGATCAGGACCGGGCGCTGTTCCGCTTTTTCCATATCGCGCGGCCGGGCGGCGAGCGGCTGGTGCCGCAATCGGCCAAGGTCAAAATCAGGACGCGGCCGTGCCGGGCGATCGAGGCCGGGAAGCTGGCGCTGCGGAATAAAGACATGGTGTTTGAAATCACGCGGCTGCGCCTGATCGGTGGCAAGCCCGCGATCCGCGAAACCATCATCCTGCCCGAGCGCCTGTTTCCCCGGCTGGATCGGATCGGCGATCTGCCCAATACGCTCTATTCCTTGTACCAGTCGCAGTTCGGTATCACGGTCGCCGCCGCGCGCGAGGAACTGCGCGCCGCTCTGGCGACCCAGGACGATCAATCCAGCATGGGCCTGAAAGCGGGAACGCCCATTCTGGTGATCGGCCGGGTGGCGCTGTCGCTTACCGGCCAGCCCGTCGAATGGCGGGAAAGCCGGGTGCGCACCGATCAACTGGTTTACGCCGTGACCTTGCAATAACGAGTCCGGCAATGGCCGGGCTGGCAATATCGGGCTTGCCAGGGCCTCGAGTCTTATATAAGACATAAGACATCAGGAGGTGCCCGATGACGATTCCCCAGCTTTTGGTTCATGACCGCCGGGACAATGTCGGCGTGGTGGTGGTCGAAGACCTGGCCGCCGGCACCGACATGCTGGCGGTGGTCACAGAGGACAACAGCGATTTCCGCATCGCGGCGCGCCAGGCGACGCCCATCGGTCACAAGATCGCGCTCAAGGATCTGGCGGTGGGCGACACCGTGATCAAATATGGCGAGGATATCGGCAAGGTGGTCGCGCCCATTGCCAAGGGCGAGCATGTCCACACTCACAATCTCAAAACCAAGCGCTGGTAGGGCTCTCATGAATTTGGCGGAACGGAAAATCTGGGGCTATCGGCGCGAGAATGGCCGGGTCGGCGTGCGCAATTATGTGGCGATCCTGCCTTTGGACGACATCTCCAACGCGGCCTGCGAAGCAGTGGCGGCGCACATCCAGGGCACCATCGCCTTGCCGCATGCCTATGGGCGGCTGCAATTCGGCGAAGATCTGGAATTGCATTTCCGCACCATGATCGGCACGGGCGCCAACCCCAATGTGGCGGCTTGCATCGTGATCGGGATCGAAGTCGGCTGGACCGAGAAAGTCGTGGCCGGCATCGCCAAGACCGGAAAGCCGGTGGCGGGTTTTTCCATCGAAGGCAATGGCGACATCGCCACTGTTGCCGCCGCCTCGCGCAAGGCCAAGGAATTCGTGCATTGGGCATCGGAAAAAGTGCGCGAGCAGTGCCCCATCACCGATGTTTGGGTGGCGGCGAAATGCGGCGAAAGCGACACCACCACGGGCCTGGCGTCCTGTCCGACCGTGGGCAACATGTATGACAAGCTGGTGCCGCTGGGTCTTTATGGCTGCTTCGGCGAAACCTCCGAATTGACCGGGGCCGAACATCTGGCGGCGGCGCGTGCGGTCTCGCCGGAAATCAAGGAGAAATTCCTCAAGACCTGGCAGTCCTATCAGGATGACGTGATCGAGGCGCACAAGACCTCGGACTTGTCGGACAGCCAGCCCACCAAGGGCAACATCGCGGGCGGCCTTACCACCATCGAGGAAAAGGCGCTGGGCAATCTGGAAAAGATCGGCAAGAAGATCAAATACATTGACGTGCTGGAACCGGCGGAAGCGCCGGCGCGGGGCAACGGCCTTTATTTCATGGACACCTCGTCGGCGGCGGCCGAATGCTGCACTTTGCAAGCGGCGGCCGGCTATGTGGTGCACATCTTCCCCACCGGCCAAGGCAATGTGATCGGCAATCCGATCATGCCGGTGGTCAAGGTGACGGGAAATCCCCGCACCGTGCGGTTGATGGGCGAGCATATCGATGTCGATGTCTCCGGCATCGTGCGCCGTGAGATGACTATCGATCAGGCGGGCGATGTTTTGATCGACATGATCGAAAAGACCGCAAACGGCCGGCTGACCGCCGCCGAAGCCCTGGGCCATCGCGAATTCGTGATGACCAAGCTGTATCGCAGCGCCTGATACCGTGAGCGTCACGCTTTCCGTAGCGGATGCCGAAGCGGTGGTCGCGCACGCACTGACCGCCAGCCGCACCTCCGCGGCGAATGCGCAGGTCACGGCTCGCGCCCTGGTGAGCGCCGAGGCTGATGGGCAATTGGGGCATGGCCTGGTGCGCGTGCCGTCTTATGCCGAACAGGCCCGGGTGGGGAAAATCGACGGCTTTGCCGCGCCGGCAATTTCAGGTCGCGGCGGCGCGCGCCGGATCGATGCGGGCACGGGCTTTGCCTATCCGGCGATCGAGCTGGCGCTGGAAACGCTGACGCCCTTGGCGCGGGACATGGGCATCGCCAGTGCGGGGATTTACGCATCTCATCATTGCGGCCAGGCCGGACGGCATGTCGAACGACTGGCGGAGCGTGGCCTGGTCGCGTTCGCCTATGCCAATACGCCCAGCGCCATGGCGTTTCACGGCGGCAAGCGTTCTCGTCTCGGCACCGATCCGCTGGCCTTTGCCGCGCCGATACCGGGGCGCGCGCCGTTGGTGATCGACATGGCGCTGTCGGTGGTGGCGCGCAGCAAGATCGTCGCCGCCAAGGCTAAAGGTGAATCCATTCCCGAAGGCTGGGCGGTCGATGACCAGGGGCAGCCCGCCACGAACGCGGACGAGGCCCTGGCAGGCACGCTGCTGCCCATCGGCGGCGCCAAGGGATCGGCGCTGGCGTTGATCGTGGAAATCCTATGCGGCGCGCTGGCGGGCGCGAATTTCGGTTGGGAAGCCAGCGGCTTCATGGATGCCAAGGGCGGGCCACCGCGATTGGGGCAGTTTCTGATCGCGCTCGATCCCGCGCATTTTGCCGGCGCGTATTTTGCGTCACGAATGACCGAGCTGGCCGCTGCGATCGCGGAGGATGGCGCGCGCCTGCCGGGCGACCGGCGTCTGGCCGCGCGCACCAAAGCCGCGCGCGAGGGTCTTGTCATCGCCGATGATCTGCATGCGCAGATTCAAGCGCTGGCGAAATAGACGCGCGTTATTGCCAGCGATAGGCCACGGCCAGGCCCAGCACATCCACATCGGATTTGGTCGTACCCAGCAAGGTGCCGCGCAAGGCATTGCCGGGGGCGGTTCCGCTCTGGTCGAGGGTGCGGGTGTCGTTGAACAGATGGCCGAAGGACAATTTCAGATCCATATCCGGCGTGGCGCGCCAGGTGACGCCCGCCGCGACCCAGGTGCGGTCCGCGTCGGGAATGCGCGGCGCCAGGGTGGCGGACGGAACCGGCGTCTGGTCCAGGGCCACGCCCAGCCGCAAGGTGAGGTCGTCGCTGGCGGCATATTCGGTGCCCAGCGACATCATCCAGCTGCTCTTCCAGTTGGTGATCGTCACATCGTTGGGCTGCACCGGATTGCCCGCCACCGCGGTCAGGTTCTTGAAGCTGGACCAGTCGGTCCAGTCCGCGGTTGCCAGCAAGGTCCAGCGTTCCATGAATTGCTTGCGCAAGCCGAGTCCGAGTTCGGCGGGCGTGGCGAGCTTGGCTTTGGCGCTGGTGTTCGAGAGCAAGGTGGTGGCGCTCCGGATCGCGGCGCCCAGGCCGAAATTATCGAGTGAGAAGCTCCATGTGCCGCTCAGCGTGTGATGCACGATGGAGCGGTAGGAAACGCCCAGGGTCCAGCCATCGTCGAGCTCGGCGCGCGCGCCCAGCACATAACCATAACCCCATCCCGATGCGCTGATGGTGGATGAGCCGTCCATGCCGCCGGGAACAGAACCGGGGATCGAGGACAAGGCGCCCAGGGTGCCGATATCGACGGCGCTGGACAGCGTGCCCTTGGCATATTGCGCCTGCAGGCCGCCCGCGATGGTGAAGCCCGGCGCCAGGTCATAGGCAACGACCGGCGCGATATTGATGGTGGCGAGTTTGGAGCCCAATGCGTGATAGCGCCCCGACCATCCGTCGGGATAGCGGGTGGAAAGGCCCCATGGCACCGAAACCGAAAGTCCCACCGACCAGCGATCGTCCAGGCGCTGGCGGATCGCGATATCGGGAATGATCGCGTTGCGGATGAAATCGTTGGGCTTTGCATTGCCGCCCGTGGGCGTGCCCGCCGCGGTGAGTGCGGTGGTGTAATTGGCGGACGAGCCCGGCATGATCGAAACCGCGCTGAGCGCGAAATCGCCGCCCTGGGTTCCCGCGGCCGCGGCCGGATTATAGGACAGGAACCCGGCATCGCTGGCGGTCGCGGCGGCGCCGGCATAAGCCTCGCCCATTGCCTCGGTGCTGTGTTCGCGAAGCCCGAAACCCGCCGCAAGGGCAGGGGTTGTGGGCAGAAGACAAAGCAAACCTAAAATTTGACGACGCATACTAGACCCCCGGTTGGCCGGTTCGCGGAATACGCCCGCAAATCCCAAGTTTCCGTGCAGGGTATAAAGATTTTGTTAACGCTATCGGCTTGCCAGTTTGTTTACCCACCGCGACCTAGTGTTTTGCCGTGGAGGCCCGGGCTTTTTCCCGTCCAAATGACCCATGAGTGACAGTAGTATGGCGTCTGACGCGTTGGCCTATTCGCGGATATGGCTGCGTTTCTTCGATCCGGAGACCGAGCGCCGATTCGCGCGTCGCGCGCTGCTCGATTCCATGTTCTTCATTCGCACCTATCTGCTTGCGGGTACGGTGCTCTACATTCTGTTCGGTTTCCTGGACGCCAAGGTCAGCGGCGATGCGCTGACCGGGGTCTATATCATCCGCTATGCGATCTGCTGCCCGATCCTTCTGACCAATTTCGCGCTGTCCTTCACGCGCCATTTCGAGAGGATCGGCCAGTATGTGCTGGCGCTGCAGATGGCCGCTTCGGGCCTCGGCGTGGTGGCGATGACGGCGATCATGCCGGCGCCGTTCAACAGCAACTATTATGCCGGCGTGATCATGGTGGTGATCTATTGCGGCAGCTTCATTCGCGTGAATTTCATCACCACCGTGCTGATCTCGCTGATGCTGGTCGCGGCGTATGAACTTTCCGCGGTCGTGCTCAATCCGTTGCCGACGATCGATTTGATTTCCAACAATTTCTTCCTCTTGATGGCGACCGGCGTCGGCCTGATGTCCAGCTATATCCAGGAGACCCAGACCCGCAAGGGCTATATCGCCCACCGGATTATCGAGGAGAAGAACGAGATCGCGAATGTTCTATTGGTGGAAGCCAATAAGGCCAATCATTCCAAGAGCGAATTCCTCGCCAATATGAGCCATGAGTTGCGCACGCCGCTGAACGCCATCATCGGCTTCTCGGACATCATGGACAAGGAAACATTCGGGCCGGTGGGGAATGAGCGCTATGCCTCCTATGTGAAGGACATCGCAGGCAGCGGCCATCATCTGCTTTCCATCATCAACGACATCCTCGACCTCGCCAAGGCGGAAGCCAATAAGCTCAATCTGGACGAGCGCGAAGTCGATCTGGTCCAGATCGCGGCGGAAAGCATCCGCATGTGCGAACCCAAGGCACAGCAGGCAGGCATCACCGTCGCGCTCAAGCCTTGCGCCGATGAGATTGTCGTGCGGGCGGACGCCAAGCTGATGATGCAGATCCTGCTCAATCTGGTTTCCAACGCCGTCAAGTTCAGCCACGAAGGGGGCGACGTCGAAGTTGCGCTGGAACTAGGCGCGGATCGTTCGGTGACGATGGCGGTTCGCGACCACGGCATCGGCATTGCCGCCGCCGATATCGAGCGCGTGCTGAGGCCGTTCGAGCAGGTGGAGGATTCGCGCACCCGCGCCCATGGCGGCACCGGCCTGGGCCTGCCTTATGCGGTGAAGCTGGCCGAACTGCATGGTGGCGCGCTCTGGATCGAAAGCCAGGTCAATGTCGGCACCTCCGTGATGGTGGTGCTGCCGCGCGAACGCTTCATCGCCTTGCGCCAGACGGCCAAGAACGCCGATCTAAAACTCGCGGTCTGATCCGTCAGGGCTTGCGGATGAAAAGCAGCCGCACGCGGCCGGTCTTTTCGGTTTCCGTCCAGCATTCCTTCGCGTTCAGGCCTTCCGACCAGCCCAGCATTTCCGCTTCGCCGCGATATTGCAGAGTCCAGTCGGCGATGAATTCCATCGGCCAGAGATTGGAAAGCGCCGTCTCGTTCATGTTGCCGATAATCAGAAGGCCGCCGGGCACCAGGGCATCATAGAGCCGGCGCACCAGCATGCGGGCACGGCGGTCGCTGAGATAATCGAGCAGTCCCACCGAATAGATCATATCCTGCGGCGGCACCGCCTGCAGGCCGCCATTGGCGCGCAGGATGTCGGTGAAGGAGATGTTCAGGCATTGGACATGGGCGTTGCCCGCCAGCTTGAGCAGCGGCGGATAGGCACGGTCATAGGCATAGCCCAGCGCCTGGGTTTCCTGATCCACCAGGGTGAATTCGACCTTGCCGGCGCGGGCATGTGGTCCTTCCAGGAAGGTCTGGATTTCGCGCGCCGGGCCGCTGCCCAGGCTGAGGATGCGGGCCGGCCGATCCTGCCCGTAGGTCCGCACCGTTTCGGCGATCTTGCCGCGCACCACCTGCATGCGAGTGTCGATGCATTCGGCGACTTCCAGGCCCAGCCGGTGGATCAGCTGCTGATAGACGCTGGAACCGAGCTTCTCCCAGTCATAGACCTGATTCATGATCTGGAAGTCGCCGGGATATCCAAGCGGCTTGGCATAGGAACGGTCCCAGATCGCGCCCGCCCGCATTTCCGGGGTCAGCACCAGTTCGGTGAATTCCTTGGTGGCTTCGCGCTCCTCGCGGCTGTTCATAACGCCGCGCACGATGTCGTTGCCCGTCAGCCAGAAGCCGCGCCACTGCTCGATCAGCCGGCCTTCGCAGGCTTCGAAGGCACCGACATCGTCGAAGGCCTGGGAGAAGCTGTCGGCGAGATGGATGTTCTTGTCGAGCAGGGTGCGATAGGAGCGCAGCACCCCCAGCACGTCGGCGCAGAAGGCGCGATATTCGCGCGGCACCAGGGCGCTGCGCTCGGCGGAGAGGAAACTGCCATTGGCCGCGATCTGTGCCTGCACATTGCGGCTGAGGAGGCGGTCGAAGTCGACATAGGAATCGACCAGGCTGAAGGCCAGCTTGGATCCGAACACGGTGCTTTCGGTACGGCAGACCTTGGCGCGGCCTTCGAAGATCGACAGGCCGGCTTGCTGGAAGATCAAGGGAACGGTTTCGCCCAGGGACAGTTCATCGTCGATCGCCTGTTTGGCGACCACGGCAATGCCGGTCAGGCTGATGTCGTGAAGCTGATAGCTGGCAGACTTCACCCGCACCTTGGGCGGGTTGTTGGGAAACAGCTTGCGCGCATCGTAACGGGTGGGGCGGAACCAGATTTCTTTTCCGCTCGAACCTTTAAGCTCTTCATAGGCAAGCATTGTCTGCACCCAAAATATGGTTTGCGCGAATGCTTCCTCGACGCCACCCCGTTTCTGCCGGCGAACCGGCCCATTACCCGGCCTCTGGCGAAGCTTGAGTCGTTTTCGACCGCCCGCTCTAGAGTTAATAAATGGTTAATACAGTACAGAAATAGTTAACGTCAAGTTTTTTCAGCGTAATTTGGCGCGATGAACCTGGAAAAGCTTGGTTTACGGGGTCAAATCGTCCGTAGACGGCTGATTGCGCCCGGATTGTGACGGGCGTTGAACCGCTTCCCACGCGAAAATTTCCGCACCGACACTCAATGGCGCCGGTTGACCCGCGCGGCGGCATTCAGAATGCCCAAATATTCCATGATCGCGCCCGACATCACCTGGGCCTGATGGGCGATTTCCGGAATGGCGGTGATCTCCCACCAATGGCCGCGCGTCAACGCGCCCATCGCCAGCAGCGACGGCTGGGCGATGCCGCTTTTGTCCAGCACGCGGTTCTTGGCATCCACGTCCAGGCCGACACCGGCATCGGTGCCCCGCGCCAATCGCGAGGCCACCAGATTTTCGATCAGATGGTCGTGGGTCTTTTCCGGATTGGGATTGGGGCCGGTGCAGTTGATGACATGTCCCACCATCAGTTCGCTGACATGGCCGCCGCGCGCGATGGTGGCGACCATGCCGTCTTCCGCCGGCTTCAGGTGCCGGAGCCGGCCCCTGACGATATGGAGATTGTCCGCGAGGCCGCGTCGCAGATATTCGCCCACGACCGGCGCAAGCCGGTGGCGGTGAATATTCCAGTGCGTGACGCCGTGGCGCAAAAAGCGCCTTTTCTCGTGCGGCGGCAGCGACAGCCAGATCTCCGGCCAATGCGGGCGCATCGCGTCCATCAGGCCCTGCCAATGCGCGGACGCCGGCGCGCGTCCCAATCGATCGCGCATGGCCCGCAAGAGACCCAGAACGGTCGCGGGAAAGGGTTGGGGCAAGGGCGCAGAGGGCGTGGGCGCCACATGCGGCTGGGGCAGGAGACCGTGGCGCGACAGAAGATGGATTTTCCCGGCATGCCCGCGATCCCTCAGGCTGATCGCCACATCGATCGCCGTAAGCCCGCTGCCCAGAAGCAGGATATCCTGATCCTTCTCGACCTCATGCGTCGCCCAAGGATCGTCCGCGATGCGCGCGCGAAGTTTTTTGGAATGATGGGGCGCGATCGGCGGCGGCAAATCATTTCCCGTCGCCAGGGCCACCAGATCGGCATTCACCGCGCCGCCGCCATGCGCCACGATCCAGCCCAGATGCTTTTTCATCAGGCTTTTGACTTCGCTCCGGATGAAGCGGATTTCCAGATCCGGATTGGCTTTCAGCGTCGTTTCCAGAAGTTCGGACAGATAAGTGCCGTAAAGCGCGCGCGAAACAAAACTGTGCGGCCAGTCCCGCGCCGCGATCCCGCGCGCGGCCAGCCACGCGACGAATTGATCGGGACGGTTGATGTCGGCGGACATGCGGGCCGCCGGCACGTTCAGCAGATGATTGGGGTTGGCGGTGGAATAGGCGATGCCGCGCCCGGCCATCTCGTTCCTGCCGATGATGACGATCGAAAGCCCCTGTCCGGCCTGGCGCGCCAACGCGCACACCAGCAATACGGCGCTTGCGCCGTCACCGCATAAGACGAGAGTTCTGCGACTCATGAAATGCCGCGGGCGTCCGGCAACAAAATCACAAAGGCCACTTCGAAAATTTCCTCCATCGACAATCTGAAAGCGGCGTCCACCATGAACCGCGCGTGCAACCGAACTGATTTTTCCCGGCAATGAAGAAATATCACAACGACATCATGTTGCCTTATTTGATATTTCTTCGTCGAGATTATTAGGGGAATTTCCGCTCTGTTCTGAACTATCCGGCCCTTACGCCGAATTTACGCGGGCCGTCGATTGGAAAATGTCAGCATTTCAGGGTGGTTACATCGCGATAGGACGCACCGGCACTTTTTATATTTTGTTCCATCGATTTTTTGGCTATACGAAATCGTCCTGCCTGCCGGATTGATCGGCGGCATATGAGTACGGCGCAATTTTTTAACGCGCCCCAGGCCGAAGCGATCCCAAGGCTCCATGATCCTGAGGATCCCGGCATTTCGCTGAAGGATATGTTGCTTTGTCCGACGGACAGCCGCTTGTCAGCTCTGCGATCGCGCTCAGCACGCGCGCTCAGGCCGCGCCGGTGCTGTTGCCCGCGCGGAATTTTACCCGCCTGCTGCTTCTGGGTGGCGTGACTCTGGCCATGATCGCGGCCTTGCATCAAGTCCGCGCGCCGTCTCCGCCCGCGCCGGTGATGGCCGTGGAACGGGCCGCCGATATGGCAATTCCGGAACCGAAAAAAATTTCCGTCTTCGCGCAGGAACAAGCGATGAGCCCGTCCGCGTTGATGACGCGCTGGGAACCGCTGATTCAGGAAGCCTCCCGCAAATTCAAGATTCCCGCGCAATGGATTCGCGCCGTGATGCGCCAGGAAAGCGGCGGCCGCACCATGCTGGCCGAGAATCTTCCCATCGTCTCGTCGACCGGCGCGATGGGGATCATGCAGCTGATGCCCGCAACCTATGCCGAGATGGCGGAGCAATACCGGTTGGGCGCCGATCCGCACAATCCGCGCGACAATATCCAGGCCGGCACCGCTTATCTCAAATGGCTAAAGTCCAAATACGGCTATCCGGCCATGTTCGCGGCTTATAATGACGGGCCGGGCAATATCGAGGATCATCTGCATCGCGGGCGCCCGCTTCCGGCGGAGACACGCGGCTATATCGCCCATATCGCAAAGTCGCTGGACGACAAGACGGTCGCCGCCGATCTCGCCAAAGTGGCCTTGACGCAGCCCGACGGCACCAAAGTGACGGTCGATGCCCATCAGGTGACCGCTGTGCATCCCGCGATCCCCGGCATCTATGCGGCGAGCGTGAAATCCGTGGTCACGGTCGGAAAACTCAATCGCGGCATCCGCGAAGACGTGATCGAGGCCATCTCGCTGCTCCGCAGTCACGGCGCCAAGCTCTAGTTTGTCGCGGTTCCGGACGGAGCCGGTAGCGGCTCCTGGAACTGCTTTATCCGACCCGGCTGGCGCCGCTTTCCGCGGCATGGCGGATGCGGCTTTCATCCAGATCCAGTTCCCGCTCGATGCGCCGCCTTGCGTCGTCGTCCAGCGCGCCTTTCCCGTAAAGATCGGCGATCGCGCTGCGCTCGGCATCGAGGAATTCCAGTTGCAAGGCGGTGGAGCGGGCAACGGCTTCGCCGCTTTCCAGATCGCGGCAGGCGGCCACGAAATAGGCGCGCCGGTCGCTATGGCGTCGGCGCAGAATGTCCACGGTTTCGGGCGCCAGGCCCGCGCTCGCCAGCCGGTCCAGCCGCGCCAGCGCCGCATCGATGCCCGCCACCCGCGCCTGAACTTCGCGTCCTTTGGCGATATCGGCTTCGCGCTTGCCGAGCGCGGTGAGGCCGAGTTTTTGAACCACCCAGGCGAAGGAAAATCCCTGGCCCACCAGCGTGACCAGGATCACCGCAAAGGTGACCAGGAGGAGCAATCCGCGCTCGGGAAAGGGCGCCGGCCCCGCCATTAGCGGGATCGACAGCGCCGCGGCCAGCGAAACCACGCCGCGAATGCCGGTGAAGGCGATGGTGAAAGTCTCCTGCCAGGGCGGCGCGGGGTTGTGCCGGCGCCAGCTGGGCCAAAGCCAGCAGGGCAGATACGTGCCCGTGAAAACCCAGATGAAGCGCACCAGGATCAGGACGGCGGTGACGGAAAGCGCCGCGAGACCCAATCGCGTCCAATCCGCCCCGCCCAGGGAATCGAGGATCACCCGTGCCTGCAGTCCCGTCAGCAGGAAAATCACGCCTTCGATCAGATAGACCACCAGGTCCCAGACGAAGAAGCCTTGCAGGCGCGTGGCGGGTGAAATGAAGCGGGGGCCGTTATAGCTGACGAAGAGGCCGGCCGTGACCGCCGCCAGCACGCCGGAGCCGCCCAGGCTTTCCGGCACCCAGAAGGCGGCATACGGCGTCAGCATGGCCAGCACGATTTCCACCCTGGGCTCGTGCGCATGGCGGCGCAGCAGCAGCGCGCCATACCCCACCGCGATGCCCCAGAAGATTTCGCCGATGACGATGGCGGCGAAGCTGCCCACGGCGAGGCCGGGAGAGAAGGCGCCGCCTTGCACCACGGCGGTGACGGCGAAGCTGAACAGGATCAACGCGGTCGCATCGTTGACCAGCCCTTCGCCCTCCAGGATGGTGAGGACCCGATTGGGAACGGGAAAGCGCTTGGCGATGGCCATCGGCGCCACCGCGTCCGGCGGCGCCACGATGGCGCCCAGAACAAAGCCCACCGCCCAGGTCAGGTCCAGAAGATAGCGCGCCACCACCGCGACCGAGGCGGCGGTGAAGAGCACGCAGCCCACCGCCAACAGCAGGATGGGCCGAAGATGGGCGCGGAAGCCTTTCCAGCTCATGCCGACGCCGGCCGAATAGAGCAGGGGTGGCAGGAGCAGGGTGAGAACCAGATCCGGGCGCAATGCGATGCGCGGCACGCCGGGAATGAAGCCGACCCCCAGGCCCACCAGAACCAGGAAAATGGAAGGGGGAAGATTGGTGCGCCGGGCCGCCACGGCTGCCAATGCGGTCACTGCGACCAGGCCGAAGCCGATGGGAAGCGCGGGCAATATCACAAAAAAACCCCTTCGCGGCCGCGAGGGCCGGAAGGGGAGGTTAGATCAAAATTGCGTCGCGGCCTATTGCTGCGCGACCTGCTTGCGCAGAGACGCGATGTCCTTGGCCGTCAGGCTGGCACCCTTGGCGCCGAACCGGGCGGTGACGTAATTCGCCACATCCGCGATCTCGTCATCGGAATAGGCCGTGCCGAAAGCCGGCATGAAGATCTTGCCGTTCACCGTGGTGCGGTCCACGCCGGCAATGATGGTCTGCGCCACATTGGTGGCGGAGGGATCATTGACGGCCCGCACGCCGGTCAAGGTGGCGTATTTGCTGACCGGGCTGACGCCAGTCCAGTCATGGCAGCTGGCGCAGGCGCCCGCGAAGATCTTCTCGCCGCGCGAATCCAGGCCAGCCGTCACGCCTTCGCGGTGCGAGACCGGCGCAGGAGTCGTCACGGTACGGGGCAGATCGCTATCCTGGGCCGGAACGCTGCGCAGATAAACCACCAGGGCCCGGATATCGCCCGCTGTCAGGAAGGTGAGGCTGTTGTCGGTCGCTTCGCCCATCGGACCGCCCGCGCCGCCATGGCCGTCGACATGGCCGGTGGACAGGAAGGTGGCAAGATCATTGTCGCTCCAGCTTCCCACGCCCGCTTTCTGGTCGGGTGTGATGTTGTAGGCGCGCCAGCCGCCGGTGAGCGCGCCGGCGAACTTCTTGCGGTTGTTCATCGCGAAAGCCAGGTTGCGGGGCGTATGGCATTCGCTGCAATGGCCCATCGCTTCGGCTAGATAGGCGCCGCGATTCCATTCCGCGCTCTGCGCGGTGTTGGGACGGAAGCGCTCATCGGCATTGTAGAACGCATTCCAGATGCCCATCAGGCTGCGATTATTGAAGGGCCAGGACAGCTTGTTCTCTTTGGCCGGCGCGTGCACCGCGGGCAGGCTGAAGAGATAGGCCTTGATTGCCAGCGCGTCCGCTTCGGTCATGTAGGTGTAGGAGGTGTAGGACATGGCCGGATAAAGATTCTGGCCGTCGGCGCGCTTGCCTTGGTGCAGGGTCGCCAGGAATTGCGCATCGGTGTAATTGCCGATGCCGGTTTCCTTGTCGGGGGTGATGTTGGTCGAATAGATCGTGCCGATATTCGGCAGGTTGAAGGCGAGACCGCCGGCAAAGGGCTGGCCGCCATTCTTTGCGGTGTGACAGGCCACGCAATCCGCCGCATGGGTGAGATACTCCCCCCGGGCGATCAGGTCGGCATTCGCCATTTCCTTGGGAACGCCGGTGGGATTGGCGTCCTTATAGTCCGCCAGCGCCACGGTCGAGCCGCTGGCAAAAGCTGTCGGGCCCGGAATCATTACCATCCAGGCACCAAAACCCGCCGCGACGACGGCGATGACCGCAATCGCGATACCGAAATTTTTCTTGCTCATGCGATTTTCCTGCTCGCCAGAAGAGAACGGTCGATGGGAAGTCTGTGAATGCGCACGCCGGTTGCCGCGAAGACGGCATTGACCAGCGACGGCGGTCCCGCCGAGCAGCCCGGCTCACCGATGCCGCCCGGATCCTCGGTGCTGGACACCACATGGACCTCGATGCTGGGCGTTTCGTTGATGCGCATCATGCGGTAGTCGTTGAAGTTGCGCTGCTGCACGCGGCCGTCCTTCAGCGTGATGTCGCCATAAAGCGCGGCCGTCATGCCGAACAGGATGCCGCCTTGAACCTGGGCGGCGATGGTGTCGGGATTGACGGTGCGCCCGGCGTCCACGATCGAAGTGATCCGGCGCACATTGATCTTGCCCATCTCCGTCACGTCCACTTCGGTGACGGTGGCGATGTAGCTGCCGAAGGCGTTCTGGGCGCAGACACCGCGTCCCATCCGCGCCGCCAGGGGCTTGCTCCAGCCGGATTTTTCCGCCGCGATCTGCAGGATGGCCTTCAGGCGCGGTTCGTTGCCCAGATGGGCAAGGCGGAACGCGACCGGATCCTTGCCCGCCTTCTTGGCGAGATCGTCCATCATGCTTTCGATGGCGAAGACCGCATTGTTCGGCCCGACGCCGCGCCACCAGCCCAGATTGAGCGCCTTGGGCTCGGTCTGGACATATTCGATGCGCTGATTGGGAATGGCATAGGGATTGTTGACCGCCCCTTCCACCGCATCGCCATCGATGCCGTCCTTGAGGGGCTTTCCGCCCGTGATCGCGGCGATCACCGATCCACCGGCGATGCGATGCGTCCAGCCGTCGATCTTGCCGTCCTTGGTGAGGCTGGCCGACATCGCGTTGCGGTAAGCGGGACGATACATGTCCTGCTGGATGTCTTCCTCGCGGGTCCAGATCACCTTCACCGGGCCGTCCACCTTCTGCGCGACGCGGACCGACTTGGTCACCATGTCGGTGGCCAGCCGCCGGCCGAAGCCGCCGCCCAGCATGAAATTGTGGAAGGTGACTTTTTCGGGCGCGATGCCCAGCGCGTCGGATGCCGCCTTGACGGTGGCGGTCTGCACCTGGGTGCCGCCCCACAATTCGCAGCTGCCATCCTTCTTCACATGCACGGTGAAGTTCTGCGGCTCCATCGGGGCATGCGCCAGGAACGGCATTTCATAGGCCGCATCGAAGCGGTCGCCCTTGAGCGATTTTTCGACATCGCCTTCTTCCTTGGCCACGGCGCCCTTTTGCTGCGAGCCCTTTTCCAGGTCGCGCCAGATGGCGTCGGTGTTGATCTTGGCGTTTTCGCCGCCATTCCATTTGATATCGAGCGCGTCCATGCCTTTCTTGGCGGCCCAGAAATTCGGGCCCACCACGGCAACCAGATCATCCAGTTGGACCAGTTGCAGGCCGGGCATGGATTTGAGCTTGCTGTCGTCGACATGCGCGACTTTGCCGCCCACCACGGGCGAGGCGGCAATGGCGGCGACCTTCAGGCCGTCCATCCGCACATCGATGCCATATTGGGCCTTGCCGTTGACCTTTTCGGGCGCATCCAGGCGCTTGACCGACTTGCCGATATATTTGAGGTCCTTGTCGGCCTTGAGCGTCACTTCTTGCGGCGCGGGCAATTTCGCCGCGCGCGGCGCCAGTTCGCCATAGGACAGCTTGCGTCCGCCACGGGCGTCGTCGATCACCTGGCCGCTTTCGGTGCGCAGGGAGGCCGCGCTGACGCCCCATTGCTGGGCGGCGGCCTGCACCATCATGGCCCGGCCCGAAGCGCCCACCTGGCGCAGGGCGGTGTAGAAGCCGCGGATCGACGTCGAACCGCCGGTCGATTGGCGGCGCGAGCGAGGACTTGCGTACAGCGCGTCGCTGGGCGGCGCGGGCAGCGGCGTCACATTGGCCAGATCCACATCCAGTTCGTCGGCCAGAAGCTGGGAGAGCGAGGTATAGACGCCCTGGCCCATTTCCTCCTGCGGAATCTGGAACGTCACCTTGCCGTCACGCGCGATGGCGATGAAGGCATTGGGATTGAGGACATATTTCTTGGGCGCGGGCGCCTGGGCGAAAGCCCCGCCCACCTGGAAGCCCAGCATCAAGCCGCCGCCCGCGGCGGTGCCGACTTGCAGGAACCGGCGCCGCGACAGACCGGCCGTACCGGATTTCGAAGACATTGACATCGAAAAATCCTTTAGACCGATTTGGCGGCGTTCTTGATCGCCTGACGGATGCGCACATAGGTGCCGCAGCGGCAGATATTGCCCGCCATCGCGGCATCGATATCCGAATCGTCGGGATTGGGCGTGCGGTTGAGCAGGGCGGTGGCCGACATGATCTGGCCGGACTGGCAATAGCCGCACTGCACGACTTCGATGTCGAGCCAGGCTTTCTGGATTTTGGCGCCGTTGGGCGTATCGCCGATGGCTTCGATGGTGGTGATGGCCCGGTTGCCGATGGCGCCGACCGGGAGCATGCAGGAGCGAACCGCCTTGCCGTCCACATGCACGGTGCAGGCGCCGCATTGGGCGATGCCGCAACCGAACTTGGTGCCGGTAAGCCCGACGATATCGCGCAGCGCCCAGAGCAACGGCATGTCGTCCGGTGCGTCTATCGTATGAGCCTGACCGTTGATCTGAAGCGTGACCATCGCTTTCACTCCGCTAAATTGTTCGGGGCCGGGGGCGTGATATATGATTGGTTATAACGCCTTCTCCCGCCTGGGATTTTAAGTCATTCCGGGTTCCGGCGCAAAGACCTCATGGTCGAATGCGCGAACTGACAGTTTCTCCGCTTGCCAGCATTGGAAGGACGTTTTTGACTGCAACTTCCTCAAGGAAGGCGCGCATGACGCACAAAATTCACGATATCGGCGTGGCAGCCCGGATCGGCACCTATAGCGACGCGGTCGAAGCGGCGCCGAATCAACGCTGGCTTTTCACCTCGGGAACGCCGGGTATGGATGCGGCGGGCGAATTGCCGGCCGATATCACCCTCCAGGCGGAACTGGCCTGGGGCCATATCCTGGCCATGCTGGGCCGCGCCGGGATGGCGGTGGGCGATCTGGTCAAGATCACGCAATATCTGACGCGCGCGGAAGATATTCCTGCCTATGCCAAGGTGCGGGCCCGGATGCTGGGCGACGCGCGGCCCGCCTCGATGATGATGGTGGTCGCGGCGCTGCCCCGCCCGGAGTTCCTGCTGGAAATCGAAGCGGTGGCGGCGCGGACATAAAGCCGCTTCAAGCGAAATCGGAAATCCGCTGTCCCTTCGCCGCAAGCTCTTCCAGCAGCGGCGCGGGGGAAAGCCCGTATTTCGTCAGGCCCGCGATCACGGCATCAAGGCCTAGGCTGTCCGCATAGAACATCGGGCCGCCCCGATAGGCGGGCCAGCCATAGCCATAGAGCCAGACGATATCGATGTCGGAGGCGCGGCTGGCCTTGCCTTCCATCAATATCTTCGCCCCTTCATTGATCATGGGCAGGAGCAGGCGTTCGCGAATCTCATCCTCGCCGATGGCGCGCGGGGTGACATTCTTTTTGGCGCGGAAATCGTCGATGAGCTTTTCGGCGGCGGCTGACGGGGAGGGCTTGCGCGCGGCGTCATAATCATAAAATCCGGCCTTGGTCTTCTGGCCGCGCCGCCCGGCTTCGCAGAAAACATCCCGCAGCGTTTCGCCATGCGATTGCGCCGCATTCCAGCCCAGATCCAGCCCCGCCAGATCGGCCATGGCGAAGGGGCCCATGGGAAAGCCGAAATTGGTCAGCGCCTTGTCGACCGCATAGGGCGAGGCGCCTTCCACCACCAGCCGGTTGGCCGCGCTCTGTCGCTGGGACAGGATGCGATTGCCGATAAAGCCATGGGCATTTCCGGCCAGGACGCCGACCTTGCCGACGGCCTTGGCCAGTTTCATCGCCGTGGCCAGCACCGCATCGGAGGTTTTGGCGCCCCGCACGATTTCCAGCAGCTTCATCACCGGCGCGGGCGAGAAGAAATGCAGCCCCAACACGTGATCCGGGCGCGAGGTCACGGCCGCGATCTCGTCGATATTCAGATAGGAGGTGTTGCTGGCCAGGATCGCGCCCGGCCGGGCGATCTTTTCCAGGCGCGCAAAGACTTCCTTCTTCACATCCATATTCTCGAACACCGCTTCCACGATCAGGTCGCGGTCGGCGAGGTCTTCCAGCGCCAGGGTGCCGGTGATGCGGGCAAACCGCGCCCGCGCGTCTTCTTCACTGATCCGGCCCCGCTTGACGCTGCTTTCGTAATTGCTCTTCACCGTGTCCAGGCCGCGTGCCAGGGCGGTGGCGTCGGTTTCCACGATCGTCACCGGCAGCCCGGCATTGGCGAAGACCGTGGCGATGCCTCCACCCATCAGGCCCGCACCGATCACGCCCATTTTGGCGACGGGCTGAACCGGCGTGTCGTCGGCCAGGCCAGGAATTTTTCCGGCCTTGCGTTCGGCGAAGAAGGCATAGCGCTGTGCCTTGCTCTGCAGCGAGTCCTTGCAAGCCAGGAAGATGCGGCTTTCCAATTCCAGCGCCTGGTCGAACGGCATGGTGGTGGCGGCTTCGACGCATTTGATCGCTTCGCCCGGTGCCTCGAAGCCGCGGAAATTATGACTGGCACGGAAATCGGAAAATATCTGCGGCGAGATGCCGGCGACTTTCTCGTTGCGGTCGCGGGTGCGGCGGATGCCTTTGCCGTCCGCCAGCAATTGGCGGGTGAAAGCCAGTGCCCCGGCTTTCAAATCCTGTTCCGGCATCAGCGCATCCAGCAATCCCAGCGCCAGACCGTGGGCGGCGGAAATCGGCTTGCCGTCCGTCACCATCTCCAGGGCTTTTTCCACCCCGATCAGGCGCGGCAGCCGCTGGGTTCCACCCGCGCCGGGAACAAGACCGAGCGCGACTTCCGGCTGCCCCAGCCTGGCCGACGGCACCGCCACCCGGTAATGGCCGCACATCGCTGTTTCCAGCCCGCCGCCCAGTGCCGTGCCATGGATCGCCACCACGATGGGCTTCTTCGCCGCATCCATCGCATCCTGAACGTCGCGCAGGCTGGCGCCGGTCAGTTTCTTGTCGAATTCGGAAATATCGGCGCCCGCGATGAAGGTGCGGCCGGCGCAGATCAGCAATGTCGCCCGGACCGCGCTGTCGGCTTCCGCGTCGCGCAGTGCCGCGATCAAGCCTTCGCGCACTCTTTCCGACAGCGCATTGACCGGCGGGTTGTTCAAGGTGATGACGGCGACGGTGCCGTCGCGGTCAAGATCGGTGACAGGATTGATCGCGGTCATTCCTTCTCCTGCTGGAAAGCCTGCAATCCGGTCTGGGCCCGTCCCAGGATCAGCGCGTGGACGTCATGCGTGCCTTCATAGGTGTTGACCGCTTCCAGATTCATCATGTGCCGGATCACCGGATAGGCGTCGGAGACGCCGTTGGCGCCCAGCATGTCGCGCGCCTCGCGGGCGATGGCGAGCGCCTTGCCGCAATTGTTCCGTTTCATCATCGAGATGAGGGGCGGTGACAGGGTGCCGTCCTCCATCATGCGGCCCATCCGGAGCGCGCCGTTCAGCCCCAGCGCGATCTCGGTCTGCATGTCAGCCAGCTTCTTCTGCACCAGCTGGTTGGCGGCGAGGGGGCGGCCGAACTGCTTGCGATCCAGCGTATAGTCGCGGGCCGCGTGCCAGCAATCTTCCGCTGCGCCCATCGCGCCCCAGGCAATGCCGAAGCGGGCCCGGTTGAGGCAGGAGAAGGGACCGGACAGGCCCGAGGCGCCCGGCAGCAAAGCCTCTTCCGTCACACGCACGTCTTCCAGCACGATCTCGCCGGTGACGCTGGCACGCAGCGAGAATTTTCCGTCGATGCGGGGCGTGGAAAACCCTTGCGCGTCGCGCTCGACCACAAAGCCCCGGATCTTGCCGTCCAGCTTGGCCCAGACCACGGCGATATCGGCGACGGGCGAATTGGTGATCCACATTTTGGCGCCGTTCAGGCGATAGCCCGCGCCATCCTTGATCGCGCGGGTCGCCATGCTGCCCGGATCGGAGCCGTGATCCGGCTCGGTGAGGCCGAAACAGCCGATGATGTCGCCCCGCGCCAGGCTCGGGAGATATTTCTTTTTTTGCGCCTCGCTGCCGAACTGAAAGATCGGATGCATCACCAGCGAGCTCTGCACGCTCATGGCGGAACGGTAGCCGGAATCCACCCGTTCCATTTCCCGCGCCACCAGTCCGTAGCAGGTGTAGGAGAGGCCGCTGCCGCCAAACTCTTCGGGCAAGGTCATGCCCAGAAACCCCATCTCGCCCATTTCGCGCATGATGGCGGGATCGAAAATCTCGTCGCGGAAGGCATCGCGCACCCGGGGCGTCAGATTTTCGGTCGCGTAGTCGCGGGCCGATTTGGCCACCATCCGCTCGTCTTCGGCCAGGCTTCGTTCCAGGCCGAAGGGATCGGTCCAGTCGAATTCCGTCTTGTCCAATTCGCTCATTTGCGGACCCTGGCTTTCGGTTTCGTGGCTTTCGCCGGATTGGATTTGCCGGTCGCGGCCGGCATCGGGAACGTCTTGGCGATGAAGTCTTCCATGTCGGCAAGCGCCTTGGCGTTGGCGGCGGCATCGGGCACGCCATCCTTGCTGAAATTTTCTCCCACGCCCGGATAGATCAGGACATCCGCCGGCACATGCTGGTCGCGCAGTGCGTCGTTCAGTTTCTGCGCTTGCTCCGGCGGCACGTTTGTGTCGGCCGATCCATGCTGGATCAGGAATGGCGGGGTGAGGGAGCTGATGTAAGAGTGCGGGCTGGCGGCCCGCACCAGGCCGGGCGCGCAGTCCGCAGGCTCGCAGCCCAGATAAGCGCCCAGGCGCGTGGGTGCGCCAGGCTCGGGCGGATGCGCGCCGCCGGTGTCCCAGCTCGCCAGATCGGTGGGGCCATACCAATCGACCACGCCCTGCACGCAATCCGATGCCAGGGTGGTCTTGGACTTGGCGTCGGCGGCCGGTTCGAGCGCATTGACGCCGCAGCTCGTGCCCACCATGGCCGCGATCTGCCCGCCGGCTCCGGCTCCCCATGCCATCATCCGGGTTGGGTCGATCGTGTAATCGGCGGCGCGGCCGCGCAGCCAGCGCAGGGCGGACTTCACATCCTGCACGGCGGCGGGAAAATGCGCTTCGCCCGACAGGCGGTAATTCACGCTTGCCACCACATAGCCTTTGGCGGCCAGCGCGGCGAGGGTGGAAGGAAAATCGGGGAAGCCGGCGAGATGCCGTGCGTCGCCCGTGACCCAATCGCCGCCATGGACAAACAGGATCACGGGGCGTAACGCCGCTTTTGCTTTGGCCGGCGCCTCGTAAAGGTCCAGCGTCAAAGGCCTAAAGCCATCCATCGCGGCGTAAACCAGGTCGCGATGCATGACGACGCCGCCGGGAAACGCGACCGTCTGGTTTATATCCGGCTGCTTGTCCGCGGCATGCACCGGCAAAAGCGCGGCAATCGCAAACAGCGCGCCCAGAAGGCTCCTTCGCACCATCGTCCCAATGTCCGTTTTCGCACCCGGACCGTGTCACGCGCCTTGTCCGGTTGCAACGGCACCCGAACATGGCAACGCCCCGCTGGCTCGCGCGTTACGAAGTTGCGGGATTCCTGTCCATTCCGGCGGCCATTTCATAATGCGATTTTCACAATTCCGACCGGTGTCTTCTGGTGGCCTGTTCGTGATCCTGTTTTTCCTGGTCGCGTTCGCCGTCCAGGGCTTGGCGGCAAAAGCGGGGCCCGAGGCCAATAGCTTTCAGACCATCGGCGGTACGGATCGGCAGAATGGCCCGACATACATGCCGGCGGCCGGCGCTGCGAAAAACGCGGTGGCGGGCAACGGATCGTCCGGCACCGGCAATTCCGAAGGCCTATTGATCGCCGAAATCGTGCTGCTGCTTCTGACCGGCCGGATATTGGGCGAAGGAATGCAGCGCCTGGGCCAGCCCGCATTGATGGGCAATCTGCTGGCGGGCCTGGTGCTCGGGCCTTCGTTGTTCGGCGTGTTCTGGCCCGAAGCGCAGAGATTCATTTTTCCATCCGATCCGGCGCAAAAGGCGATGATCGACGGCCTGTCCCAGGCCGGCATCCTGTTTCTCCTGTTGCTGACCGGCATGGAAACCGACGTGAAGCTGGTCGCCAAAGCAAAAAGCGCGGCGATCGCGATTTCGCTGGCGGGTATCGCGCTTCCTTTCGCTTGCGGTTTCGCGCTTGGCGAGTTTCTGCCCGCGTCCCTGATGCCGGACATGCCCGGCGGTCGTCTGGTGCCGGCCTTGTTTCTGGGCACGGCGCTTTCGATCTCGTCGATCAAGATCGTGGCGATGGTGGTGCGCGAGATGAATTTCATGCGGCGCAATCTGGGGCAGGTGATCGTCGCCACCGCCATCATGGAAGACACGGCAGGCTGGGTGATCATCGCCATCACCTTCGGCATCGCGGGGGCAGGCAAGGTCAATGCGCTGGACCTGGCCAAGACCATCGGCGGGGTGGCGCTGTTCATGGGCTTCTGTTTCACCGCCGGGCGCTGGCTGGTCTTTTCCGCCATCCGCTGGGTCAATGACACGTTCCGCGGCGATTTCCCGGTGGTCACCGCGATCATCGTGATCATGGGCATCATGGCGCTGACCACCCAGCTTCTGGGCATTCGCACCGTGCTGGGCGCTTTCATGGCGGGCGTGCTGATCGGCCAGTCGCCGATCCTCACCGATCATATCCAGCAGCAATTGCGCGGCATGATCACGGCGTTTTTCATGCCGATATTTTTCGGCCTGTCGGGCCTGGCCGCCGATCTCACCATCCTGAAGGATCCCATGCTGGCCTTGATCACCGGCGGCCTGGTGGTGATCGCCTCCATCGGAAAATTCTCCGGCGCCTTTGTCGGCAGCATGATCGGTGGCCTCAAATGGCGCGAAGGCGTGGCGCTGGGCTGTGCCATGAATGCGCGCGGCTCGACCGAAGTGATCGTGGCCTCGATCGGCCTTTCGATGGGCGCGCTGACGCAAAACCTCTACACCATGATCGTCACCATGGCGGTCATCACTACCATGATGATGCCGCCCACCTTGCGCGCCGCGCTGGCCGGCCTGCCGATGGACGATGCCGAGCGCAAGCGCGTGGAGCGCGAACGGCTGGATGAAAAAGGCTTCGTCCCCAATCTGGAGCGGCTGCTGCTTGCCGCCGATGCCAGTCCGGTGGGCCGCATGGCGGCGCGGATGGCGGGGCTTCTGGCCGGCGGACAGGGCATGCCGGTGACGATCCTGAAGCTGGATGCGGATTTGCGCGATGCGGACCGCAAAGAGAAGACCGGGCGGGAAGAACAGCATCAGGAGCATGCTCTTCCCGGAACTGGGCGCGACGCCGACACGGCCCAGAAGGACATGACCGACGCCCAGTCGACCAGCCAAAGCGCGGCCGAGCAGGCCATCGATCCGCTGGCGAAAGAGCTCAAGACCGGCGCCAAGGCCAGCGCCGCGAAAACCAGGAAGGACGAGGCCGAGCCCGATCCGGAGAAAGTGCATCTCACCACCCGCCTGCCGGTCGACAAGCTCGCCGATGTGGTGCGCGATGAAGCCCGCAAGGGATACGATCTGCTGTTCATCGGCATGGAAGACGCCCGCGACAAGGACGGCAACATCGCGCCGGAGATTGCCGAGCTGGCGGCAGGCTTTGACGGCCCGCTGGCGCTGTTGTCCGGCGCGGGCGGAAAATCCGCGCCGCAATTGTCGTCGCGCACGCACATCCTCTTGCCGGTCAACGGCTCGCCGGCATCGCGTCGCGCCGCCGAAGTCGGCTTCGTGCTCGCCCGCGCCACCGGCGCGCGTGTGTGCGGGCTGTACGTTTCCCAAACTGATGGACGTTCGCGGACCCGCTCGCGCGAGGAGGGCGTGCTCAAGGACATGGCCCAGCTGGCCGAACGCTATGGCGTGCGCTTTGCCACCTATATCTCGAAGCGTCGCGGCGCCGCCGAAGCGATATTGAAGGAAGCCGGGCGTGGCTATGGCCTGATCGTGATGGGGGTCAGTCCCCGCCCGGGCGAGGATCTTTTCTTCGGCAACACGGCCACGATGGTGTTCCGGGAATGGGAAAAGCCGTTGCTGATCATCGCCTCCTGACCCGGCCTGTCGCGTCACGGATCCGTCACATCCAGGGACCTTGCGCAATTTTATTACAAAGGGCCTCGTCCAGCCCCTTTTTTACGCGCGGGAATCGCCGTCTGTGACCCAAAAACACCAGGGAAATCACGGTCTTTTCTTGAGAATGGGGGGCTCTCTCTGATATTTTGGGCTCTCCGGGTTTCCCGGGTTAGGACTGGGTATGAATCGTTGTTTTCAGGCTGCGCTTGTTGCGGCCGGTCTTGTCGCCTTTGCAGGGCAGACCGGTGCCGCGGAATTGCGCTTGCCGCCCAGCTTGACGGCTTTCGGCGCCACGGCAAATATCGCGCCCTTCACCGCCACCACGCTTTCGCAATCGGAGTTGCGGGGACCGGCATATCGCACCGGCCAGGATGCTTTGGCGGGCGATCCTATCCGCCTGAACACCAGTTCCGGCACCGCGACCACGCCGCATCAATTCGTCTCCAGCATCGCGCTCAGCGGTCATCTGGCGATCGACACAGGCTATGACGTCAATCTCACCCAGCGTTTCGGCAATTATGACGGCGTGCAGTCGCCCCTGATCGCCGACAGGAGTTTCCTGGGGCTGGCAAGCGACGGCCATTATGCCGGCGCCACCTACATGCCCACTTCGGATCTCCATATCCGTTTGGGCGCGACTCAATGGAGCGATCGGACCGACCGTCTGGCGCTCCAATCCGCCGCCATCGGCTTGCCGCTGGCCTACGACAATGGATTTTCCCAATCGCTTCTGGCCGGCGCATCCTGGGATGTCACCCCCTGGGCGGATCTCGGCCTCACCGCGCTTCACAATACGCAGCAGAATCTGGGCGTGGTTTCGAACCTGGCCAGCAGCCGGGTCGATACCAATGCGGTGGAAATGACGGCACGCCTGAAATTCGGCAATGGCTGGGTGACGACGGCATCCTACAGCCAAGGCTTCAGCCAGCTCGATCAGCGCAGCCAGACGCCGCCTTTGGATACGCGCTCCTACTCCATCGCCATCGCCAAGCATGGCCTGTTCGGCGAAGACGCGCTGGGCTTCTCATTCTCGCGTCCGGCCATGGGCATGCTGGACAACAGCTTCAGCGCGGTATCGGCGTCCGGCGATCTGCCGCCATCTTTCATCACCGGCGACCGGTTCCCCAATCAGACGCAGGAAACCGACCTGCAGCTGGGTTATGTCACCAGCTTCCTGGACGGCGCTCTGGCACTCCAGACCAACGCCGCCTACCAGATGAACTATCAGGGGCAGAGCGGGGCCACGTCCGTTTCGCTGCTGAGCCGCGCCAAGATCAAGTTCTAGTTCCGCGCGATACTGGTGCGTTGCGATGGCGAGCCGCCTTCGCTAAAAGCCCGCACATCTCTAGCCCTGAAGGAATGTCCGATGGCCGGTCCGCAATTCGTGTATGTGATGAAGGGTCTGTCCAAGACCTATCCCGGCGGCAAGCAGGTCCTCAAAGACATCTGGCTGAGTTTCTATCCCGGCGCCAAGATCGGCATCGTCGGCGTCAATGGCGCGGGCAAGTCCACCCTGATGAAAATCATGGCGGGGATGGACAAGGAGTTCACCGGCGAAGCCTGGGCCGCTGATGGCGTGCGCATGGGCTATCTCAGCCAGGAGCCGCAGCTCGATCCCACCAAGGATGTGCGCGGCAATGTGATGGAAGGCGTCGCCAAGAAGCAGGCTCTGGTCGACCGCTTCAACGAGATCGCGGCCAACTATTCCGACGAAACCGCCGACGAGATGGCCAAGCTGCAGGACGAGATCGAGGCCCAGGGCCTGTGGGACCTGGACAGCCAGGTGGACCAGGCAATGGATGCGCTGCGCTGCCCCGATCCCGATGCCAAGGTAGACACTTTGTCGGGCGGCGAGCGCCGCCGGGTGGCGTTGTGCCGGTTGCTGCTGGATGCGCCGGACATTCTTCTGCTGGACGAACCCACCAACCATCTGGACGCGGAATCCGTGGAATGGCTGGAACATACGCTGCGCGATTATAAGGGCTGCGTCATTCTGGTGACGCATGATCGCTACTTCCTGGACAATGTCACGAGCTGGATCCTGGAGTTGGATCGCGGCAAGGGCATTCCCCATGAAGGCAATTACTCATCGTTCCTCGAGATCCAGGAAAAGCGCCTCAAGCAGGAATCCAACGAAGAAGCCGCGCAGAAACGGACCATCGCGCGTGAACGCGAATGGATCCAGCAATCACCCAAGGCGCGCCAGGCCAAGTCCAAGGCCCGCATCAATTCCTATGAAGAGCTGGTGGCCAAGTCGCAGGAACAGCGCGCCGCCACCGCCCAGATCATGATTCCCGTGGCCGAGCGGCTGGGCGATGTGGTGATCGAGGCGGAAAATCTGGCCAAAGGTTATGGCGACCGGCTGCTCTATGAAAATGTGAACTTCAAGCTGCCGCCCGGCGGCATTGTCGGGGTCATCGGCCCCAACGGCGCGGGCAAGACCACCTTGTTCCGCATGCTCACGGGTCAGGAAAAGCCGGATGCCGGCACGCTCAAGGTCGGTCCCACGGTGCGGATCGGCTATGTCGATCAGTCGCGCGATGCGCTCGATCCCAACAAGAATGTGTGGGAAGAGATTTCCGGCGGCACCGATATCATCGAATTCGGCAAGACCAAGATCAATTCCCGCGCCTATACCGGCGCGTTCGCCTTCAAGGGCGGCGACCAGCAGAAGAAGGTCGGCCAGCTATCGGGCGGCGAGCGCAACCGCGTGCACCTGGCCAAGATGCTGAAGTCGGGCGCCAACCTTCTGCTGCTGGACGAACCCACCAACGATCTGGATGTGGACACGCTGCGCGCGCTGGAATCGGCGCTGGAAGAGTTCGCGGGCTGCGCCATGATCATCAGCCATGACCGCTGGTTCCTGGACCGCATTGCCACTCACATGCTGGCCTTTGAAGGCGACAGCCATGTGGAATGGTTCGAAGGCAATTACCAGGATTACGAAGCCGACAAGAAGCGCCGGCTCGGCATCGATGCGGACCAGCCGCATCGCATCAAATACAAACGCTTTACGAGGGCTTGATTGCCCCCATCTGTCTTCCTCAGGCAAGCCTTCGGAAGACATCTTCCCCCGCCAATGGCTTCGCCATGCGGGGAAGAAAGCCAGAGGTCGCTGATAGAGCGACTTAACCCGCGCTAGTTCCCGCGGAACTGTTTCGCCAGGTCGCTGAGATGCGCAATCAGCGTATGGATGTTGCCGTTGTTCTGGCCCAGGAAGGCGGTGAACTGGTCGCGTTCTTCCAGCGCCAGCCAGATGCCGGCCACCGAGAAATCCACCACCACCGGCTTGCCGCTGTCGGTGCGGACACGGAAATCCACTTCCAGCGGCGGCTGGCCGGATTTGTCGTTGGGGTCGATCAATTGCGTGGCGACGATGAAATCATCGCCCGAGCGCTGCTGGCTGCCGGTCACTTTCAGCGACTGTCCCGCATATTTGGCAAAGTAGGACTGATAGACCGCCACGGCATAATTCTGGAACGCGCTTTCAAAGGCGGCGAGGTCCTGCGGGCTGGCGGTGCGCCGGTACTGGCCCAGAGTAAAATCGGCGATCCGCTTCATGTCGGTGAGGCCCAGCAGAAAGCCTTCGAACTGGGTGCGGCGTTGATCGCTCGAGAGCTGCTTGTTGTTCAGAAGCTCAAGCCCTTTGTGGATATTCGTCTGGACGAAATCCTCGGCTGGGCTGGCGGCGAGGGCCGGCCTCGCAACAAAGGCCGCGGAAAGGCTCAAGAGCGTCGCCAGAAAGGTCCGGCGCAGGATCGGCTGAAAGCGCATCATCATTCCGTTCTTTCGAGAAGCCTTAGAGTTGCGGTTGCATGTGGCAAGTTCAAGGCGGTCTTTAGCACGGGAACATCTTCAAAAGTCAGGCAAATCTTCGGATTTCACGGCCCGGCCGTTGCGGATCGCGTTTTCGCGGAGCTGCCGATAGAGGCTGCGCAGGCTGGCATAATAATCGACCGAACTGCGCTGGATGCCCTGAACGGTGGTGTAGGTCTGGGCGCGCAGATCCAGGATGGTGAAATATTTCTGTCCCGCGAACCACCAAAGATGCTGCTTGTAATGAATGTAATTGGTGGGATCGAGCGCGACATCCGCGCCCAGGCCGAAGGCGTCGCGCGGATTGGAAGGCCCGAAGAAAGGCAGCATCAAATATGGTCCTTCGCCCACGCCCCAGGTCGCCAGGGTCTGGCCGAAATCCTCGCCATGGTCGGGAATCTTCATCTTGCTGGCGGGATCCAGAAAACCGCCGAAACCGATGGTGGAATTGACCAGAAAGCGCGCCACGGTCTGGCTGCCGCGCTTCATTTCCCCCTGCAGCATGTCGTTCACGAAGGTGGTCGGCAGGGTCAGATTCTCGAGAAAATGATGCACCGAACGGCGGCCGCCTTCGGGCACCAGCACGAAATAGAGCGCCACGGTGGGGATGACGAAATAGCGGTCGATCTTGCCGTTAAACTTCAACGTCTCGCGATTGGTGGCTTCATAGGGATCGTTGTTGGCGATCATTTCCGGGGTCATGGGGGCCGAGGCGCAAGCCGTCAACGCCAGACCGCAAATTCCCAACCCCAGCGCCCGTGATACGCGCATCGATTTTCTTGCCCTAGTCAGCGGAAAGGGGAGGTTTTCGGGTTTTTTGCCGGGCCTGTCCAGACCGGTACCTTCCATAAAAACCCTTGTTTTCCGCCACGGGACCAGCATATAAAGATATGTTTATATGTTTTAGGTGAAAGAATGGACAGGCTTGTGGCCATGCTGCGCGCCGCCGGGGACCCCACCCGGCTGAGGCTGCTGCTGTTGCTGCGGCAAGCCGAGCTGACCGTCAGCGAGCTGATCGAGATCGTCGGACAGTCGCAGCCCCGGGTGTCCCGTCACCTCAAGCTGCTGGGCGAAGCGGGGCTGCTGGAACGGTTCAAGGAAGGCAGCTGGGTTTTCTATCGCGCCGCCGACCGGGGCAAGGGCGCGGAACTGGGCACGGCCCTGGCCGCGCTGGCCGACCCCAATCTGGGCCAGGCCGACACCGCGCGGCTTGCCCATGTGCGCCAGGCGCGCGCGGCGGCGGCCGCGGCCTATTTCAAAGCCAACGCGCCGGAATGGGAGCGCATCCGCGCCCTGCATGCGCCGGAAAAAGATGTGGAGGCGGCCATCGTGCGGCGCATGACCTCCCGGCCGATTCAGAATCTGCTGGATGCGGGCACCGGCACGGGCCGCATGCTGGAGCTTCTGGCGCCCCATGCGCGCCGCGCCGTGGGCGTGGATGTGAGTCCCGAGATGCTTTCCATCGCGCGCGACCGGCTGCTGCGCGAAAATCTTAAGAATGCGCAGGTGCGGCTGGCCGATACCTATCGCCTGCCGTTTGGCGGCGAGGCGGACATGTTCGATGCCGTCCTGTTCCATCAGGTGCTGCATTATCTGGACGATCCGGGCGCCGCGGTGAGCGAAGCGGCCCGGGTGATGGCGCCGGGCGGGCGTCTTCTGATCGCCGATTTCGCGCCCCATGCGTTGGAATTCTTGCGCGACGATTATGCCCATCGCCGGTTGGGCTTCTCCGATCGCGAGGTGGATGGCTGGTTCGCCCATGCGGGGCTGAAAACCGGCGAGATCGAAACCATCGCGCCGCCCGCATCCGCCACCGAGAAATTGACCGTCAAGCTCTGGTTCGCCACTGCCAAAAGCGCGCCCAGAATCAAAGAGGCCGCATGAGTCTGCAGGATCTGATAGGCAATGGACGCCCGATTTCGGTGTCGTTCGAATTTTCGCCGCCCAAGACGGAGGAGGCGGAGACCTCGCTCTGGTCCGCGATCAAGCGGCTGGAGCCGCTGCGGCCGTCTTTCGTCTCCGTCACCTATGGCGCGGGCGGATCGACCCGCGAGCGCACCCACGCCACCGTGAAGCGCATTGTCGAGGAGACCTCCCTCAAGCCGGCGGCCCATCTGACCTGTGTCGGTGCCTCCAAGGGCGAGATCGACGATATCGTGCGCGGCTATTGGGATGCGGGCATCCGCCATATCGTGGCCCTGCGCGGCGACATGCCGGGCATGGCGGGCCCGTATCAGCCGCATCCGGACGGCTATCGCTCCACGCCGGAGTTGATCGAAGGCATTCGCAAGATCGCGCCGTTCGAGATCAGCGTTTCGTTCTATCCGGAGCGTCACCCGGATTCGCCCAGCCATGGGCATGATATCGAGTTGCTGAAGGCGAAAGTGGCGGCAGGCGCCAGCCGTGCGCTGGGCCAATTCGCCTTCGACAATGACGCCACGGCCCGGTTCCGCGACGATGCGGCCAAGGCCGGCATCGCCGTACCCATCGTGCCGGGCATCATGCCGACCACCGCGTTCCGAGGGGTCGAGCGCATGGCATCGCGATGCGGCGCTTCGATTCCCGGTTGGCTGTCGCGCGCCTATGACGGGCTGGACGAGGATGTGGAAAGCCGCCGCATCGTCTCGGCCGCCATTCTGACCGACCAGGTGCAACAGCTGCATCGGCTCGGCTTCGACCAGTTTCATTTCTACACGCTCAACCAGGCCAATCTCAGCTACGCGGCCAGCCGCTTGCTGGGTCTCAGGCCTCACGATTTGAAGTCCGAGGATATGTCATGAGTTTCGACCGCAATGCCCGCCTTACATGGATGAAGCAGGAAGCCAGGGAACGGCTTCTGTTGCTGGACGGTTCCTGGGGCGTGATGATCCAGGGCTTCAAGCTGGGCGAAGAGGATTTCCGGGGCGACCGCTTCGGCAATCATCCCAGCGAGCTGAAAGGCAACAACGATCTTCTCACGCTCACCAAGCCAGAGATCATTCGCGACATCGGCCGCCAATATCTGGAGGCAGGCGCGGATTTCATCGAAACCAACACCTTCAATTCCAATTTCACCAGCCAGGAAGATTACGGCCTGGGGCATCTGGTCGAGGAATTGAACGAGGCAGGCGCCAGGCTGGCGCGCGATCTTTGCGACCAATTCGCCACCGCCAGCCGTCCGCGCCTGGTCGCCGGCGTGCTGGGTCCGGCCAACCGGACCGCGTCGATCTCGCCCGATGTCAACGACCCCGCTTTCCGCAATATCACCTTTGACGAATTGCGCGCGACCTACCGCGATGGCGCGCGGGGTCTGATCCGGGGCGGGTCCGATGTGCTGATGATCGAAACCGTGTTCGACACGCTCAATTGCAAGGCCGCGATCTTCGCCATCGAGGAAGTCTTCGCGGAGATGAATGTGCGCCTGCCGGTGTGGATTTCCGGCACCATCACCGATCTGTCCGGCCGCACCCTGACCGGCCAGACCCCGGAAGCCTTCTGGCATTCGGTGCGCCACGCCAATCCCTTCGCCATCGGCCTCAATTGCGCCCTGGGGGCCAAGGAGCTTCGCCCTTACGTCGCCGATCTGGCGAATGCCGCCGATACGTTGGTGAGCGCCCACCCCAATGCCGGTTTGCCCAACGAATTCGGCGGCTATGACGAGACGCCGGAATCCATGGCCGAGATGATGGGCGAATTCGCCCGATCCGGCCTGGTCAATATCGTGGGCGGCTGCTGCGGCACCAAGCCGGAGCATATCAAGGCGTTCGGCGAGGCCATCAAAGGCGTCAAGCCGCGCGTGATTCCGGAAAAGCCCCGCTATATGCGCCTGTCGGGGCTGGAGCCGTTCACGCTCACCCCGGACCTCAATTTCATCAATGTCGGCGAGCGCACCAACATCACCGGCTCGGCCAAATTCCGCAAGCTGATCGCGGCGAACGACTATGAAGGGGCGCTGGATGTGGCGCGCAGCCAGGTCGAGAACGGCGCCCAGGTCATCGACATCAATATGGACGAAGGCCTGATCGATTCCGAGGCGGCGATGACCCGTTTCGTGAACCTGATCGCGGGCGAACCCGATATTTCCAAAGTGCCGCTGATGATCGACAGCTCGAAATGGACCGTGATCCAGGCGGGCCTGAAATGCTGCCAGGGCAAGGCCATCGTCAATTCCATTTCGCTGAAGGAAGGCGAGGAATTGTTCGTCGATCGTGCCCGCGAGATATTGCGCTTCGGCGCGGCCGTGGTGGTGATGGCGTTCGACGAGGTCGGCCAGGCCGACACGCTGGAACGCAAGGTCGAGATCTGCAAGCGGGCCTATAACATCCTGGTCGATAAGGTGGGCTTTCCGCCGGAAGACATCATCTTCGATCCCAATATCTTCGCCGTGGCCACGGGCCTGGAAGAGCATAACGAGTATGGCAAGGCCTTTGTCGAGGCCACGGAGATCATCCGCCGCGAGAATCCCCATGCCCATATCTCGGGCGGCGTCTCCAACTTCTCTTTCTCCTTCCGCGGCAATGAACGGGTGCGCGAGGCGATGCACAGCGTGTTCCTGTTCCATGCGATCAAGGCGGGCATGGACATGGGCATCGTCAATGCCGGCCAGCTCACGGTCTATCAGGATATTCCCACGTCCCTGCGCGAAGGGATCGAGGACGTGCTGTTCAACCGGCGCGCCGATGCCACCGAGCGGCTGCTCGATCTTGCCAAGGAATATCGGGGTGGCGGCGCCGCCGACGATGTGGAGGATGCCGCCTGGCGGGCGCTGCCGGTCAATGACCGGATCAGCCATGCCATGGTGCATGGCATCGATGCCTATATCGTCGAAGACACCGAAGAAGCGCGCCGTGCCGCCGAACGGCCCCTGCATGTGATCGAAGGCCCGTTGATGGCGGGCATGAATGTGGTGGGCGACCTGTTCGGCTCGGGCAAGATGTTTCTGCCCCAGGTGGTCAAGTCCGCCCGGGTGATGAAGAAGGCGGTGGCGTATCTGTTGCCGTTCATGGAGCAGGACAAAACCGCCGCCAAGGAAGCGGCCGGGCGCATCGTGATGGCCACGGTGAAGGGCGATGTCCACGACATCGGCAAGAACATTGTCGGCGTGGTGCTTCAGTGCAACGGCTATGAAGTGTTCGACCTGGGCGTGATGACCCCGACCCAGAAGATCCTGGACGCCGCCCGCGAGCATAAGGCCGACATGATCGGCCTGTCGGGGCTGATCACGCCGTCCTTGGACGAAATGGTGCATGTGGCGTCGGAGATGGAGCGCCAGGGGTTCAATATTCCCCTGTTGATCGGCGGCGCCACCACCAGCCGGGTTCACACCGCGGTGAAGATCGATCCCAATTACCGCCGGGGCCAGACCGTGTATGTCACCGACGCCTCGCGCGCGGTGGGCGTCGCCTCCAGCCTGCTCTCCAAGGACAGCGGCACGGGATATGCCGCCAATATCCGCACCGAGTATGAAGCTCTGGCCCGCAACCATGCCAACCAGCGCAGCGGCGGCAAGCGGCTAACGATCGGCCAGGCGCGCGCCAACCGGGCCAAGCCGGATTTTGCCAACCACACCCCGTCCGCGCCGAAATTCTTCGGCACGCGGGTCTATGACAATTACGATCTGGCGGAGCTGGCGAATTACATCGACTGGACGCCTTTCTTCCAGACCTGGGAGTTGGCGGGGCCGTTCCCGCAGATCCTGGAGGACGAAAAAGTCGGCGCCGCGGCGCGCGATCTTTATCGCGATGCCCAGGCGATGCTGAAGAAGATTGTGGACGAGAAATGGTTGACGGCGCGGGCCGTGATCGGCTTCTGGCCGGCCAATTCCGTCGATGACGATATCCTGGTCTATGGCGACAAGGCGCGGAAATTCCCCATCCAGACCCTGCATACCTTGCGCCAGCAGATGGCGCGCGATGCAGGCCGGCCCAATCTGGCGCTGTCGGATTTCATCGCGCCGGTTGGGACGGCAGACTATATCGGCGGCTTCGTGGTGACGGCCGGTATCGGCGAAGAAGCACGCATCAAAGCGTTCGAAGACGCCAAGGACGATTATTCGGCGATCCTGCTGCGCGCGTTGTCGGACCGGTTTGCCGAAGCCTTTGCCGAGCGCATGCATGAAAAAGTGCGCCGCGACTATTGGGGCTATGCGGCGGACGAGTCTTTCTCCAATAACGAGCTGATCGCGGAGAAATATCAGGGCATTCGCCCCGCGCCGGGCTATCCCGCCCAGCCGGAGCACAGCGAGAAAGCGACCTTGTTCAAACTTCTGGATGCCGAGGACAAGATCGGGGTCAAGCTGACCGAAAGCTTTGCCATGTGGCCGGGTTCGTCGGTGTCGGGTTTCTACTATTCCCATCCCGAAAGCCGGTATTTCGGCGTGGGCAAGATCGAGCGCGATCAGGTCGAGGATTATGCCCGCCGAAAGAATTGGACCATCGACGAAGCCGAACGCTGGTTGGCGCCGCTCCTAAATTATAATCCACGCGCGGTGAATGCAGCCTAACCGACAAACTTCTCGCGCTTCGGCGCGGGTTTGAGATAAACAGGCTGCATGTCTGTTTGGGGAAAATTGAGCGGCGCGGCGGCGGGTTTGCTGGTGGGCGGACCCGTGGGCGCGGTCGTGGGTGCGGTGGCCGGTCATTTCATTTTCGACCGCGAGGGCGACCCCGGCGTCACCTTCACCATCGCCATCATCGCCCTGGCCGGCAAGATGGCGCAGGCCGACGGCATTGCCACCGAAGAGGAATTTTCCATTTTCCGCCGCGTGTTTGGCGTGCCGCCGCAGGAAGAGGTCAATGTGCGGCGCATTTACAATCTGGCGCGCCAGGACGTGGCCGGCTACGAAGCCTATGCCGGACAGATCGCCCGATTGTTCGTCGGCAATCCCGCCATGCTGGAAGACATTCTCGACGGATTGTTCGAGATCGCCAAAAGCGACGGCGTGCTGCATCCCGCCGAAAGTACCTTTCTGGAAAAGGTCGCGGAGATATTCGGCTTCTCGCCCAACGAATTCCGCCGTATCCGCGCGTCGCATTTCGCGCCGGAACTGACCGATCCTTATGTGATATTGGGCCTGTCCTATGTCGCGGACGAAAATGAAATCCGGCAGACCTATCGCCGCCTGGTGCGGGAAAACCATCCCGACAGCCTGATCGCCCGCGGCGTGCCCGGAGAATTCATCAAGCTCGCCAACGACAAGCTGGCCGCGATCAACACCGCTTATGCCAAGATTCTGGCCGAGCGGGGGCTCAGGTGAAAATCGTCGAGCGCCCATCGCCCAACCAGGATGCGCGCGGTGGCGTGGGCGTGGACATGCTGGTTCTGCATTATACCGGCATGACCAGCGGCGAAGCGGCCCTGGCGCGGCTTTGCGATCCGGCCGCCAAAGTCTCGGCGCATTACACCATCGACGAGGACGGCACCATTTATGCGATGGTGCCGGAAGGGCAGCGCGCCTGGCATGCGGGCCTGTCTTTCTGGGCCGGGGCGCGTGACATCAATGCCCGCTCCATCGGCATCGAACTGGTCAATCCGGGCCATGAATTCGGCTATCGCCCATTTCCCGCGGCGCAGGTCGGCGCGCTCACGGCGCTCTGCCGCCGGATTTTGGAACGGTATTCCATTCCCGCCTGGCGGGTGCTGGGCCATAGCGATGTCGCGCCCGCGCGCAAGGACGATCCGGGCGAGCTATTTCCCTGGGCGGGATTGGCAGCGGCCGGGATCGGATTCTGGGCCGCGCCCGGCATCGATCCCGGCGAGGCGGCGATGGCATCGCTTCTGGCGCGCTATGGCTATGATCCCGAGGTTCCGCTGGAGAAAACCGTGACGGCATTTCAGCGCCACTTCCGTCCATCCCGCGTCGATGGCATGGCGGATCGCGAAACCCGGGTTATTCTGTCTGGCCTGATCGCGGCCTTTGATGCGGCAAGCGGAGCACGCGCATGAAGACCACGGATTTTGCGCTGGCCTGAAAATCCGCCTATAAGCCGCCCGTCAGATGGCCGGGTGACCGCGGGCAGGGCAACCTGTTCGAGGAAAGTCCGGGCTCCACGGAAAGACGGTGCCGGTTAACGGCCGGCGGGGGCGACCCCAGGGATAGCGCCACAGAAATGACACCGCCTAAGGGCCTAAAGCCCCGGCAAGGTTGAAATGGTGCGGTAAGAGCGCACCGCGTCTCTGGCAACAGAGGCGGCACGGCAAGCCCCACCGGGAGCAAGACCAAATAGGGACGGCACGTGATGTTTTCCGCATCGCCGTCCGGGTCGGTCGCGTGAGGTGTGTGGCGACACACATCCCAGAGGAATGGTCATCCAGTCACTTCGGTGATGGACAGAACCCGGCTTACAGGCTGTCTGACATTCTTTTCCCCCTTCGGCCTTCGCATCGCAAGCGCTGCTACGGCCACCTCCCCCACCAGCGCTGCGCGCGTGGGGAGGCGGGCCTGGGCAAGCTTCGAAAGCCCGAAGAGATCTTCGTTTAGAGCCCTGCTTTTTCCGCGGCGAGGGCGCCCAGTGCGGCCCAGTCTTTTTCGCTCCAGCCCTTTTTCATCGCTTCCTCATAATGCCCGCGCACCAGATCGAGCAGGGGCATGGGTGCCGCCAGTTCGTCCGACGCGTCCTTGACCAGATTGGCATCCTTCAAGCCCAGGCGAAGATAGAAGCCGGCGGGCTCATAGGCTTCATCCAGAATCTGCTTGCCGTAATTCTTGTAGACCGGCGCGGCGAACAGGCCTTCAGTCATGGTGTCGAGGAACAGCCGCGCATCGACGCCGCCTTTCTTCAACAGCGCGAATGCTTCGCTCAAAGTCTCCACCGCACTCATGATCAGGAAGTTGCCGGCGATCTTGAACAGATTGGCCATCTCCGGCGCGTCACCCACCCGCTCGGTGCGACGGCCGATCTGGGCCAGAAGCGGCTCTATTTTCGTCACAGTTGCATCCGCGCCCGCCACGATCACCACGGCCATTCCCTTCGCGGCGGCTTCCGGGCGGGCGAAGACGGGTGCCGCGACATAACCCAGCCCGCGGCTCTCATGCGCCGCCGCCAAAGCGCGCGCGAAGGCGGGCGAAATGGTCGCCAGATTCACATGGACCAGGCCCTTGGCCGCTTTTTCCAAAAGCTCCGCATCCAGGCCGATATCCCGCATCGCCTGATCGCTGGCCAGCATGGAGAAAAGAATTTCGCCCTGCATCGCCTCGGCGGGTGTCTTTGCGACAATCGCGCCTTCGGCCGACAATGGTTTCGCCGCGTCGGGCGACCGGTTCCAGACCGTCACCGAATGACCGGCCTTGAGCAGCAATCCCACGAAGGCCGTGCCCATCTGGCCCAGGCCGATAAATCCGATCTTCATGCCGCAATTCCTTTTGTTGCCGGCCGAACCATAGACCGGGGTGTCCCCGAATCAGGACAGGCGGCGGTGAGAAAAAATCATCGCTGTCGGAGGGCGAACGCCGTTCGTGGTTAAGAGATCCTTTACGGGTCTGACCACAACCTTTCCGTGTTTTTGCTTTGTTCTCAGATTCGCAAGCTGTAGTGAGGGAACTCCTGTTAACGCATATGCAAGTCCCTCAAAAATATGGGTTTTTCGTTTGACGCGACGCTTCGTCCCATGTTATCCCATGCTATCCCAGGGGTGACTATGCCCCACCCGAACAACGGCCGACTGACCGGCCGCCCGGGCGCGACGGGAAAAGGGGGGACGACAGGCGATGACCGGGTTGGTCCAGCCGTTCATTTCGACGGTGTTCGGGTCGCTCGACAGCAAGGGGCGGGTCTGCATTCCCGCGTCCTATCGCCATATCCTCGCCGCGCAGAACACCCAGGGCGTCTATGTCTGCCCCAGCTTCGCGGAATCCGCGCTGGAAGCGTTCGGGCAGAATGTGATCGACACGCTGCATGCGCGCCTTTCGGCCCAGGATCCGTTTTTCTCGCCCGTGCATGACGACGAAGCGACGGCGGTCATTTCGCTGACGCAGTTGCTGGTGGCCGACGAACAGGGCCGCGTGCGTCTTCCCGACGCGATGATCGAACATGCCAAGCTGAAGGACCGCGTTGCCTTTGTCGGCCTGTCGCAGAAATTCCAGATCTGGGATGCCGACACCTACGCGCCGATCCAGGCCGACGCCTTGGCGCGCATGAAAGCCCGGTTGGAGCGCGCCCGCGCCGCCGCGCAAGGCGTTGACGCATGAGCGGTCATCTGCCGGTGATGCTGAACGAAGTTCTCGCCGCGCTCGCGCCGCGCGATGGCGCCCATTATGTCGATGGGACGTTTGGTGGCGGTGGCTATGCTCGCGCCATCCTGGAAGCGGCCGACTGCACGGTGCTGGGCATCGACCGCGATCCGGAAGCGATCGCGCGCGGCCGCAAGCTTGTCGAACATTTCGGCGGTCGCCTCACCCTGGTGGAAGGCGAATTCTCCCGCATGGATGAGTTCGCGGGAAAGACCGACGGCGTGGTGCTGGACCTTGGCGTTTCGTCTTTCCAGTTCGATACGCCGGCGCGGGGCTTCTCGTTCCGCGAAGATGGGCCGTTGGACATGCGCATGAGCCTGTCGGGTGAAAGCGCCGCCGATCTGGTGAACAATGCCGACGAACGCACGCTCTCGCAGATCATCTCCCGCTATGGCGAGGAAAAGAACGCCCGCCGCATCGCCCGCGCCCTGATCGCGGCGCGGCCCGTCACCTCGACCGCGCAACTGGCGAAGATCGTGTCCGAAGCGCAAGGCCCCGCCGCCTTGCGCCATGCCATTCATCCCGCCACCCGCACCTTCCAGGCGCTGCGCATTCACGTGAATGACGAGTTGGGCGAATTGGAGCGGGGCCTGGATGCGGCGCTCAAGATCCTGGCGCCGCGCGGCCGCCTGGCGGTGGTGTCGTTCCACAGCCTGGAAGACCGCATGGTCAAGCAGTTCCTGATGCGCCACAGCGATACGCGCCCGCGCGCGTCGCGTCACGCCCCCGATATGGGCCAGGCGCCGCGTGCCGCTTTCCGGCTTCTCACCAATCGTCCCCAGGTCCCGACGGCGGACGAGATCGCAACCAATCCCCGCGCCCGGTCCGCCAAATTGCGGATCGCCGAGCGGCTGGCCGCTTAAAGGAGGCGTGCAATGATCCGGGTGCTCAACTTCTTCTGCGTGGCGCTGATGGGCCTGTCGATCCTGGCGCTGTATCACGTCTCCGAACGCACGCGCGTCACCCAGATGAGCCTCAACAAGGTCAATCATCAGATCCGCGAGGCGCGCGGCAATATCGGCGTGTTGCAGGCGGAATGGGCCCGGGTGGCCGGTCCTGGCCGCATCCAGGAACTGGCGCAGCGCAACGGCATGCACGACACGGTTTCGGCCCAGCTTTCCTCTTTCAACCTGCTGCCGCGCCGCGGCGAGGCGCCGCTGAACAATTCGCCCCTACGCAACGCCAATGCCGTGGTTCCGTCGTCGCCGCAAGCGCCCATGGTGCGGCCCACGCTTTCCCCGCAAGCCATTTCCGTTCAGGCGGGGTTCTGAGGATCCATGCGTGAAATCCCGGGCGTATTCCAACGGCGCATTATCATAGGAGCGGTCTTCTGCGTTGCCGCTTTCGCGCTGGTGGGAATCCGCCTGGTCGATGTCAGCCTGATGCGCGGCATGGGCCGCAGCGGTTTCGCCGACCGCCCCATCACCGCCCGCGCCGATCTGGTGGATCGCAACGGCGAATTGCTGGCCCGCGATCTTCCGGTCAAGGATCTCTACGCCCGTCCCCATGTCTTTTGGGACAAGAATGAGGCGGCGCACGATCTGGCACTCGCCACCGGCGCCAGCGAGGACCGGCTCCGCGCCGGTTTCCTCAATGCCAAGCATCCTTATGTCCTGATCGCGCGCCAGATCACGCCGGCGGTCGAAAGCAAAGTGATGCGGCTGGGCCTGCCGGGGCTGGAATTCGAGCCCAGCGTCAAGCGCTACTATCCGGATGGCCGCAACGCCGCCCAGATCCTGGGCGCGACCGATCCCGACAATAACGGCGTGTCGGGGCTGGAGATGGGCCTGCAGGATCACATCCGGGCCGCCCAGGACGGCGCGCCGGTCACCACCTCGATCGACATGCGGGTGCAATTCATCCTGGCGCATGAGATCGCGGCGCAGCGCCAGACCTTCAGCGCGCACGCGGCGGGCGGCATCGTGATGGATGTCAGGACCGGGGAAGTTCTGGCGATGGCCTCGCTGCCGGATTTCGATCCCAATGCCCGCAGCCTCAGCGGCGACGACACGATGCGCAACATCATGTCCCAGGACGTTTACGAGCTTGGGTCGGTGTTCAAGATTTTCACCTTCGCCCAGGCCTTCGAGGATCACAAGATGAACCTCGACGAAGTCTTCCCGATCGGACAGGGCTACAAGATCGGCAAATACACCATCCATGAAGCCGAGCGGATGCCGGCCACCCTGGCGGCGCGGGACATCCTGGCCCAGTCGTCCAACATCGGTACCTCGCAGATCGCGCTGCGCGCGGGCGGCGTGCGGCAGAAGCAATTCCTGGCCCATCTGGGCCTGTTGTCGCCGATCAAGACCGAGCTGCCGGAGCATCGCCAGCCGCTTTATCCCGCCAATTGGGGGAACATCGAGACTGCGACCGTCGCCTTCGGGCAGGGCATCTCCGTCAGCCCGCTGCGCTTCGTGGCGTCGGCGGCCAGCATCGTCAATGGCGGGCGGGAAATCACCCCGACCTTCATCAAGACCGACGCCGACCGCCGGGGTGCGCAGCTGATCCGGCCGGATACCAGCCAGAAGATGCGCGACCTGCTGCGCTATGTGGTGACCAACGGCACGGGCAAGAACGCCAATGTCGAAGGCTATGACGTGGGCGGCAAGACCGGGTCGGCGCAGGTGCCGGGCGAGCATGGCCGCTACATTCCGCACGCGCTGCGCACATCCTTCTTCGCGGCTTTTCCCATCGAAAATCCCCGCTATGTCGTTTTCGTGCTGATGGATCAGCCGCATGGCATCAAGGCGACGGGCGGCTTCGCCCTGGCGGGCTATACCGCGGCGCCCTTGGCCGGCCGCGTCATCTCGCGCATCGCGCCGCTTCTGGGCGTGCCCAATACAGCCCCTCCGACGCAGCTGGCGGACGGGAATTCATAATGGCGCCCCATTCGAATGCGAATGTGGCGGACAAGAAAGACAATACGCCATGGTGGCGGCAACGGACTTCACGGGACTGACGAGCGACAGCCGCAAGGTTGAAGCCGGTTTTCTGTTCGCGGCCTTGGCCGGGAGCAGGACCGATGGCGCGCGCTTTTTGTCGGATGCGGTGGCGCGCGGCGCCCGCGCCGTGCTGGCGCGCCCGGAATTGGAGCCGGACGCGGCAGCGCTGGGCGTGGCCTTTATCGCGGACGAAAATCCCCGCCTCAGGCTGGCGCGGATGGCGGCGGCTTTTTACGGGGCCCAGCCCGATACCGTGGCCGCCGTCACCGGCACCAAGGGAAAATCCTCCATCGTCGCCTTCCTGCGCGAGATCTGGACCCGGCTGGGAAAGCCTGCCGCCAGTCTGGGCACGGTGGGCGTGGTCGGGCCCAAAGGCGAAATGCCGCTGAACCACACCACCCCGGATCCGGTGGAGATTCACAAATTGCTGGCTGGCCTGAAGCGCGACGGCGTCGAGCATCTGGCCATCGAAGCCTCCAGCCACGGACTGGATCAATATCGCCTGGATGGCGTGGCAGTGGCGGGCGCGGCCTTCACCAACATCACCCGCGACCATATGGATTATCACGCCACCTTCGAGGATTACCTCAAGGCCAAGCTCAGGCTGTTCACCGAAGTGGTGGCGAGCGGCGGCGTGGCAGTGGTCAATAGCGACGCCGAACATTCCGATGCGTTCGTCGCGGCGGCGCGCAAACGCGGATTGCGGCTGCTGACGGTGGGCGGGGCCGGAGAAAATATCCGGCTGAAATCCCGCCAGAGCCGGGGCGACGCCCAGGTGCTGGGGATCGTCCATGACGGCCATACATATAATGTGCTGTTGCCGCTGGCGGGCGCCTTCCAGGCGTCCAACGCGCTGGTGGCTGCCGGGCTCGCCATCGGCCTGGGCGAGGAGGCGGAAAAGGTCTTCGCCGCCCTGGCGCATTTGAAGGGCGCGCCGGGCCGGATGGAAAAGGTCGCTTATGCCCTGAGCGGCGCGCCGATCTATGTCGACTATGCCCATACGCCGGATTCGCTGGAGAAGGTGCTGAAGGCGCTGCGCCCGCACACCGCCGGACGGTTGCATGTGATGTTCGGCTGCGGCGGCGACCGCGACAAGGGCAAGCGCCCCTTGATGGGCCAGATCGCGGCGGCGCTGGCCGACGATGTGATCGTCACCGACGACAATCCCCGCACCGAGAATCCCGCCACCATCCGCAAGGAAATTCTCGCCACCGTGCCGGCGGCGCGGGAAATCGGCGATCGGGCCGAAGCCATCCGGGCCGGCATCGCCGCGCTTCAGACGGGCGATGTGCTGGTGCTGGCGGGCAAGGGCCATGAGACCGGCCAATATATCGGCAGCGAGGTGCGTCCCTTCTCCGACCGGGAAGAAGCGGTGAAAGTGGCCCTGGCTTTGGGAGGGCGCGCGGCATGACGCTGTGGACCTCCGGCGAAGCGCAAGTCGCCACCCTGGGCAAGGCCAGCACGGATTTTTCCGTGCGAGGCCTTTCCATCGATACCCGCACTTTGAAGGAAGGCGATCTGTTCGTGGCGCTGAAAGGCGAACGCGACGGACATGATTTTGTCGAGGCCGCGTTCAAGGCCAAAGCGGGGGCGGCCCTGGTCAGTCGCGCCGTTCCGGGCGCCAAAGGCCCGCTGCTCACAGTTGCCGATACGCAGCGTGGGTTGGAAGACCTGGCCGTCGCCGCGCGCGCCCGCAGCAGCGCCAAGATTCTGGGCATCACCGGCAGCGCGGGCAAGACCACCACCAAGGAAATTCTGCGCCTTTGCTGCAACGCGCTGGGCCGGACCCACGCCTCCGCCGCGTCCTATAACAATCATTGGGGCGTGCCGCTGAGCCTGGCGTCCTTGCCGCGCGATGCCGAATATGGCGTGTTCGAGATCGGCATGAACCATGCGGGCGAGATCCGCAATCTTGTGTCTTTTGTCCGTCCCCATGTGGCGTTGATCACCACCATCGCGCCCGCGCATCTGGAATTCTTCGGCTCCTGCGAAGCCATTGCCGACGCCAAGTCGGAGATTTTCGAAAGCCTGGCACCCGGCGGTGCGGCATTGATCCCGTCCGACTCCCCTTATGCCGAACGGCTGGCGGCGCGCGCGGCGCAGGCGCGCGTGGGCCGGCTGGTGCGCTTCGGCACGACCGGCGAGGCCCGGCTTCTGTCATTTACGCCCGAAGGCGAGGGCATGCGGCTGAAAGCCGATATTCTGGGCCGCACGGTGGATTGCCTGGTCGGCGCGCAGGGCGAACACATCGCCCGCAATGCGGTGGCGGCGCTGGCGGCGGTGGCGCTGGTGGACGGCGATGTGCTGAACGCGGCGGCGGCGCTGAAGAATTTCACGGCCCTGAAAGGCCGCGGCGCGCGCTTCGAAGTGAGCGGCATTCAGGTGATCGACGAAAGCTACAATGCTAATCCGGCGTCGATGAGCGCGGCGTTGGCGCTGCTCGCCGCCGCGCCCGGCCGCAAGCTGGCGGTACTGGGCGACATGCTGGAAATGGGCGAGGGCGGACCGGCACTCCATGCCGCGCTGGCGGAGCCTATCGCGGCGGCAAAAACCGATCTGGTCTTTGCCTCCGGCCCGCAGATGAAAGCGCTTTGGGATGCGCTGCCCGCGGGGCGCCGCGGCGCTTATGCGGAAAATTCCATCGCCCTGGCGCCCAAGCTGACGGCGGCGCTGAAGCGGGGCGATACGGTATTGGTGAAAGGCTCGCTGGGCAGCCGCATGGCGGTGATTGTCGAAGCGCTGAAGGGGGCGGCGGTCTGATGCTGTATTATCTGTCGCTGCTCACCCATGCCGACCAACTCGCCTTCTTCCGGCTGTTCAAATATCTCACCTTCCGCTCCGGCGCGGCGGTGATGACCTCGCTCCTGATCGCCTTTCTGATCAATCCGGCGTTGATCGCCTGGCTGAAAGTGCGCCAGGGCAAGGGCCAACCCATCCGCAGCGATGGGCCGGCGCGGCATATCGTGGAAAAGGCGGGCACGCCGACCATGGGCGGCCTGCTCATCTTGATCCCTTGGATCGGTTCCACCTTGCTGTGGGCCAGCCTATCGAACCGCTATGTCTGGATTTTGCTTTTGGTGACCGGCGTGTTCGGGCTGCTGGGCTTCCTGGACGACTATTATAAAGTGACCAAGCGCACGGCCGACGGATTGTCCGGCCGCACGCGCCTTCTGATCGAATTCGGCGCCGCGTTCCTCGCCACCTGGCTGATCATGCAGGTGGAGGTCCCGTCCCTGTCGGGCACTCTCGCCATTCCTTTCATCAAGACGGCGCTGTTGCCGCTGGGCCTGCTCTTCATTCTGGTGGGCGGCTTTGTGATTACCGGCGCCGCCAATGCGGTGAATTTCACCGACGGGCTGGACGGCCTTGCCATCGTGCCGGTGATGATCGCCGCCGCGACCTTCACCTTGATCGTCTATCTGGTGGGCAACGAGAAGTTCGCCGCCTATCTGCAGATTCCGTATGTCGATGGCGCCGGCGAACTTGCCGTGTTCCTGGCGGCGCTGGTCGGCGCCGGCCTGGGCTTTCTCTGGTACAACGCGCCGCCCGCCGCGATCTTCATGGGCGATACCGGCTCCTTGCCGTTGGGCGGAGCATTGGGCGCGGTCGCCGTGGTCGCCAAGCATGAGATCGTGCTCGCCATTGTGGGCGGTCTCTTCGTGCTGGAAACCGTGTCGGTGGTGGTGCAGGTGGTGTCGTTCAAACTCACCGGCAAGCGGGTGTTCCGCATGGCGCCCATCCATCATCATTACGAGCAGCTGGGCTGGACCGAGCCCACCATCGTGATCCGCTTCTGGATCGTGGCGGTGGTGCTGGCGCTGGCCGGGCTCGCCACCTTGAAGCTGCGGTGACGGCATGATCGCGGCGCGCAGCTTTCCCGGAAAGACAGTCGCGGTGTTCGGCCTGGCCCGCACAGGCCTGGCCAGCGTGCGCGCCTTGAAGGCGGGCGGCGCGCGCGTGGTCGCTTGGGATGACAATAGCGCGGCGCGCGATGCGGGCGTGGGCGCGGGGGCGGAGATTGCGCCCTGGCGCGAATGGAATTGGGACGGCATCGCCGCCCTGATCCTCAGCCCCGGCGTGCCGCTCACCCATCCCGCGCCGCATGAGGTCGTCATTCACGCCAAGGCGGCGCATGTGCCGGTGATCGGCGACGTCGAACTGTTCGCGCGCGAGATCCGCCCCGTCGCCACTCAGCCGGGGCGGGCGCCGGTGATCGCCATTACCGGCACCAACGGCAAATCCACCACCACCGCCTTGCTGGGCCATATCCTGGCCAGCGCCGGATTCGACGCCCAGGTGGGCGGCAATATCGGCAAGCCGGTGCTGGAACTGGCGCAGCCCGGACCCAAGACCATCTATGTGCTGGAAATGTCCAGCTTCCAGATCGACCTGACGCCGGGGCTTCATCCCAATGTGGCGCTGCTCTCCAACCTCACGCCCGATCACATCGACCGGCATGGCAGCATGGAGAATTACGCCGCCATCAAGGAGCGGCTGTTGCGGCAGGTGCCCAAGGACGGCCATGTGATCGTGGGCGTGGACGACACCCACAGCGCGGCGATCTTCACCGCCTTGGCCGCCAGCGGTGGCGCGGCGGCGACGCCGGTTGCCGTGGGCAAGGTGCTGGGACGGGGCGTCTTCGCCGTGGACGGTGCGCTTTATGACGCGCAGGGCCAACGGACCAGCGACGTGATGGCGCTGACCGAGGCGCCGCGCCTGCCCGGCGCGCACAATTGGCAGAATATCGCGCTGGCCTATGCCGCGGCCCGGATTTTCATCAAGGACACGCGGGTCATCGTCTCGGCGATTGCCAGCTTCCCGGGGCTGGCGCATCGCATGGAAGAAGTGGGCCATATCGGCCGCACTCGCTTCATCAACGATTCCAAGGCCACAAACGCGGACGCCACGGCGCGGGCGCTGGCCTGCTATCCCGATATTTTCTGGATCGCCGGCGGCAAGGCCAAGGAAGGCGGCATCGCCAGCCTCGCAGAATATTTTCCCCATATCCGCAAAGCCTATCTGATCGGCGATGCGGCGAACACGTTCGCGCAGACCTTGGACGGCAGGGTCGCCCATGTGATGTCCGGAACCTTGGACAAGGCAGTGGAAGAAGCCGCCGCCGATGCCGCGTCATCCAACGCGCCCATGCCGGTGGTGCTGCTGTCGCCCGCGTCGGCGTCGTACGATCAATTCAGGGATTTCGAGCAGCGCGGCGATGTTTTCCGCACGCTCGTGGCCAAGCTTCCCCAGGACGCCGGCCGGAAGGATTCGAGGGCGGTTTCATGAGCATATCGCGCGCGGACAAGGGTGGTTTCGCCAACTGGTGGTTCACCGTGGACAAGGTGGCGCTCACCGGCATGGGGCTGCTCCTGGGCATCGGCCTGATGCTGGCGTTCGCCGCCAGCCCCGCCATCACCGGCGGGCCGCTGACGGCGGGCGACTTTCATTATGCCGCCCGGCAATTGATGTATGCCACGGTGGCGCTGTCGATCATGGCAGGCGCCTCGCTGCTGTCGTTGCGCCAGGTCAAGATCGCCGCCGCCTTCATCTTCGCGGCCGCTTTGATCGGTTCCTTTTTGGTGTTGTTCTTCGGCAGCGAGCTTTTGGGCGCGCGGCGCGAACTCGATTTCGGGCCGCTCAGCCTGCAGCCTTCGGAATTCCTCAAGCCCAGCTTCGCCGTTCTCGCGGCCGCGGTACTGGCCGACCGCACCCCGATGAAATTCCCCAAGCCGGTAATCACCTTGCTTTTGATCGCGCCCGCGATCGTGATCCTGTTGCTGCAGCCCGATGTGGGTCAGACCGGCCTGCTCTTGTCGCTGTGGGGCGCGATGCTGTTCTTCGCGGGCTTGCCGCTGTTCTGGGTGGGCCTGATGGCGGGCGCCACCTCGGCGCTGGGCTTTGTCGCCTATCTGATCTTCCCCCATGTGCACCACCGCGTGGTGCAATATTTGAGCGAATCCGACATCGGCTATCAGGCCGGGCTGGCGCTCAAGGCCTTCGCCCATGGCGGGTTTGCGGGCGTGGGCCCCGGCGCCGGCACCATCAAATACCGGATTCCGGATGCGCATTCCGATTACATCTTCGCGGTGGCGGGTGAGGAATTCGGCCTGATCCTGTGCGGCACCATTGCTGCGCTGTTCGGGCTTCTCACCGTGCGGTTGTTGCTCCGCTCCGCCAATGCCCGCGATCCCTTCTGCCAGCTGGCGGGCGCGGGCCTGGCCGTGGTGACCGCCGTGCAAGCCTTCATCAATATGGGCGTGGCGGTGTCGCTCTTGCCCGCCAAGGGCATGACCTTGCCTTTCATTTCCTATGGCGGTTCGTCGCTCTTCTCCATCGCTGTGACCATGGGTTTTGCCCTGGCGGTCACGCGGCAGCGGCCCAAGCTCACCACCCGCGCGGAATCGCTGTTGGGCGCGCTTGGAGTGCATGCATGAACGGCGCCATCGTCCTTTCCGCCGGTGGCACCGGCGGCCATCTTTTCCCCGCTCAGGCGCTGGCGGGCGAACTCACCCGGCGCGGCCGTCGGATCGTGGTGATGACGGATGCGCGTTTCGCCAATTACGCCACGTCCTTTCCCGGGGCGCGGATCGAAACCGTGCCGTCGGCGCCGCTCAATTCGGTGACGGCACCTTTCAAGATCGCCAGCGGCATCATCCAGGCATTCGGCAAATTGTTGCGGCTGAAGCCCGCCGCGGTGATCGGCTTCGGCGGCTATCCCTCGGTGCCGGTGATGCTGGCGGCGAGCCTGGCGCGGGTGCCCACCGCCATCATCGAGCAGAATGCCGTGGTCGGCCGCGCCAACCGCCTGGTGATGAACCAAGTGCGGCGGGTGGCGGCGGCGTTTCCCATCGCCCGCTTCGCGCCCCGCGACAAGACCAAGATCGTACTCACCGGCAATCCGCTTCGCCCGGCCGTGATCGAATTGTGGGGCGCGCCTTATGACGCGCCGCTGCCCGATGCGCCGCTGCATCTGCTGGTGTTCGGCGGCAGCCAGGGCGCCCGCGCTTTCAGCGAGATCGTGCCTCAGGCCATCACCCGCCTGCCGTATGATTTGAAGCGGCGCCTTCGCATCGTGCAGCAATGCCGGCCCGAGGATATCGAGACGGTGCGCACCATCTATGCCAATGCCGAGATCCGCGCCGAGCTGCAGCCCTTCTTCGTCGATCTGCCGCAGCGCATGGCCGAAGCCCATTTGGTGATCGGCCGTTCCGGCGCCGGCACCGTGGCCGAATTGATGGCGATCGGCCGCCCCGCCATCCTGGTGCCGCTGCCCCATGCGCTGGACGACAATCAGACCCCCAATGCGGAAATCCTCTCTCGCGCCGGCGCGGGCTGGACCGTGGCGCAAAGCCAGATGAGCCCGGATTCATTGGCCCGGATGCTGATCGAGATTTTCGCCCATCCCGACGATCTGGCGCGCCGCGCCCGCGCCGCGCATGCCTTGGCGGTGCCGGACGCCACCGAAAAACTGGCCGACATGGTCGATGCCCTCACGAGGAATTCCGCATGATGGCCAAGCCCATCGCCACCCGCGTGCCGCTGGATATCGGCGCCATCCATTTCATCGGCATTGGCGGCATCGGTATGTCCGGCATTGCCGAGATCATGCACAATCTTGGCTACAAGGTGCAGGGCTCGGACGTTTCGGACAGCGCCAATGTCAAGCGCCTGCGCGCCATGGGGATCGAGATCGCCGTCGGCCATGCCGCCGAGAATCTGAAGGGCGCCCATGCGGTGGTCTATTCCTCGGCGGTGAAGCCGGGCAATGTCGAATTCGACGCGGCGCGGGCACAGTCCTTGCCGCTGGTCCGCCGCGCCGAAATGCTGGCCGAGATCATGCGCCTTCGGTCCTGCGTCGCCATCGCCGGCACCAACGGCAAGACCACCACCACCACCATGGTGGCTGCGTTGCTGGATGCGGGCGGCATGGACCCCACCGTGGTCAATGGCGGCATCATCAATGCCTATGGCACCAATGCGCGGCTGGGCGCGGGCGAATGGGTGGTGGTGGAGGCCGACGAAAGCGACGGCACCTTCCTGCGCCTTCCCGCCACCGTGGCGGTGGTCACCAATGCCGATCCCGATCATCTGGACTACTACGGCACCTTCGATGCCATGCGCGACGCCTTCCAGCGCTTCGTCGAGAATGTGCCCTTCTATGGCTTCGCGGTGCTTTGCCTGGATCATCCCGAAGTGCAGGCGATGGTGGGCCGCATCACCGACCGGAGGATCGTCACATATGGATTCAGCCCCCAGGCCGATGCCCGCGCCGTCAATGTGACCTATTCCGAAGGCGTCTCGCATTACGATGTGGTCTTCACTGATCGGCGCAAGAATACCGAGACCCGGCTGACCGATCTCAGCCTGCCCATGCCGGGCGATCACAATGTGCAGAATTCGCTGGCCGCCATCGTGGTGGCGCGGGAGCTGGGCGTGAGCGACGCGGTGATCCGCAAGGCGCTGGCGGGTTTTCGGGGCGTGGGCCGCCGCTTCTCGAAGGTCGGCGAATGGAACGGGGCCGCCATCATCGACGATTACGCGCACAATCCTTTCAAGATCGCCGCCGCCCTCAAGGCCGCGCGCCAGGCCTATAGCGGCCCGGTGGTGGCGGTGGTGCAGCCGCATCGCTTCACCCGGCTGCGCGATACGTTCGAGCAGTTCGCCAAATGCCTGAACGATGCCGATATCGCCGTCATCGCGCCGGTCTATGCAGCTGGCGAACAGCCGATCCCGGGCATCGACCGGGACGCCTATGCCGACGCGCTGCGTGCCCATGGCCATCGCCATGTGCTGACCATCGATGGCGAAGCGGATCTCGCTGCTGCCGTGGCGCCGCACTTGAAGCCGGGCGGCGTGGTGATCGGCCTGGGCGCCGGGTCGATCAGCGCCTGGATGCACAATCTTCAGAAGACGCTGGAGGGCCAATGACGCGGCCTTGCGACATGCTCCCCCCGGTGCGCGGCAGCATCGCCCGCGATGCGGCGCTGAAGGACATGATGTGGTTTCGCGCCGGCGGTCCCGCTGACGTTCTGTTTCGCCCTGCCGATGTTGACGATCTGGGCATGTTCCTGGCGGCGCGGTCCCGCGACATTCCGGTGTATGTGATCGGCGTGGGCTCCAATCTTCTGGTGCGTGACGGCGGCATGCCGGGCACGGTGGTGCGCCTGCCGGCCAGCTTCGGAAAGATCGAAGCCAGCGGAACCCGCATCCGGGCAGGCGCCGCCGCTTTGGATGCTCATGTGGCGCGGGTCGCCGCCGATGCCGGCATTGCCGGGCTGGAATTCCTGCGCGGGGTGCCGGGCACGGTGGGCGGCGCGCTTCGGATGAATGCGGGCTGTTACGGCCGGGAGATCGCGGACATTTTCGTGGAAGCCACCGCCCTGGACGGCGAGGGCAATCTTCTCACCCTGACGCCGGCGGACATGGGCTTTTCCTATCGCCATTCCGAAGCGCGAGAGGATCTGATTTTCGTCGAGGCGGTGTTCGAGGGAACGCCCGACAAGCCCGAAGCGATCAAGGCCCGCATGGAAGAGCTGGCGGCCAACCGTGAAGCCAGCCAGCCGATTCGCGCCAAGACCGGCGGCTCGACCTTCAAGAATCCGCCGGGGCATAAGGCCTGGGAACTGATCGACCGGGCTGGCTGCCGGGGGCTGATGCACGGTGCGGCCCAGGTGAGCGAGAAGCACTGCAACTTCCTCATCAATACGGGTGACGCCACCGCCGCCGCCATCGAGGCGCTGGGCGAGGAGGTCCGTCGCAAGGTGCGCGAGACGCAGGGTGTGTCCCTGGAATGGGAAATCAAGCGCATCGGCCTGCCCCTGGACGAGGAGGTGGCGCCATGACGGATTTCCGGCGCATCGCCGTTCTGATGGGCGGCCGTTCGGCCGAGCGGGAGGTGAGTCTCTCCTCCGGCCGGGGCGTGATGGCGGCATTGGCGGAGGAAGGTTTCGAGCCGGTGAGCATCGATCCCGGCGACAATCCGGGCGATCAACTATATCGGGCTAAGCCTGACGCTGTATTTAATGCCCTGCATGGGCGATTCGGCGAAGACGGCACGATACAGGGACTGCTGGAACTGATGCGGCTGCCTTACACCCATTCCGGCGTGCTCGCCTCCGCGCTTGCCATGCACAAGGAGCGGACCAAGGACGTTTATCGCGCCGCCGGCCTGCCGGTGGTCAAATCCATCGTCGCGGACCGCAGAAAAGTCGCCGAACGGCATCTGATGGCGCCGCCCTATGTGGTCAAGCCGGTCAATGAAGGCTCCAGCGTGGGCGTCTTCATCATCCGTCCCGGCGACAACCGCCCGCCCGCCGCTTTGGGCAGCGATCAGTGGAACCTGTCGAACGAGATGATGGTGGAAGAGTTCGTGCCCGGCCGCGAACTCACCGTCTCGGTGATGGGCGATCGAGCTTTGTGCGTGACGGAAATCGTCACCGATCTGGAATTCTACGATTACGAAGCCAAATATGCGGCCGGCGGCTCGCGTCATATTCTTCCGGCCGATATTCCGGCCGCCGTGGCGCAAGATTGCATGGATCTGGCGTTGAAGGCGCATGAGGCCTTGGGCTGCAGGGGCGTGTCGCGCACCGATTTTCGTTATGACGATACCGGCGCCAAGCCGCGCCTGATCCTGCTCGAGACCAACACCCAACCCGGCATGACGCCGACCTCGCTGGTGCCGGAACAGGCCGCGCATCTGGGCATCTCATACGCCAAGCTGTGCCGCTGGCTGGTGGAGGACGCCTCATGCGATCGGTGAATGTGGAGCGCAAGCCGCGCGACAATCCCCGGGTCCGGGCCACGCGCAAGCCGCAACGGCCGGTGCGCGATACCCCGCCCAAGAATTCCGGCCGCCGCGGCGGCGAGCGCGAAGGGTTTTTCGCCGGTCTTATGGGACGTGCCGGGCGCATGTTCCGCCGGCCGGTTCTGCTCTTGAGCCTGGGCGTTGTCCTGTTCGCCCTGATCGCCGCCTTGTTCGCCAGCGGCGTCATCGGCCGCACCATCCACGGCGTCAACGACACGATCGATACCGTCATCGCCGATGCCGGGTTCGGGATTTCCGAAATCCATCTGGCGGGCAACAGCCGGGTTCCGCCGGAAACCATTCTGGCGGCGCTGGGGATGAAGCCCGGCGAATCCATTTTTGGCGCCGAGCTGGGCCAGGCCCGCAACCGCATCATGGCCCTGGACTGGGTCGCCTCCGCCGATGTGGTGCGCCGCTATCCGGACTCGATTTTCGTGACCATCGTCGAAAAACGGCCTTTCGCCTTGTGGCAATCGCCCGAACTGGGCAGCGGCCGGAGCGGCATCGCTATCGTGGAGCGCACGGGCGGCGTCATCACCACCCAGGGGGTGGAGAAATTTGCCCGCCTGCCCAAGCTGGTGGGGCCCGGCGCGCCGGCCGCCGCCGCCGATCTGGTCGATGCGGTGATGACCCACCGGGCCGTCGTGGCGCGGGTCGCGGCGTATGAATATGTCTCCAAACGGCGCTGGAACCTGATCCTGAATGACGGAGTGGTGGTCAAGCTGCCGGAAACCGGCTGGCAGAAGGAACTGGACGCGCTGGAGCGCCTGATCGTGGATGCGGGTGTTCTGGGGCGCGATATCACCGAAATCGACCTCCGGTCGCCCACGCAATTTTTCTTTGTCCTGCGCAGCGGCGAGAAGAAAGATGTTCAACGTGGGAAAGAAACCTGACGATGGGCGAGGCAATTCGATTGCGCGTCAACAATGAAATTCCCGCCTACCGCCCCGGCCTGGTGTCGGCCCTGGATATCGGCTCTTCCAAGGTAGCTTGCGTCATCGGCCGGGCCGAACAGGGCAGCCTGAAAATCCTGGGCAGCGCGCTGCGCGAAAGCGCGGGCGTGCGCGCGGGCACCGTGACCAGCCTGGAACTGGCCGAGGAATCCATCCGCGATTGCGTGGCGGCTGCCGAGAACCATGCCGATGCCCGCATCCAGAACGTCCTGATCTCGGTCAATTGCGGTCAGCCGGTTTCGGTCAACAGCCGGGCTGTGATGGCCCTGGACGGCGCCCTGGTATCGGACACGCATCTGCGCACCTTGCTCAGCGACGGCCGCGCCCGCTGCCGCCTGGAAGGCCATGAAGTGATCCAAAGCTCGCCCACCGCCTATGTGGTGGACGAGGCGCGGGGGGTGCGCAATCCGTCCGGCATGTTCTGCCAGCGCATCGGCGTCGCCATGCATGCGGTGGCGGTCAAGCCCAGCCCCTTGCAGAATCTCAAGCTGGCGGTCGAGCGCACCCATCTCAATGTGGTGGGAACTCTGTTCTCCGCCTATGCCTCGGGCCTGGCGACCTTGAGCGAGGACGAAAAACAGATCGGCGCCACCGTGATCGACATGGGGGGCGGCTGCACCTCCATCGCCGTCTTCCTGGAAGGCCATCTGGTCCATGCCGATGTGGTGCCCAAGGGCGGCTTCACCGTCACCACCGACATCGCCCAGATGCTGGCGGCCCCGATTTCGGCCGCCGAGCGGGTGAAGACCCTGTTCGGCGCCGCCTTGGGCGACCTGGAAGTGGGCACCGACGTGGTTTCGATTCCCCAGATGGGCGAGGATGGCGACGAGGCCGCGTTGCGCGTGCCCCGCTCGATGCTCACCCGCATCATCCAGGCCCGCCTGGACGATATTTTCGAGGAAGTGCAGAAGCGCCTGCAGGCTTCGGGCTTCGACGCCGCCGCCGGCCGCAGGGCCGTGCTGACGGGCGGTGCCTGCCAGCTGGCCGGGACCCGCGAACTGGCGGCGCGCATCCTCAACAAACAGGTCCGCATCGGCCGTCCGCAGAACTTCCCCGGATTGGCGGCGGCCAATGCAGGACCTGACTATGCCACCGCGATCGGACTTCTGATGGCGGGGGCGACGATGCCGCCGGAGATGATCAATCCCGATATTCCCATGACCACGCCCGCCGAAGCGCGCAAAGGTTGGTGGGGACGGTTGACCGGTCGGTGGTTGGAATGATTCAACTAAATAAATGCGAATCGTTGGGCGATTCGGGCGTTTTGCAAGGTGACCCTCTGATGTCACTGTGGAGAAATTAGATGGCGATCAATCTCAAGTTACCCGAGACCAAGGAATTGCGGCCCCGCATCACCGTGCTGGGCGTGGGCGGCGCGGGCGGCAATGCCGTCAACAACATGATCGAAGCCGGTCTCGACGGCGTCGATTTCGTCGTCGCCAACACCGACGCCCAGGCATTGGCCCAGTCCAAGGCCGAGCGCCGCATCCAGCTGGGTGCCGGCACCACCGAAGGCCTGGGCGCGGGCGCGCAGCCGGAAGTGGGCCGCGCGGGCGCCGAAGAATCGATGGCCGAAATCATGGAGCACCTGTCCGGCGCCCATATGGTCTTCATCGCCGCCGGCATGGGCGGCGGCACCGGCACCGGCGCAGCCCCGGTGATCGCCCGCGCGGTGCGCGAGGCGGGCATCCTCACCGTCGGCGTGGTCACCAAGCCCTTCGCCCTGGAAGGCGACCGCCGCATGCGGGTGGCCGAGAAAGGCATCGCCGAGCTCCAGCAATTCGTCCACACCCTGATCATCATCCCCAACCAGAATCTGTTCCGTGTCGCCTCCGACCGCACCACCATGTCCCAGGCCTTCGCCATGGCCGACGAGGTGCTGCATGCGGGCGTGCGCGGCGTCACCGACCTGATCGTGATGCCGGGCCTGATCAATCTCGACTTCGCCGACATCAAGTCGGTGATCACCGAGATGGGCAAGGCGATGATGGGCACCGGCGAAGCCGAAGGCGAGGACCGCGCCCTTCGCGCCGCCGACATGGCGATCTCCAACCCCCTGCTGGACGATGTGACGATGAAGGGCGCCAAGGGCGTGCTGATCAACATTACCGGCGGACCGGACCTGATGCTGTTCGAGGTCGAGCAGGCCGCCAACCGCATCCGCGCCGAAGTCGATCCCGACGCCAACATCATTTTCGGCAATACGATCCTGGACGAAATGGAAGGCCGCATCCGCGTGTCGGTCGTCGCCACCGGCATCGATGCCGAACAACTGAAATTGCCGGAAAAGGTGCATACCCTGCGCCCGCATCTGAAGCCCCAGGCGTTCCGCATCGAGCCCGCCAAGCCGGTGGTCAATCCGGTCCAGGCGCAGGTGGAAAGCCTGGCCGCGGAATTGAACGCCGCGCCCGTGCCGCACATGCATGAAGCCCCCATGGCCCCCGTCCGGGAGATGCCGGTGGTCGAAGAGCCCGTGGCGCAGGTCGCACCCGCGACGCGCTATCCGGCGACCGAAAGCTATCGTCCGCTGGATCAGCAGCCGCTGGCGCCGCGCGTTCAGCAGCAGCCGAAGAAGACCGGCTGGGGCCTGTTCAGCCGCAAGAAGAATCCGGCCGCGGACATGCGCGCCGAGCCGCTGGCCGAACGTCCCCGCGCCACGGCGACGCCGATGCAGCGGCCCGTGGCGCAGGAGCCGGTGGCCCCGCCCCCGGGCGAGGACCTGTTCCCCGACCACGGCACCGACGAGCAATTCGAGATTCCGGCATTTCTCCGCCGGCAGTCGAACTGATAGCCCCCATCTGTCTGCCACGCGGGCAAGCCCGCTAGCAGACATCTTCCCCCGCCAATGGCTTCGCCATGCGGGGGAAGAAAGCCAGTGCAAGGCTTTAAAAAAGGGCGGCGTGAGCCGCCCTTTCTGTTTATAAAAACTTATGGCCGGGGATTTCTGGATCGACGAGGCGCAAGAGGCGGATATTCCCGCCATCACCGCGATCCTCAATCACGCCGCCGCGCACACCACGGCGTCCTGGCACGAATATCCCAAGACTGAGGCGGAGATGGCGGACTGGTTCGCCATCCGCAAGCGTCACTACACCGTGCTGGCGGCCCGCGATGCCTCCGGCTTCCTGGGCTACGGCACCTATGGGCCGTTCCGCGGGCCGTCCGGCTATCGGCTCACCGCGGAACATTCCCTCTATGTGCGCGAGGATGCGCGGGGGCGGGGCATCGGCAAGGCGCTGCTGGCGGCCTTGATCGACAAGGCCAGGAGCCAGGGCCTGCATGTCCTGATCGGCGGGGTGGATAGCGACAATGCCCTCAGCATTGCACTGCACAAGGCGTTCGGCTTCCAGGAAACCGGGCGCCTCCCCGAAGCGGGACGCAAATTCGACCGCTGGCTGACCCTGGTATTCCTGCAGAAGCAGCTCTGACGCTATCATCGCTTCGGGTCACGGGCGGGGCACATATGCGGGCAATGATCTTGGCGTTGGGGCTGTTGCTCGTGCCGGGCGGCGCGGCATTGGCGGCGTCTTATGACGTGGTGGACAAGGATATCGCCACCTTGCAAGCCGACATGGCCGCCGGCCGGATCGATGCGGCGGGCCTGGTCGAGGACTATCAGGCCCGCATCGCCGCCATCGATCCCTTGCTGCACAGCGTGATTGCGCTCAACCCCGATGCCCTGGCGCAGGCCCGCGCCTTGGACGGGGAGCGCAAGGCGGGCCATCTGCGCGGGCCGCTGCACGGCATTCCGATCCTGGTGAAGGACAATATCGAAACCCAGGACCCCATGCCGACCACGGCCGGTTCGCTGGCGCTGGCAGGCAATATCACCCATCGCGATGCGCCCGTGGTCGCCCGGCTGCGGGCGGCGGGCGCGATCATTCTGGGCAAAACCAATTTGAGCGAGTGGGCCAATATCCGTTCCACCCATTCCATCAGCGGCTGGTCGGCCATCGGAGGCTGGACGCGTAATCCGTATGTGCTGGACCGCAGCACCTGCGGCTCCAGCGCGGGCACCGGCGCGGCGATCGCCGCCAGCCTGGCGGCGGCGGGCTTAGGCACCGAAACCAATGGCTCGCTGGTCTGTCCGGGCGCCTTCAACAGCCTGGTGTCCTTGAAGCCGACGGTGGGGCTGGTGTCGCGCACCCACATCGTGCCGATTTCCCATACCCAGGACACGGCCGGGCCCATGGCGCGCACTGTGGCGGATGCGGCGTTGCTCCTGTCCGCCATGGCGGGCAGCGATCCGGCCGACAGTGCCACCGCGCCGGCCGACGCGCATCGTATCGATTATGCGGTATTGGGCGGCGCATCGCTGAAAGGAAAGCGGCTTGGCGTTATCGTGCCGCCGGCGGACCAGGCCTCTCCGGCGATCGAGGCGGTCCTGCAGCAGGCCATCGCCATTCTGCGGCGCGAAGGCGCGGAGATCGTGGAGATACGCGGCTTCCTGCGTCCGGAGGCGGCCTCCGATGCGGAAGGCACTGTGCTGAAATTCGAGTTCAAGCATGACATCGCCGCTTATCTGCAAAGCCTGCCCGGCGCCGGTCCCAAGACCCTGGCCGATCTGATCGCCTTCAATGCCCGCACGCCCCGGGAACTCGCCCTGTTCGATCAGGATTATTTCGAAATGGCGAATGAGAAGGATGGCTTGGACGACCCCGTTTATATTCAGGCGCGCGAGGAATTGTTGAGCAGCACCCGGGCCCTGCTGGACAAGACGTTGAAGGACAATCGCCTCGACGCATTGATCCGTCCCACCGAGGACATGGTCTTCCGGCTGGACGTGATCAAAGGCGACAATGATGGGCCGGGCGCATCCTTCCTGCCCGCGGTGTCCGGCTATCCGCATCTCACCGTACCCATGGGATATGTCCGCGATCTGCCGGTGGGCCTGTCTTTCATCGGCCCGGCCTGGTCCGAGGCCAGCCTGCTGGCGATGGGCGCGGCGTTCGAGCATGCCGCCGCCGCGCGCAAGCCGCCATCCTTCCTGCCGTCGCTGGAAACAAAGCCGGATGTCGCCGCCGCGCTGGCGCCGCTGCCGCGCTAGTCCGTTTCTTCAAGACGGCCGGTCGATCAAAGCCTGCCGGCTGGTGGGGCCGATATAGATCCGCCGCTTGTTGAAATCGATCGCCAGGGAATTGTAGCGCAGCATGGCGGGGCCGATGATGGCGGCGGCTTTTTTGTCCAGGCCGAAATAGCGGAACACGGACGCGTTCGCGATGATCACGGTCTGGGCCGGGAAGGTGCGGCCCGCCATGGTGATGGTGAGGCCCTTGACCGTCACCACCGGCTCCAAAGTGCCCAGCGCATCGCGCAGATTTTGCGGGATGGGCTGGTTCTCGAAATCGACCCGCCGGATGCCCAGCCGTTCCGCCGCATTCCAGTTCAGCATGGTGATGCCCGAGCCCATGTCGAGCAGGGCGGTGACCGGCTGCTTGCCGAATTCGGCGCGCAGCCACCAGAGCGTGACGTCGATGTCCTTGGCCTGGTAGGGCGTCAGCTCCGCCGAAGGCCATTGCCGGTAAATGTCGGTGTCCGGCGCGTTCGGATTCATCAGATTCAGGCGAAGCGCGTCATGATCCACCATCAGGAAATAATCCGACAGCGCGTCCATCCCCAATATGCCGTCCGCGCCCGCCACGCCTTCCGGCGGATGGACATCGTCGGGCAGCACGCCCAGGGTCAATCCCGTGATGCGCCGGTCCGCCAGCCGCAATTCGCGTGGTTTCACCGGCATCGCGCTGCCGATATTGTTCATGGCATAGACTTTGAGGCTGCCCGCTTCGGACGGGCCGAGATTCAGCTTCTGGCGCAGATGCTCGAAAATCATGGTGCGGCTGGATGCGGTATCCAGCAGGAAATTGAAGGGTCCTTGCCCGTCCACGAACATGTCGGTGCTGACGCGGCCATCGCCGCCGATGCGATAGGGCAGGTCCGCGATGGTGTCGGCCCGGACCCCTGCTGCCGCCAGAACAAGGGCGAAGGCCAGTAAAACCGTCTTGCCGGGAGCGCCCATCTTTTGCCTTTGTCCGGTCGATGTTCCTGAACGGCCAGTTTGCTATAAGGCAGTCATGTCTTTTCGAAACACGCTTGCCCGCGAGCTTACCGTGTCCGGCACCGCTTTGCATGCCGGAACGCTGGTGACCATGACCCTGAAGCCGGGAACGCCGGGAGACGGCGTGATTTTCCGCCGCCGCGACAAGGCCGATGCGGAGATTCCGGCTCTCTACGATCGCGTGGGCGAGACCCGCCTGGGCACGGTGATCGCGCAGGACGGCATCAGCGTGGGCGTGATCGAGCATCTGATGGCGGCGGTGGCGGGCGCGGGAATTGACGATCTGCTGGTGATTTTGGATGGGCCGGAGCCGCCGATTTTGGACGGCGATGCCTTGTCCTATCTGGTGTTGATCGAGAGGGCAGGCGTGACGGCCACGAAAGAGCCGCGCCGCGCCATCCGGGTTTTGCGGGAAGTGACGGTGTCGGAGAAGAACGCCTCCGCCACACTTCATCCGGCGAATGAAACGGCTTACGATTTTCTGCTGGAATATGACACGCCCGCCATCGGGCGGCAGGATTTCCGTTTCGTCTTTTCCCCCGGCAATTTCCGCGAATTGATCGCGCCCGCGCGCACTTTTGGCTTCGCCAAGGATCTGGAAGCGCTGAACGCCATGAGTCTGGCCAAGGGCGCGTCCCTGGAAAATACCCTGGCGCTGGACGAGGCCGGGGTGATCAACAAGGACCGCCAGCGTTTCGCGGATGAATTCGTGCGCCACAAAATTCTGGACGCCATCGGCGACATGGCGCTGGCGGGGGCGCCCCTGATCGCCCGGTTCGAGGGCATCCGCTCCGGCCATGGCCTCAACAACCGGCTGCTCCGGGCGCTTTTTGCCGACCCGGCCAATTACGAAATGGTCATGCTTCCCTGATGGCCCCGGGCTTGTGCTATAAGAAAAGCCTGGTCCGGACTGGAGCCGCCGTCAGGCGTAAGCTATTGTCCAGACAGAGCAATTCTCGAGGTTCGCCGTCCGATGCCGATTCCTGGCCTGATTTCCGCCCGCCCGATCCGCGCCGCGTTGCTGGTGCTGGCCCTGGGAACCGCGCTGGGCGGCTGCAGTCTTCTGGGCTTGGACAAGGACGATGCCAGCAACGACCTGAACAAGGACGCGGCCGAATATCGCGAGCGTCCGGTGGAACAGATCTATGGCGATGCCTGGGCCCAGATCAACAAGCGCAACTGGGAAGAAGCCGCCAAGCAGTTCAATGAAGTGGACCGCCAGCATCCTTATTCGGTGTGGGCGCGCCGGGCCCAGCTGATGAGCGCCTTCTGCTCCTACCAGGCGAACAAATATGGCGATGCCGTCGCCACCGCCGACCAATATATCTCGCTGCATCCAGGCAGCAAGGAAGTCGCCTATGCCTTCTATCTGAAGGCAATTTCGCTGTACGAGCAGATCGTGGACGTCAATCGCGACCAGGCGAACACGCAAGGCGCCCTGGTGGCGTTGCAGGACGTGGTGCAGCGTTTCCCCGATACCGAATATGCCCGCGACGCCACCCTCAAGATCGACCTCACCCAAGACCATCTGGCCGGCAAGGAAATGGCGGTCGGTCGCTATTACCTGACCCGGGGCGACTATATCGGCGGCATCAACCGCTTTAAGGCCGTGGTGCAGCAATACCAGACCACGCCCCAGATCGCCGAAGCGTTGGAGCGTCTGACCGAAGCCTATTACGCGCTGGGCCTGGACAGCGAGGCCCAGACCGCCGCCGCGGTGCTGGGTGCCAATTATCCCGGCAGCCAATGGTACACGGACGCCTACAACATCCTGAGAGGGCGCAATCTCAAGCCCAAGGAAGACAAAGGCTCCTGGATCAGCCAAGCTTTCCACCGGATCCTCTGAGAGTCGTTTTCCGATGCTCGCCGCACTGACGGTCCGCGACATCGTCCTGATCGAGCAGGCCGCGCTGGAATTCGCGCCCGGCCTCAATGTCCTGACCGGCGAAACCGGCGCGGGCAAATCCATCCTGCTGGATTCGCTGGGGCTGGCCGTGGGCGGGCGGGGCCGCGCCAGCGTGCGCCCCGGCGCGACGCAAGGCTCGGCCACCGCCGTGTTCGATCCCGCGCCGAAGCATGGCGCGCGCGCGCTGCTGAAGGATCAGGCGATGCCGCATGAAGGCGAGGTCGTGCTCCGCCGCAGCCTGGCCGCCGACGGCAAGTCCCGCGCCTTCATCAATGACGAAGCGGTGAGCGTGGGCCTGCTCAAGGATCTGGGCGGGCTTCTGCTGGAAGTGCATGGCCAGGCCGACGACCGCGGCCTGTTCGATATCGCCACTCATCGCGGATTGCTGGATTCCTTCGGCGCGTTGGAAGACGCGGCGCGCGCGGTCGCGGATTTGCATGCGGCATGGGATGCGGCGCGCGATGCGCTGGACCGGCTTCAGGCTCAGGCCGCGGAGGCGCAAAAGAATGCCGATTATGTCCGCGCCGCCGCCAAGGAGTTGGCGGGCTTCGATCCCCAGCCGGGGGAAGAGGAAAGCCTGGCCGGCGAACGAACCTTGATGATGAACGCCGCCCGCATTGCCGAGGATTTGAGCGCGGCGACCGACGCTTTGTCGGGCGAGCGGGGCGCGGAAGCGGCCCTGGCCTTGGCGCTCAAGAAATTGTCGCGGCTGCAGGAAGAGGCACGCAAGCGCGCGGCGGCAGCCGAGGCGGCACTGGAACAGGCCTTCGCCCAGACCGAGGAAGCGCGGCGCGAGCTGGATGCCTTGCTGGCGAGCCTGGATACCGACACCGCCGCCCTGGAACGCAAGGAAGAACGGCTGTTCGAGCTGCGCGCCCTGGCCCGCAAATACGGCACCACGCCCGACGGGCTGCCGGCGGTGCTGGCGGATTTCCTGGCCCAGCGCGAGGCACTGGACGGCAGCGGTACCTCGCTGAAGGATGCGCAGGCGGCCGTGAGCCGAACGCACCAGGCCTATCTGGATGCCGCGCGGAAACTCTCCAAAAGCCGCGCCGCCGCGGCGAAGAAACTGGAAGCGGCGGTCGCCGCCGAACTGGCGCCGCTGAAGCTGGGCCATGCGAAATTCCGGGTCGCGCTGGAAACTTTGGCCGACGATGCCGGCACGGCCAGCGGATTGGAAAAGATCGCCTTCGAAGTCGCCACCGTGGAAGGCGCCGCCTTTGGTTCACTGGCCAAGATCGCGTCGGGCGGTGAATTGGCGCGTTTCTCGCTGGCGCTGAAAGTGGCGCTGGCCCAGACCTCGCCGCCCACCGCCATGGTGTTCGACGAAGTGGATCGCGGCGTGGGCGGCGCGGTGGCCGATGCGGTGGGCGAGCGTCTGCAACGCCTGGCTGAAACCACTCAGGTGCTGCTGGTCACTCATTCGCCGCAAGTGGCCGCCCGGGCGGCTCGGCACTTCCGCATCTCGCGCGTAGGCGACAAGACCCGCATCGTGATGCTGGAAGACGATGCCCGGCTGGAAGAAATCGCCCGCATGCTGTCGGGTGCCAATGTCACCGAAGAGGCACGCGCCGCTGCCCGGCGCCTGGTGGCGGAAGCCTCGCGGACCAAGCCGGCGCGCAAACGGGCCAAATCCGCGTGACCGGCAAAGCGATCGACAAACTGTCTTCCGCCGAAGCGGAAAAAGAACTGGACCGGCTTGCGCGCGAGATCGCCGAGCATGACCGCCGCTATCATGCCGAGGATGCGCCCAGCATCAGCGATGCCGAATATGACGCGCTCCGCCGCCGCAACGCCGCCATCGAGGAACGCTTTCCCCTGCTGGTGCGGCCCGATAGTCCGTCGCACCGCATCGGCGCCAAGGCGAGCGAGAAATTCGCCAAGGTCGTCCATGCCCGGCCGATGTTGTCTTTGGACAATGCCTTCAGCGACGAGGATGTGGCCGAATTCCTGGGCCGGGTCCGCCGGTTTCTGGGGCTGAAGGAGGGCGAAGAGATCGTCATCATGGCCGAGCCCAAGATCGACGGCCTCTCCGCCTCTCTGCGTTACGAGAAAGGCGTGCTGGTGCAGGGCGCCACCCGCGGCGACGGGCAGGAAGGCGAGGATATCACCGCCAATCTGCGCACCATTTCCGACATTCCGCTCAGGCTGCAAGGCAAGCCGCCCGCCGTGCTGGAAGTGCGGGGCGAAGTCTATATGACCCACAAGGCGTTCGAAGCCTTGAACAAGCGGCAGGAAAAGGACGGCAAGCCCACTTACGCCAACCCCCGCAATTCCGCCGCCGGGTCGGTGCGTCAGCTCGATCCGTCCATCACCGCGGGACGCACACTGAATTTCTTCGCCTACGCCTGGGGTGAGATCAGCGAAATGCCGGCCAAGACCCAGTCTGGGATGCTGGAAAAATTCCGGGAGTATGGATTGGCCGTCAATCCGCTGGTGAAGCGGTGCGAGACCTTGGACGAAGTCCTGAAATTCTATCGCGACATCGAAACCAGGCGCGCCAGGCTGGGCTATGACATTGATGGCGTGGTCTACAAGGTGGATCGCCTCGACCTGCAGGAGCGATTGGGTTTTGTCTCGCGCAGTCCCCGCTGGGCCACCGCGCACAAATTCCCCGCCGAACAGGCCGAAACCGTGCTGGAAGATATCGAGATTCAGGTCGGCCGCACCGGCAAGCTGGCTCCGGTGGCGCGGCTGAAGCCGGTGACGGTGGGCGGCGTGGTGGTGCGCAATGCCACCTTGCACAATGAAGACGAAATCGCGCGCCTGGATGCGCGGATCGGCGACACGGTGGTGATCCAGCGCGCGGGCGACGTGATCCCCCAGATCGTGCGGGTGATCCCCGACAAGCGTCCGCGCGGCGCCAAGCCGTATAAATTCCCCGACACATGCCCGATCTGCGACAGCCATGCCGTGCGGGAAGTGGATGAAAAGACCGGTAAGGTCGATGTCGACCGCCGCTGCACCGGTGGTTTGATCTGCGATGCCCAGACCGTGGAGCGGCTCAAATATTTCGTCGCCCGCGACGGTTTCGATATCGAAGGCCTGGGCGGCACCATGATCGAGCTGTTCCATGACAAGGGGCTGCTCAAGGAGCCCGCCGATATTTTTGCCCTGACCGAAAAGCCGGAAAAAGTGAGCAAGGCGCTGGCCGAACATCGCGCCGCCCTGTCGGAAGAACGCCGCGCCGCCGAAGGCAAGGATCCGGTCAAAGCCAAAGCGAAGAAGGAAGATCGCGAAGACAAGGTGGTGGAAAATCTGATGGCGGCGATCGAGCGCCGCCGTACCATCGGCCTGGACCGGCTGATCAATGCGCTGGGTATCCGCCATGTGGGCGAAACCACGGCGCGGCTGATCGCGCGGCATTACCGCACCATCGACGCTTTCCTGGACGGCATGAAAGCGGAGAATGCGCGCGAGGAACTGGAAAGCCTGGAAGGCATCGGCGGCATTGTGGCCGAAGCGATCTGCGATTTCTTCGGCGAGAAGCACAATGTGAAGGCGCTGGACCGGCTGCTGGCCTGGCTGGATGTCACGCCGATGGCCGCGCCCGCCAAATCCTCGCCCGTGTCCGGCAAAACGGTGGTCTTCACCGGCACCTTGGAAAAAATGACCCGCCAGGAAGCCAAGGCGCGGGCTGAAAGCCTGGGCGCGAAAGTGTCGGGTTCCGTGTCGGCCAAGACCGACATCGTGGTGGCAGGGCCGGGCGCGGGCTCCAAGCTGAAGGACGCGCAGAAGCATAGCGTCCAGGTGCTGGACGAGGATGCGTGGCTTAAATTAATCGGCGGCTGATGCGCCTCACCCTTCGACAAGCTCAGGGTGAGGACTTCCTCATGCTGAGCTTGTCGAAGCATGAGGATCGCGCAATGGTGATAGTCGGGCTAGACGGCGCGCGTCGCCGTCTCCAGCCAGGCGCGGGTTTCCTCATCCACCAGCGGCCGTAACGTCTCCAGCACCCGGGCGTGATAGGCGTTGAGCCAGATGCGCTCGGCATCGGTGAGAAGCCCGGGTTCCACCAAATTGAGGTCGATGGGCGCCAAGGTGATGGTTTCGAACCCCATCATCGGCCGCTCGCCGTCCGGCATCGGCTTGGGCTCGGTCACCACCACCAGATTTTCGATGCGGATACCGTATTCGCCCGTCTTGTAATAGCCGGGCTCGTTCGAGCAGATCATGCCGGGCATCAGCGGTTGGCTGACCGGGCGCTTGGAGATGTTCTGCGGCCCTTCATGCACCGAAAGATACGAGCCGACGCCATGGCCGGTGCCATGGTCGTAATCCAATCCCGCTTCCCATAGTGGCCGCCGCGCGAAACTGTCGAGCTGCATGCCGATGGTGCCTTCTGGAAAACGCGCCGTGGCGAGCGCGATATGGCCTTTGAGCACGCGGGTAAAACGATCGCGCATTTCCGGCGTCGGTGTGCCCACGATCACGGTGCGGGTGACGTCGGTGGTGCCGTCGGGATATTGCGCCCCGGAATCGATCAGGAACATCTGATTGTTGAGAATGGGCGCGTTGGTCGAGCGGGTGACGCGATAATGAACGATGGCGCCATTGCTGCCCGCGCCGGAAATGGAATCGAAGGATAGATCGGACAGATAATTGGTGGCGCGGCGGAAGCCCTCAAGGGCCTCGGCGGCTGCGATTTCGGTCAGATCGCCATTGGGCGCCTCGCGCGCGAACCAGCCGAGAAAGCGCGACAGCGCCGCGCCATCACGGATATGCGCCTTGCGGGTGCCTTCGATTTCCAGCGGATTTTTGCAGGCCTTGGGCAATTGGCAGGGATCGGGCCCGTTCTTCACCTTCGCGCCCGCTTTGCCCAGGCGGTCGAAGATAGCGAAGGCCGCCGTGCCGGGATCGGCCAGCACGGTCTTGCCGTTCAACTCGTCCAGCGCTGTCGTGAAATCCGACGCGGGCGCCAGGCGCACGCCATCGCCCAGATGCGCGATCAGTTCGGGCGAGCGCTTATTTTCGTCCAGGAAGAGGTCGGCGCTGCCATCGGCATGCAGGATCGCCAGCGCCAGCACGAAGGGGGTGTGGGGCAGGTCGGTGCCCCGGATGTTGAACAGCCAGCAGACGGAATCGCAGAGTGTGATGACGGCCGCATCGACATGATTTTTCCGTAACGCCGCCGCCACCCGCGCGCGCTTGGCGGCGCTGTCCTCGCCCGCCAGATTCATCGCATGGGGCACGGCCTTGCCGGACGGCGCCGCGGGCCGGTCGGTCCACACTGTATCGATGGGATTTGTATCGCATGCGACCAGGCTGGCGCCGGCGCGCTCGGCCGCATGGCGCAGGCTGGCCGCGCCATTGGCGGTGGTGAGCCAGGGATCGAAGCCCAGCTTGGCGCCTTGGGGCAGGTGATCGGGGAGCCAGCCTTGCGGGCCTTCGGCCACCAGATCGCGGGGCTCGAACAGCGATGTGTCGGTCTGGGCGCGCACCTGCAAGGTGTAGCGGCCATCGACGAAGATCGCCGCTTTGTCCGCCAGCACCACGGCGGCGCCTGCCGATCCGGTGAAGGATGTCAGCCAGGCCAGGCGCTCGGCATTGGCGGGCAGATATTCATTCTGATGCATGTCGGAATGGGGTACCACGAACCCGTCCAGCCCGCGCGCCGTCAGCTCCATGCGCAATGCCTGCAGCCGTGCCGCCACGGTCGAAGGATCGGAGCGGTCTTCATAGGTCTGGAAGGAGGTCGGCTTGTCCATTGGGGCTCTCGGGCTGCGGAGGCGCCGCAAGCCTAGCGCCCCGGTTTCTCCAAGACCAGCGCGCTCCAAGGCCCTTCCCGGCGGCGGCCAAGGAACCTCAAGCCCTGATAAAAGCTGAGGATCAGGGCTTCCTGATTGTGCAGCAGGCCGGAGAGAACCAGGGTGGCGCCGGGAGCCAGCGCGTTCACGATCTGCGGCATCAGCCGGGTGAGCGGCCCCGCCAGGATGTTGGCGATGATCAGGTCGTAAGGCGCCGATGCGGCCAGCACGGGATTGATTAGCCCGTCCGCCACCACGCCGCGCACCAAGGGGCCCACGCCATTGCCGACCGCATTTTCATCCGTGACTTCGATGGCGACCGGATCGATGTCCGATGCCAGCACGGGGCGCTTCCATAATTTTGCGGCGCCGATGGCGAGAAGCCCGGTGCCGCAACCCAGATCCAGCACATTGGCATAGGCGCGGCGGCGCGCCAGGTCGGAGAGCACGGCAAGGCACAGCGCGGTGGTTTCGTGATGCCCGGTGCCGAAAGCCAGCCCGGCTTCGATCCGCATCGGGATCACGCCATGCGGCACCTGGCCCGCGTCATGCGCGCCATAGACGAAAAAGCGCCCGGCCCGGACCGGCGGCAAGCCTTCCTGGGACAGGCGGATCCAATCCTGGTCGGGTAGGGGCGCGACCGTGATGTCGCGGCCTGCGATCCTGGACAATTGGGCGGCGTCGGGTTCTTCCGTATACAGAGCTTCGACCACGGCGTTGGCGCCGAAGGGTTCTTCCGCGATCAGGACCGCCTGGGGCTCGGAGGCCAGTTCCAGCAAGGAGGCCATGTCGGGGGCTTCCTGCTTGGGTAGATTAATCCAGGCCTTCCAGAGAGGCGGGGAGGTGTCCATATTGTTTCTATCTGCCTTCGTGTCATGGCCCGGGAATCCGGGCCATCCAGGTGATGTCGCGCCGATGCCGAACACCTATTATGTTTATATCTTGGCAAGCAAGCGAAACGGTACGCTTTATGTCGGTGTGACCAATGACTTGGCGCGGCGGCTAAACGAGCATCGCGAAGGCGTGGTGCCGGGATTTACCAAGCGGTATGGCGTCACGAGGTTGGTTTACTATGAAATCTTCGACGACATTCACGCGGCCCTTCATCGGGAAACGCAAATGAAGAAATACAAGCGCGAATGGAAGCTAAATCTCATTCAACAAAACAACGAAGAATGGAAAGACTTGGCCGGCAGTCTTTGAGGTGTATTTCGATCACCTGGATGGCCCGCACTCCGGCGGGCCATGACAAGGGGGTGCCTATGCCCGGGTCACGAACTGGTCGATAACCTTCTTCTCGCCGGCCTTGTCGAATTCCACGGTCAGCTTGTTGCCTTCGACATAGCGCACCCGGCCATAGCCGAATTTCTGATGAAACACTCGGTCGCCGCGCGTGTAATGCGAAGCGTCCGGATCGCTGGTCTGCACCGAATAGGCTTGCGCCTCGATCAGGGGCGGGCGGGTGCGGCCCTGGGCGGCGGCGCGGTTGGCCTGGGCTCGTTTCCAGCCGGGGCTTTCATAGGTGCTGGCGAAAGCCGGGCCGCCGGCATTGTCGCGGAAACCCGTGGCGCCGCCGTAAAAGCCTTCGTCCACGATGGTCTGGACATGGGCTTCGGGAATTTCGCTCAAGAAACGCGATGGCAAAGCGCTCTGCCAGCTGCCATGCACCCGGCGATTGGCGGCAAAGGAAATCCGTGCCCGCTGCTTGGCGCGGGTGAGGCCGACATAGGCGAGGCGGCGCTCTTCTTCCAAGCCCGCCAGACCATTCTCATCCATGGTGCGCTGACTGGGAAACAAGCCTTCTTCCCAGCCGGGCAGGAAGACGGTGTCGAACTCCAAGCCCTTGGCGGCATGCAAGGTCATCAGATTGATGCGGTCGCCGGATTCGTCCTGGGCAATTTCCATCACCAGGCTGACATGCTCCAAAAAGCCCGCCAGCGATTCAAACCCTTCCATCGAACGGACGAATTCCTTGAGGTTATCGAGGCGTCCAGGCGCTTCCGCCGATTTGTCGGCCTTCAACATGTCGGTATAGCCGGATTCATCCAGCACCATTTCCGCCAGTTCCGCGTGCGGCAGCACATGCGATGTTTCGGTCCAGCGGGCGAAATTGGCGGCCAATTCGGTCAATGCCTTGCGCGCCTTGGGCGGCAGCTCGTCCGTCTCGGCGATCTCGCGCGCCGCCGCCAAAAGCGGCATCTGCCGGGCGCGGGCGAAGGCATGCAAGGTCGCCACGCTGGCATCGCCGATGCCGCGCTTGGGCTTGTTGACGATGCGCTCGAACGCCAGATCGTCGTCGCCCTGCGCGATCAGGCGCAGATAGGCCATGGCGTCGCGAATTTCCGCCCGCTCGTAAAAGCGTGGACCGCCGATCACGCGATAGGGCAGGCCCAAGGAGATGAAGCGGTCTTCGAATTCGCGCATCTGGAAAGAGGCGCGCACCAGGATCGCCATGTCGCCATAGCGCGCGCCCTGGCGGTGCAAGTCTTCAGCCTCGGCGGCGACATTGCGGGCTTCCTCCTCGGCATCCCACACGCCTTGGACGCGGATCTGTTCGCCCGGATCGCCTTCGGTCCAAAGCGTCTTGCCCAGCCGGCCCTTGTTGGCGGCGATCAGGCCGGAGGCGGCGCCCAGGATCACGGGGGTGGAGCGGTAATTGCGCTCCAGCCGGATCACTTTCGCGCCGGGGAAGTCATGCTCGAAGCGCAGGATGTTTTCCACTTCCGCGCCGCGCCAGGCATAGATCGATTGGTCGTCATCGCCCACCACGCAGACATTACCGCTCTGGCTGGCCAGAAGTTTCAGCCAGAGATACTGCACCACATTGGTGTCCTGATATTCGTCCACCAGCATGTAGCGGAAGCGGTCGCGATAATCGGCCAGGATGTCGGGATTGGTTTTCAGGATGTGCAGGGTCTCCAGCAGCAGATCGCCGAAATCCGCCGCGTTCAGCGCGCGCAACCGTTCCTGATATTGCCGGTAGAGCAGCTTGCCCTTGCCGAAGGCATAGCCTTGGCCGTCGCTGTCGGAAACATCGTCGGGTCTCAATCCCCGGTTTTTCCAATTGTCGATCAGCGCCGCCAAAGTGCGCACCGGCCAGCGTTTCTCGTCGATGCCTTCGGCGTCGACAAGCTGTTTCATCAACCGGAGCTGGTCGTCACTGTCCAGGATGGTGAAATTGCTTTTCAGCCCCGCCAGTTCGGCGTGACGGCGCAGCATCTTGGCGCCGATGGAGTGGAAAGTGCCCAGCCACTGCATGCCTTCCACCACCCCGCCGATCAGGGCGCCGATGCGCTCCTTCATTTCGCGGGCGGCCTTGTTGGTGAAGGTCACCGACAGGATCTGGCCGGGCCAGGCCCGGCGGGTGGCCAGGATATGGGCCAGGCGGGTGGTGAGAACGCGGGTCTTGCCCGTGCCCGCACCCGCCAGGACCAGTACCGGCCCGTCCACGGTCTCCACCGCCTCGCGCTGCTCCTTGTTGAGGCCGGCGAGATAGGGCGGGTCGCGGGGTACTGGCGTGGACGAGGGCGCGGACGGCTCGCCGTCGCCGAAAGCCGCGTCCAGCGGGTCGGAATAGGGGTGATGGCTCATGAGTCCCTTATTGTAGCAGGGGCCGGACGCAAAAGTCCTGCTTTTGTTCTCTTGCTTGGCAGGGCCCGGAACCCGCACAAACCTGCATGGCTTCGCATCTCCTGGATCAGTTTCCCTGCACCGCGCCGGATCGCGCCTTCATCACCACCGCCGACGGCCGGATCCTGACGTATGGCGGCTTGGACACCCTCTCAGCCCGCCTGGCCCATGCCCTGAAGGCGCTGGGAGTGAAGCCCGGCGACCGGGTGGCGGCCCAGGTGGACAAGAGCCCGGACGCCATCGCGCTATATCTGGCCACGGTGCGGGCGGGCGCGGTCTGGTTGCCGCTCAATACCGCCTATACCCGGGCCGAACTGGCCTATTTCGTGGAAGACGCGGAACCGGCCCTGTTCGTGGCCGCACCGGGACGCGAGGACATGGTGGCGGGCGTTCCCGTCGCCACCATGGGAACCGATGGCCGCAGCGGCAGCCTGCTGGAATTGGCGGCGCGGCAATCCGATCGTTTCGACGATGTCGCGCGGGGACCGGATGACCTGGCTGCGATCCTCTACACGTCCGGCACCACCGGGCGCTCCAAGGGCGCGATGCTCAGTCACGAAAATCTGGCATCGAACGCGCGCGCCCTGGCAAAGCTCTGGCAATTCACCGATCGCGACGTGCTGCTGCACGCGCTGCCCATCTATCACACCCATGGCCTGTTCGTGGCCACCAACACGGTGCTGATGTCGGGCGCGGGCATGCTGTTCCTGCCCAAGCCGGACATGGACCCGATGTTCCGCCTGATGCCGCAGGCGACGGTGATGATGGGGGTGCCGACTTTCTATACCCGGCTGCTGGCGGATGCGCGGCTGACGCGGGATGCGACGCGGCACATGCGCCTGTTCGTGTCGGGGTCGGCGCCGCTTCTGAGCGAGACCCACCGCGAATGGCAGGAACGCACAGGTCACGCCATCCTGGAACGCTATGGCATGACCGAAACCAACATGAACACCTCCAACCCTTATGCGGGTGCGAGGATCGCCGGCACGGTGGGCCAACCTTTGCCGGGCGTCGAGATTCGCATCACCGATCCGGAGAGTGGGCGACCGCTGGCGCAAGGCGAAATCGGCATGATCGAAGTGCGCGGCCCCAATGTGTTCAAAGGCTATTGGCGCATGCCGGAAAAAACCAAAGCGGAATTCCGCGAGGATGGTTTCTTCATCACCGGCGATCTGGGGCTGATCGACGCCGACGGCTATGTCTCCATCGTGGGGCGCGGCAAGGATCTGGTGATTTCCGGCGGCTTCAATGTCTATCCCAAGGAAGTGGAGACCGAGATCGATGCCTTGCCGGGCGTGATGGAAAGCGCGGTGATCGGCGTCGCCCATCCGGATTTCGGGGAAGGCGTGACGGCGGTGGTGGCGCGGAAAACCGATGCCGCGCTGACGGAAGCGGGCGTGATCGGGGCGCTGAAGGACCGGCTTGCGGCCTACAAGCTGCCCAAGCGCGTGCTGTTCGTGGATGATCTGCCGCGCAACGCCATGGGCAAGGTACAGAAGGCGCTGCTGCGCGAGACCTATAAAGACCTTTATCGCTAATCTTTCTTGTGCGCGTCCAGGTCGCGAGCGGATTTCTCGCTGCGGGCCTTGGCCAGACTGCGCAGATGCTTGGGCGTGCCGTGCAAGGTGCGGTTTGCCTCGGCGGTTTTGGCCTTCTCGTCACGCGCCTTGGCTTTGCGGGCTTGGCGCAGATTGACGATCTCCGCCATCTACTTTTGGCCTATCGCTTCGCTACTTGAGGCCGGCGCATCCTTCGCCATCGCCCGCGCATAGGCAAGCCGGTCCAGGCAGCGCTTCACATAAGCGTCCACCGAGGCCAGCTTGGGCATCATGGGATTGCTCGCGAACATGCCGAAAGTGGTGGCATAGAGAATATCGGCGGCGGTGAAGCTGTCGCCCGCGATATAGGGATGGGCGGTCAAACTCTGGTCGATGAAAGCCATGGCCTCTTCCACCACCACCCAGCTGGCGGTGCCGCGCGGCACCGGGGTGTTGAGGAATTTGGAAATGAAAGCGGGCTCCAGCACATCGCCATAATAGGCCAGCATGGAGAGATAGAGGCCGCGTCCCGCCTCGCCGGGTCTGGGCGCCAGTTTCGCATCGGGAAAAGCGTCCGCCAGATAGCAGGCTATGGCGGGAGATTCGAACACGGTTTCCTCGCCGTGACGGATGGCGGACACTTTGGCGTGGGGATGCGGGTTGTTTTCGTCTGCCGCGCCGCTGCCGTCGCCGCGCCGGATGGTGACGGTCTTGATTTCATAAGGCGCGCCCAGTTCCTCCAGCAGGAAGATCATGCGGGTCGAGCGCGATTTCGGGGCGTGATAGAGCGTGATCATGCCCGCGAGGTTAGATGCGGGTACGGCTCACGGCAAGGGCGTGGAGGCGCAGCGCGCTGGCCAGGGGGCGCGGTCCCCGGTTTCCGTCGATGAATTGCACCAGCCCTGCCAGGCTGCGGCCGGTCTTGCGGGCTTCTTCGTCCAGCACCGCCCAGAACTCCTCCTCCAGCGCCACCGAAGTGCGGTGACCGGAAAGGGAAAAGGAGCGCTTTTTCAGACTGGCCATGCGCTTCTCATCCTCGCCCTGAGCTTGTCGAAGGGCGAGACCGGAAGACCTCATGCTTCGACAAGCTCAGCATGAGGACGCTTTTACCTCGGTGCGATCATGTCTTCGGGGCGGACCACGGCGTCGAATTCTTCCGCCGTGACATAGCCGCCCTTGACCGCTTCTTCCTTCAAGGTGGTGCCGTTCTTGTGCGCGGTCTTGGCGATCTTGGCGGCATTGTCGTAGCCGATCTTGGGCGCCAGCGCCGTTACCAGCATCAGGGAACGCTCCAGCCCGGCCTTGATGTTATCGAGGCGCGGTTCGATCCCCACTACGCAATTGTCGGTGAAGCTGATCGCCGCGTCGGCCATCAGCCGCACGCTCTGCAGGAAATTATACGCCATCACGGGATTGTAGACGTTGAGTTCGAAATGGCCCTGGCTGTCGGCGAAGGTGAGCGCCGTATTGTTGCCGAAGATCTGCACGCAGACCTGGGTCATGGCTTCGCATTGGGTGGGATTGACCTTGCCCGGCATGATCGAAGAGCCCGGCTCGTTCTCCGGCAGCGCCAGTTCGCCCAGGCCGGAGCGCGGGCCCGAGCCCAGCAAGCGGATGTCGTTGGCGATCTTGAACAGGCTGGCGGCCACGGTGTTGATCGCGCCATGGCTGAACACCATCGCGTCATGGGCGGCCAAGGCTTCGAACTTGTTGGGCGCGGTGGTGAAATGCAGGCCCGTGATCTTGGCGATGCGCTCGGCCACCATCTTGTCGAAACCGACCGGCGCGTTGAGGCCGGTGCCCACGGCGGTGCCGCCTTGCGCCAGTTCCATCAGCTTGGGCAGGGTCTGTTCGATGCGGGCAATGCCATTGGACACTTGGGCGGCATAGCCGGAAAATTCCTGGCCCAAGGTGATCGGCGTCGCATCCTGGGTATGCGTGCGGCCGATCTTGATCACGTCGGCCCAGGCTTTGACCTTGGTGTCCAGTGCTGCATGCAGATGTTTGAGAGCCGGCAGCAGCCGATGATGGATTTCCTCGGCACAAGCGATGTGCATGGCGGTGGGATAGGTGTCGTTGGACGACTGGCTCATATTGACGTGATCGTTGGGATGGACCGGCTTCTTGGAGCCCATCACCCCGCCCAGCATTTCGATGGCGCGGTTGGAGATCACTTCATTGGCGTTCATGTTCGTCTGGGTGCCCGAGCCGGTCTGCCAGACCGCCAGGGGAAAATGATCGTCGAGCTTGCCGTCGATCACTTCCTGGGCGGCGGCGACGATGGTCTCGCCCAGCTTCCGGTCCAGATGGCCCAGCGCCATGTTGGTTTCGGCGGCGGCCCGCTTGATGATGCCCAAGGCCCGTACGATGGGCAGGGGCTGCTTCTCCC
>JAFKFG010000061.1 GCA_017307355.1 Alphaproteobacteria bacterium
GATGTCCAAAGGCGTCCAGGCGAATCCGGTCAGCTGGGAGCAGCAGCCTTCGGCCAGGAACCGGTCGGCGATTCCACGCTGGTCCAGGATTTCGATGGTGCGCGCATGCAACCCGCCCGCCCGCCAGCCCGCAAGTTCCCGGCCGGCGCGCCGTTCGACCAGGACCGCATCGATTCCCGCCAGCGCCAGCTCGCCCGCCAGCATCAGGCCGGTCGGTCCTGCACCGGCAATCACGACTTGGTGTTCGTTTCGCATGCTCACCGCTCCACTTGGGAATTGGGCGGCGGTTTTACGGAAGGGGCGGGGCCTTGAAGCAAGTCCCTTGTGCACTAGATGTTAGAATGGGGCGAGGCCGGATCAACAAAAGGTCCGGTGGAGTGCCCGCGAAGCGGAAAATCGGTCCGTCGCTAGCGGCAGCGTAGCGCGACGACCGATTTTAGTGCCGAACGCCCGGAGCGCGAGCGAAGGGCTGCCCGGATGAGCGCCGCAGCATCGCGCGGCCAGGCGCGATGCGAGGCCGGGGCGAATAAATCCGCCCAACAATTTTCCAGATTTCAATGAACAACGGCCCTTTGCGGAGGCGCTATTGCGCGGCGGGCAAATAGACCAGGAACCGTTCCGGCCGGTACATGACCATCCGGGCACCCACCGAAATGGAAACGGCCTTGACCGGCCGGGTCACCGAATATTGGATCTTCCAGCCTTGATCGTCGCGGGCGATGTCCGTGATGGTGATTTCGCCGTCCAGGAAATTGATCTTCGCGGGCAGTTTGCTCTGCCGGACACGCGTGCTGCCGGATGGAAAGCAATAAGTTTCGGCAACCGCGAATTCCCCTTTGGCCGTTCGCATGCACTGATCGACATCAAAGGACGGATCGCCGCTTTCGCTGCGCAGTTTGGCCGACAGCCCGACTTCCAGGGGCGGCTCGGCACTCTCCGGATCCGCCAATTCATAGGCAACCGGCGCCGGAAGCGGATTTGCATCCTGGATTGAAACAACCAGCCGGCCGCTGAGGGGGCGCCCGGTATGAACGCCGGATGCCGCTTCGTCGAAAAATCCGTCGGAATCCTTGTCGCGAAAGCATTGTTGCGACGCTTCGCGGGGCGCGGTGGCGGCGAAACCGAAGCTGAGCCCGGTGACGAGAGCGCCGCCCAGCATTTCCCCGGATGTTTGGCGTCTGACGCCCCGGGCAGAACAGTAATAAGCATCCTTGGCGGCATGCGTTTTGTACAGCAGCGTGCCCGCGCTCAACTGGGCGTCGCCCGGCTTTTGCGGATTCACGTCATAAGCGTTTTTCAGCCGGGCAAGACCTTCGCGCGGGGCGACGCGATCATAGAAAAACTCCCCGGCCGGCACGCGCCGGTCCGCCGCGGCATCGTCAGGCTTCAGCGTGAACCAATCCGCGGATACGTCCGCACGCGCCGGCTGCAGGCCGGCCGCCAGCACGATGCACGCCAGAAAAACGCGAGAGCGCATGAATTCCCCAAGCCCGCTTCGGACCGAAGGGTAGCGCGGGCCGGAAAAAACAAAAGCCCCGCCGGTTTCCCGGCGGGGCTTTTTTGAATTGTGTTGGCGGGTCTCTGATTTCTTCTCTGCCCTTGGCAGACCTGGCAGCGTTCTACTCTCCCGCGGCTTGAGCCGCAGTACCATGGACGCAGAAGGCTTTGACGGCCGAGTTCGGAATGGGATCGGGTAGAATTCCTTCGCTATGACCACCAGGTCGGCAAAGGGCAGAAAAGAACATCCCGTCGAAACGGGAGCACAATACGACACGGCGACCGAATTATTTCAGTTATGGAATCATCGTCTGGCTTTGTTTCCAGACATGAAACGGTGCTGCTTGCGATCAAGCCAATCGAGCGATTAGTACCAGTAAGCTCAACGCATTGCTGCGCTTACACACCTGGCCTATCGACGGGGTAGTCTTCCCCGGCTCTCAAGCGAAACCTGGTTTTGAGGTGAGTTTCCCGCTTAGATGCTTTC
>JAFKFG010000013.1 GCA_017307355.1 Alphaproteobacteria bacterium
GCGGCGAATATCCCGCCCGATGCCGATCTCATCGTCATCGGCAAGAATGCGAAGCTGGTGCGCGCCACCAACGAAGAGGTGCGGGCGGCCGAGGACAGCGGCGGCACGCGGCACGACCGCTTCAGGATCGAGGCCATCCCGGCGGACAGGCTGCTCGACATCATGAGCCGTCATGCCCGCGCATAGATGACGCCGCTGCGCGCTCCCTGCGTGCGGCGCCCGCCGTGAGTTCGCCGCCGCGGTCCGGGCGCGCCGCCCCCAGCTTGTCATCCTGGACATCTGGCTGCAGGGCTCGCGTCTGGATGGCATCCAGGTTCTGGACGCGCTGAAGCGCGAGCATGCGGACATGCCGGTGGTGATGATCTCCGGCCATGGAACCATCGAGACCGCCGTCTCCTCGATCAAGAAAGGCGCCTACGACTTCATCGAAAAGCCGTTCAAGGCTGACCGCCTGCTGCATGTGGTGGAGCGGGCGCTGGAAGCGGCGCGGCTGAAGCGAGAGGTCCAGGAGCTGAAGCTGAAAGCGGGCGACGATGGCGAGTTGATCGGCCAATCCTCCGTCATCGCCCAATTGCGCTCGTTGATCGACAAGATCGCGCCCACCAACAGCCGGGTGCTGATCTCAGGCCCCGCCGGTTCGGGCAAGGAAGTCGCGGCGCGACTGATCCATGCGCGCTCCCGCCGGGCCGGCAACGCCTTTGTCGCCATCAATTGCGCCACCATGGCGCCGGAGCGGATCGAGGCGGAATTGTTCGGCACCGAGCAGGGCGACGGTCCTCACAAGATTGGCCTGTTCGAGCTTGCTCACAACGGAACCCTGTATCTCGACGAAGTCTCCGACATGCCGCTGGAGACGCAAGGCAAGATCCTGCGCGTCCTGATCGACCAGACTTTCACCCGCATCGGCGGGACTTCGCGGGTGCAGGTCGATGCGCGGGTGATCTGTTCCACCACGCGCGATTTGCGGGCCGAGACGGAAGCAGGCCGGTTCCGCGAGGATCTCTATCACCGTCTCAATGTCGTGCCGGTGCGCATTCCGTCGCTGGCGGAACGTCGCGACGATATTCCCACCTTGATTTCGCATTTCATGAAGCGCCTGTCCGCGGCGGGCGGGCTTCCCGTGCGCCATATTGGCGATGACGCCATGGCGGTGCTGCAGGCGCATGGCTGGCCGGGCAATGTCCGCCAGCTGCGCAACATCGTGGAACGCCTGCTGATCCTGGCGGGCGACGATCTCACCGAAGCGGTGACGGCCGATCTTCTGCCCACGGATCTGGGCAGCGGCAATGGCTGGAGCGGAAGCAAGGGCGGCGATCTGGTGATTTCGTTGCCGCTGCGCGAAGCGCGCGAGATTTTCGAGCGCGACTATTTGGTGGCGCAGATCAACCGCTTCGGCGGCAATATTTCGCGCACCGCCGCCTTTATCGGGATGGAGCGTTCGGCGTTGCATCGCAAGCTCAAATCCTTAGGGGTGGGGTCTGCGCAGAATTTCAACGCCTAAATTATTCGGGGCTGGGAATGAAAAAATGGACGGCATCGCGTGCGCCTGCCGGGCGCGTCGCTTATGTCAATGGACGCTATCTGCCGCACACCGGAGCGGGGGTGCATATCGAGGACCGTTCGCTGCAACTGGGCGACGGTATCTATGAAGTCGCCGGCATTTCGAACGGCCGGCTGATCGACGAGGAGCCGCATCTGGACCGGCTGGAGCGCAGCCTGCGCGAGATCGGCATGGCGATGCCGATGGAGCGGGCGGCGCTGAAGCTGGTGATGCGCGAAATGGTAAGACGCAACCGGGTGCGCGACGGCCTTCTCTATATGCAGGTTTCGCGCGGCGCGGTCCGGCGCGATCATCCGATCCCCGACATCGTTCCGCGCCCCACGCTGATCATGACGGCGCGGGCGCAAGATGTGGAAGCCGGCCGGAAGAAATTGCGGGAAGGCATTGCCGTCATCACCCGGCCGGACCAGAGATGGGCACGGCGCGACATCAAGACGGTTCAGCTTCTGCCCAATCTCCTGGCCAAGACCGACGCCCGCAAAGCCGGCGCTTATGAGGCCTGGCTGGTGGACGGCGAAGGATTTGTGACGGAGGGCGCCTCCACCAATGCCTGGATCGTGGACGCCGACAATCACGTCATCACCCGCCAGCTGTCCCACGATATTCTGCCGGGCGTGACCCGCCGGGTGATCCTGGAAGCCGCCGCCGCCGCGGGGCAGCCGATCGCGGAGCGGAAATTCACAGTTGCCGAGGCGTTGAAGGCCCGCGAGGCCTTCCTGACCTCGGCCACCGGCGCGGCTATTCCCGTGGTAAAAATCGATGGCACCCTGATCGGCGACGGCATGCCCGGGCCGCTGACCCGAAGGGTTCATATGCTTTACGCACAAAAAGCAGGCATCGAATAACGGGGCGGGTTACAGTTTTTTCGCTTTCGCAAATGCAGCAATAGATTATGCTGGTTGCAGTGCCTCATCTGGCGGGCACACAGATAAATGGGAAAACCCATGAGCGAAAAACAACAAAATCTGCAAGACACGTTTCTCAACGCCGTCCGTAAAAGCAAATCCCCCGTCACCATCTTTCTCGTCAATGGCGTGAAGCTCCAAGGCAACATCACCTGGTTCGACAATTTCTGCGTGCTTTTGCGCCGCGACGGTCAGGCCCAGCTTGTCTACAAGCATGCCATCTCGACCGTGATGCCGATGGGTCCGATCCAGCTTCAGGATGAAGCGGCACACGAGTCCGCCTGACATTGTCCGGAGTTCAGAAGAAGGGCCAAGACGCGGCCGCGGCCTTCGTCGTCCATGTCGAGCCCAAGTCCCGCAGCGAGCGCAGTCCGCGCGACGCGGAGGAGCGGCTGGCGGAAGCCGTGGGGCTTGCCGGCGCCATCGGCCTGGATGTGGTGGAGGCGCGGATCGCGCCTTTGGGCCGGCCCACCCCCGCAACCCTGATCGGATCGGGTAAGGTCGCCGAAATCGCCGGAGATACGGCACGGCTGAAGCCCGAGCTGGTCATCGTCAATGCGCAGCTGTCGCCCGTCCAGCAACGCAATCTGGAGAAGGCCTGGTCGGCCAAGGTGCTGGACCGCACCGCGCTGATCCTGGAGATTTTCGGCGAGCGGGCGGCGACCCGCGAAGGCCGGCTTCAGGTCGAGCTGGCGCATCTGACCTATCAACGATCCCGGCTGGTGCGCAGCTGGACCCATTTGGAGCGCCAGCGCGGCGGCTTCGGCTTTCTGGGCGGCCCTGGTGAAACCCAGATCGAAGCCGACCGGCGCCTGATCGGCGACCGCATCGTCAAGATCAAGCGGGAACTGGAAGGTGTGAAGCGCACCCGCGCGCTGGGTCGCCAGGCCCGCGGCCGCGTGCCGTTTCCGGTGGTGGCGCTGGTCGGCTACACCAATGCCGGCAAATCCACCTTGTTCAACCGCCTGACCAAGTCCGAGGTCCTGGCCAAGGATCTTCTGTTCGCGACCCTGGACCCCACCATGCGGGGCGTGGAGTTGCCCAGCGGCACCAAGGTGATCCTCTCCGATACGGTCGGGTTCATCGCCGATCTGCCCACCGAACTGGTGGCGGCGTTCCGCGCCACCCTGGAAGAGGTCCTGGCGGCGGATGTCATTGCCCATGTCCGTGACGCCGCCCATGACGAGAGCGAGGCCCAGAAGGCGGACGTGCTGAAGGTGCTGGCGGCCCTGGGGGTGCCCGAAGACCGGGCGATGATCGAGATCCTCAACAAGATCGACCTGCTGCCGGCCGAAGTCCGGGCGGGGCTGCTGGAAGGCAACCGGCAGGGCAAGCGTGCGGTGGCGGTTTCGGCCCTGACGGGCGAAGGAATCGACACCCTCCTAAGCCGGATCGAAGCCGATGTGTCCCATGACAATATCAGCCTGGACCTCAGCCTGGATGCCAGCGACGGTGCCGGCCTGGCCTGGACCTATCGCCATGCCGAAGTGGTCAAGCGCCGGGACCGGGCAGGCCGGATCGCTCTTTCGCTCCGGATTTCTCCACAGAATGCTGCCCGCTTCCAGGACCGGTTTCCGGGAAAAATAAAGCTATCTCAATCGTCTGCAAAATAATCCTCGTGTGAATTGGCAGCGGGCAGGGCTGTGCAGGAGGGGTCAAGATTCGGCTTTTTTCGCCTGTTGCCAGAGCGCTTCCATTTCCGCCAGCCCGGCCTCGGCGGGTTTGCGTCCCTGGGAGGCCAGCGTGGCCTCGATATAGCGGAAGCGCCGGGTGAATTTGGCGTTGGCGGCCCGGAGCGCGGCTTCCGGATCGACTTTCAGGTGCCGGGCCAGGTTGGCGACCACAAACAGGAGGTCGCCAATTTCTTCCTGACGCTTGGCCGGGTCCGATCCCGCGTCCACCACTTCCTGGGCTTCCTCGGCGATTTTCTCGACCACTTTGGCGGCGTTATCCCAATCAAATCCTACGCTTGCCGCGCGTCGTTGAAGTTTTTCCGCGCGCAGCAATGCGGGCAGGGCGATGGGCACATCATCCAGGATGCCGGTCTGGGCCTTGGCCTGGCGTTCCTTGGCCTTGATGTCCTCCCAGGCCAGCTTCTGGCTGTGCGGGTCGGCCTCAGCCTCGGCATTGCCGAAGACATGGGGATGACGGCGGATCATCTTGCCGGTGACCGCGGCCACCACATCGCCGAAATCGAACAAGCCGGCTTCCTCGGCCATCCGCGCGTGGAAGACCACCTGAAACAGCAGGTCGCCCAGTTCGTCCGGGAGCGCCTTGTAATCGCGGTCCTCGATGCTGGCGGCGACTTCATAGGCTTCTTCGACGGTGTATGGCGCGACGGTTTCGAAGCTCTGGGCCCGATCCCAAGGACAGCCGTCCTGGCCGCGCAGCGTCCGCATGATCGCCAGCAGGTCGGCGATATCGCGGCTGGGTCCGGTGGGATTCGTCATGGCGGAATTGGACGGGGCGGGCGCCTGGGCCGCAAGCCGCATATCGGCGCATGGCTACCAACATCAAGTTATCGTATAAGTAATATTATGTAAAATATATAGGCGATTGTATACTTGACACATGCAGAGGTTGCATGACAAAAAGTCAGCGACAGGCCGACACGGAGATCAAAGTCACTGACGAAATGCTCAGGGCTGGCGAGGACGCGCTTGCGGCTTGGCGGAATCCTTTCGCTTGCGGCCAGATTGAGAATTCTTCTGCTGCCCTACGCGCGGTGTATATCGCCATGGCCCGAAAATCGCCGCCCGAATAGGTGGCGGAAGGTCTTCCGGCCCCTCATTGTTGCACGCCATGAAAAGCCGGAGATTGATCATACCGAGATCCATTCTGGCGGATTCCAACATCTTGGCCGAAACGATGTATCTACGGACTTGCGTTCGTCCTATGCCTCGTTGGTTGTTAATGGTTAGCCGGATTGATTGTAGGCGGGCGCCGTAATGGATCACATCATTCCGCAAGTCTGTAATCACCTTGATCTGCGGCAAAAGGTTTTTGGTCAGTTCTTCAAAGATCTTGGGTTTGATTTTCTTGACCGCTCCTAGTCTTCGTATGAAATCGGAGGCTTGGTCTACGCGGACACCAGAAAACAGCGCTTTAGCGGTTTTCTTATCGACTTTAGCGAAGTCAGCTAAGGCCAACACCAACTGCGATTCAACGTCGGAAAAGGTGTTTATGAAGTCGCCTAACGCGATATAATAATCCTCTCTTCGCTGGTTCCTTTTGTCGAGGTGGGCCCGAATTTCTTCGGTCGAAGCAAACTTTTTAGTCTTGGGGTTTTTCATATGGCGGCTCAATCAAAGGAAGACGAAGTTTTAAAGCGGATGCTTAAAACGCCACCCAAGCCCTTCACGCCTAAGGCGAAGGAAAAGCCGAGTCCCGATAAGGGCAAAGAGAAAAAACCCGGTCCGAAGGATTAGAATAATGGCCGCAATAATGACGATGGGCGGCCTTCAAGAGGCGATTAGGTGCTGGGTTGTTGCCACTGAAATGGGGTCGCAAACCGCATTTGTGGGTCTTGTGTCAGGACATTCAGCGCGATTAATGGGGAATACCGAGGGTGTCCGGCCATGGTCTCAGGAATCGCGCCGACCGCTTCGGACAACGCTTTCGCTGTTTCGGCGTGGTTTAGGACGCCTTTTTCCTCGAGCTGCTTCAAAATGAATGCGCCCAAAACGGCTGCGCCCATGGAAAATTCAGTCAGATATTGAACCGCTCTTTCTGCCTCAGACATTATGCTTCTCCAGCTTTTGCCAACCCTTTTTACCCCAAAACTGACGCTTGAAAGGCGTGACTTCATAGCCGCGAGCTTTGCGCCAACGGATGAAGCCAAGGGCTTGCTGCCTGATAGTCTTAGGTTTGGTGAGACCGCCGATAAGTGAGGCGCTTGCCGCTGATACCCTTCAAGGCAATGTCGCCTCGGGTGGCGTCGTCAAAGCCCAGCTTAACGCGATAGTTGGCGCGGAAATCGAACTCCGCCAGATAACGCTGCAAGTGCTGTTCGCCACAGTGCTGGTACGTGCCGACCATGCCGCGCTTAAAGACTGAGAAGAAGCCTTCTAGCGTGTTGGTATGCACCTTGTCGGTCTTACCTTCGCGGACGAAGGTTTTGTTGTGATCGACGCTCTCGTGCTGACCCTTGGGAAACACGAATTTGTAGGCCTGAGCGCCGTCCGTGTGCAGGGTTGAGGCACGGTCCACATTGGTGCGGACAGTCTTGGCAATCTCAGCGCCCGTGCTGCCGCCCAGCTTGAACGAGCGGATTTTGCCGCCGCGCTCAACGAGGCTCAGAACGGTGCGCTTATGGCCGAAGCCGCCAGCCTGGGGCGCCTTACGGCCCTTGGGACCGTCTTTCTTGCCGATATAGGTTTCATCGGCTTCGACAATCTGGCCTTCACCGCCCAGGGGAGGCTCAGAACCGGCCTTCGGGGCCATAGCCTCGCGGATACGGTGAGCCATGAACCAAGCGGTTTTGTAGGTCACGCCCAGCATACGGGCGAGTTGGTGGCTGGAAATGCCTTTCTTGCTGCTGCACAGCAAGTGAGTGGCATAAAGCCATGTATTCAAAGGGATTTTGGAACGCTCAAAGATCGTCCCAACGGTCACGGAATACTGCTTACGGCAAGCGTTGCAGAACAGCAGGCCGGGGCGACCGCCAGCGATACGGCTGGAACGCTCCAAGACGCCGCAATGGGGGCAAACCGGGCCATCGGGCCACTGGAGAGCCTCAAGGTGCTTACGGGCGGCGTCTTCGTTCGTGAAGCGGGCGGGTAATTTGGCCGACATAGGGCTAACTCCTTATGCAGCCAATCTAAGCCTGACAGTTGCATGTGTCAAGTATATAATCGCCAATATATATGTGGTAGAGATGCTGGCGGACGCCTTTACGCCGCATGGCTGCTAAAACAGAAACTCGCGAAGCCTGTAGAGCATCACCACCGCGCGCCCGCCGGACCAGTAAAGATCATAGTCCACCACGACCAGCGCCAGCCCATAAAGCCATGCCAGCGGGATTTCCTTGGCGCGTACATTGCGCACGATGCCCTCCGCCAGCGGCCCGGTGACCGGGCCCAGCAGCAGCCAAGGCAAAAGTCCCTTGAGATAGGATTTTGTTGTCATGAGTCCACCCGGACGAACGCTAGCGTTCCGGTTGGGACGAATCCACGCCATACCGAGCCGACTTGGCTTTACAGTTAATTAGCTTTGGTTCGAGACGCCCGCCGGCCCAGCTGATATAGGACGCGGCAGCTCAGGACGGCGCGGCTATGACAAATTCACCGAATAAAACTTCCGAGGCTTCCAAAGCTGGCAATGTAAAGCCAGTGGACGCCAATGCGCCGAAAGCGCATCAGGCAAAGCCCAAGCCCGCTCGTGATCTTCCGCTGACCAAGGCCGAGCGCGCCCAGCGCATGCGGATCGACAAGACCGTCATCAAACGGATGCGTAAGCGCTGAAATGCACCGTTTCCTCATTCTTGCTGGCTTGGCCGCATTCGCCGTCGCTAAGCTTATTTCGCACTTGCCTAGGGCTGATTGGGTTTCCCAGCGCTGATCGCCCACATCCGTCCGGCCATGCGGTTCACGTCGATCGCGAAGCCCAGCATTTCCAGCTGATGGACAACATCGTCCGACGACACGCGCAGCTTGCGATAACTGCTCTTGCGCATGGCCCAGCCGTCTTTGCTGCGCGAATGGATCAGGTCGTGTACCAGCACGGTCTGGGGTTCATATTCCAGGAAACAGACCATCACCCGGTCCGCGTCGCTTTGGACCGGAATAAAGCGTTCCAGGCCGGTCAGCGCCTCGGACATGTCGCGGAATGTGAGGATCAACCGGCCGCCGGGCGCCAGCGCCGTGAAGGCGTCGGCCAGGATTCCGGAAAGGTCTTTATGAGATTCCAGATGGGTCAGGGCGTCGCCCATGCAGACAATGGCATCGACGCTGCCGGGCGCGACATGATCGGCGAAGCGGCACATATCGGCGAATAAAGGCTCGATCGGACGCGCGCCTTTCTGCGCCGCCAATTCATCCAGCAACGCGCGGCTGGTGTCGATGGCGATCACGCGGCCATAGCCCAGATCGGCCAGCGCCGCGGACTGATAGCCGGGGCCCGCACCCAGGTCGATGGCGGTTCCGCCCTCGCCGTTTTCGATGCCCAACTCCGTCAACAGCGCTTTTTGCTCGGCGGCTTTCTGTTCGAACGGAACGCCGACCATCCAGCTGTAATGCTCGGCCAGCAATTCGTCGTAATGGCGGATCGCGTCATTCATGATGGGTGTTTTCCAGGATGATCAGGCGCGCTTCTTTGCGATCAGGGTCCGAATTCGGTCCCAGATCTCGGCGCATTTGGTGTCTTCGGCGGCGAATTTCTCCGAATCCATGCCGTGCATATGCATGGCCGATGAGGCCCGCTCCGCGGCAAGGCTCAACGCCTCGTAAAGGTGGATCAGTTCCTTGGATTCGTCGAGGTTGAGGATCGTCATGCCGGGACTATAGCAGGAACCGGCGTTCAGTGCGCCCCCTCCTGCCCGGCCGGCACGCGCACGCGCGTCACCACGAAATTCTTGAGCTGCTCGCTGGCCGGCGTGAATTCTGGCGCGATCTCGGACGCCTTCTTGAAATCGTAATAAGCCGGGGTGGTCCGGCCCAGGAAAAATTCCGCGACCCCACGATTGTAATAGCCGACATGCTCATAGGTTTGGCCCAGGCCGATGCCTTTGTTGATGTCGACGATGGCTTGGTCATAGCGCTTGAGCATGATCAGTGCCGCTCCCCGATCGACATAGCCGTCGCCCAGATCGGGATCGAGCAACAGCCCGGAATTATAATCCTCCATTGCACCGTCGATCTGGCCCAGTGCGACTTTCATCACCGCGCGGTTGATATAGGTGCCGGCACGCGCACGCGTGCCCAGTGTTTCTTCCGCCAGCGCCGTGCTGCAAATGGCGATCCCGCCGCGCGGATCGGTTCCAGCCTTGGCGGCGATGAAGCAGTCATGCGCCATGCCGGCGCCCACCACCGATATCAGGGCATGGGCGGGCGCCGTCAGGAGCATGAGGCTGGCGCAGCCGATGACTGCGCCGCGCCAAATCATTGCGTCGCGGTTCCTTTGGGCACCACTTTGAAGCGCTCCAGCTGGCGCTGGGCCGGGCCGTAATCCGGCTTGATCTTCAGGGCCTGGCGATAATCGCGATAGGCCTGGGCATAATGGCCGGCATCGTCCGCGATCATGGCGCGGCTGTAATAGGCCACTTGCAGATTGGTGGCGCCAAGCGCAATGCCTTGATTGATCGCCGCCATCGCTTCGGCCGGCCGCTTCTCGGCCACCAGTACCAATGCCTGGTTGAGATAGGCATCGCCCAACGCCGGATTATATTCGAGCGCGTTGTTGAAGTCGTTCAGCGCGCCGCTATGGTCGCCCAAGTCGTAGCGGATGATGCCGCGATTGACGAAGGTCTCGGCACGATAATTCATCATGGGATCGAGCACGGCGGTGTTGCAATGCTCCAATCCGTATTTGAGATCGGCGCCCGCGCGCGCGGTGTTGTAGCACTGCAGCGCCGGATCGGTGCTGTAGATCATGGTCAGATTGTCCATCGGCTTATCGGGCATGCTTCCGCCCAATTGCGGCGCGGCGATTGCCGAAGGCGCGGTCATGGCGGAAACGAGCAATGCACCGAGTAGAGCAAGACGCTTCATCACAAACCTCCCTGATACCGGGTTCAATACAACCCGGAATATAGCATGGGTCCGTGTAATGGGCGTAAACTTTATTGCGCCGGGAGGGTCAACCGCATCCCGTCGAAAGCCGGCTCCACCCCGGCCGGAAGCTCCCGGCGCAGGGTCTCGTAATCCATGTCCAGGTGCATGTTGGTCAGGACCGCCCGCTTGGGCCGCACCCGCGCGATCCATTCCAGGCTTTTGGCCAGGTGGGCGTGGCTGGGGTGCGGGGTTCGCCGCAGTGCATCCACGATCCAGCATTCCACGCCTTGCAATGCGGCAAAGGCCGCCTCATCCAGCCCGTCCACATCGCTGGAATAAGCCAAGGGGCCGAAGCGGAAGCCCAAACTGCGAATCTGGCCATGCCCCTGCCCGAACGCCAGGATCGGCAGCGAACCGCCGGGGCCCGCGATCACGAACGGCTTGAACGGCTCGTGAAACTCATGGGCGTTGAGGATGGGTGGATAGTCGCTTCCCGGCGGCTGGGTGAAGCAATAGCCGAACTTGGTCATCAGGCTTTTCCAGCCCTGCCGGTCGCTCCAGACATCGATGCGGCTTCCGTTGATCAAGGCGATGGCGCGAAGATCGTCCATGCCATGAGTCTGGTCGGCATGGTCGTGGGTGATCAAAACCCCATCCAGGCGCGCGACGCGCGCATCCAGAAGCTGCTCGCGCAGATCCGGCGAGGTATCCACCAGGACGCGGGTTTCGCCCGCGTCGGACTTGCGGCGCACCAGGATGGAACAGCGGCGGCGGCGATTCTTGGGATTGGCAGGATCGCAGTCTCCCCAGTTTCCGGCATCGCCGGGGCCGCCCAGACGCGGCACTCCGCCGGATGAACCGCAGCCCAGAATATCGACCTCGATCGTCTCGGCGCTCATCCCGGACGCTTCACTTTGCGGAACAGGCGGAAGAAATTATCCGTTGTGGCGGCCGCCAGTTCGAGGTCGCTGACGCCCTTGAGCTCCGCGAGCATCTTGGCGGTATGCACCACAAAAGCCGGCTCGTTGGTCCTGCCTCGATGCGGCACCGGCGCCAGGAATGGCGCATCGGTTTCGACCAGCAGCCGGTCCAGCGGCACGGTCTTGATGACGTCGCGCAGATTGCCCGAATTCTTGAAGGTGGCGATCCCGGAAACCGAGATCATCAGGCCCAGGGCCAGCGAAGCATCCGCCAAACGCTGCGTGCCGGTGAAGCAATGGATCAGGCCGGTGAAAGTGCCCTTTGCCATTTCTTCTTCCAGCACGGCGATGGTGTCATCATCGGCATCGCGGGTATGGACAATCAAAGGCAATCCGGACTCGCGCGCGGCCGCGATATGGGCGCGGAAATTGGCGATCTGGGGCGCCCGGGGCGAATGCTCGTAATAATAATCGAGCCCGGTTTCGCCGATCCCCACCACTTTGGGGTGAGCAGTTTCGGCCAAGAGCGGCCCCGCATCCGTCAGCAATTCCTTGTCCGCTTCGTGCGGATGGACACCCACACTGCACCAGACATCGGGGAATTTCTCGGCCACCGCCCGCACGCCGGGAAAGCGCTTGAGCTCGGTGCCGATGCTGAGGCATGTCCCCACTCCGGCGGCGCGGGCGCGCATCACCACGCCGTCCACGTCGCCCGCATAGTCGGGAAAATCCAGATGGCAATGGCTATCGACCAGCATCGTCATAGAGGCTCCGCCCGTCTTGCCGTGGCGGCCATGTCGCGTGCCGCGCTGAGAATGGTCTGGCGCGGCTCGAGATTGAGCCCACGCGTGCGCGCGAAATTGTCTTCCAGGCGCGCCAGCAGCGCGGCCCAGCGTTCGAGATGGACACCGGGCGCGCGGGCCTTGGCGCGAATGCGCGCCGCCAGCGCTTCGATCAGAAAATCGCCAAAACGCGCCACGCCGTCCTTCATCCGCCAAAGCCGGTCGCCCAGCGCCAAAAGCGCAATCGTGTCGGGGCTTGCCGCATTCTCGATCAACCGGTCTGCCTCCGCTGCCAGCTCTCCGCCCTCGCCGCCGGCCAGGGTGAGCGCGGCGCCGATGCTGCCGCCGGCGAGGCGTGCCAGCGAATTGCGTTCATTCGCGTCCGCTTCGGGAAGAAAAGCCTTCAATGCATCCGCCACCGTTGCGTCGTCCAATGGCCGCAGATCCAGTCGCTGGCAGCGCGAACGGATCGTCGGTAGCAATTGTCCGGGCCGATTGGCCAGAAGGATCAGCATGGCGCGGCCGGGCGGCTCTTCCAGCAGTTTCAGCAGCGCATTGGCGGCATTGGTGTTCATGTCGTCCGCCGTGTCGACAACCGCCACTCGCCAGCCGCCGGCGCCCGAGGTCATGCCGAAAAATCCGGCCAGCTTGCGCACTTCGCTGACCGACAATTCGGTCATCAGCTTGCCGGTCTTCTCGTTGATGCCACGCTTGAGGACCATCAGGCCTGGGTGCGAGCCGGCCGTCACCTGCAGAGCATTGGGATCATTGGCGGGAACCGACAGATCTTCGGCGCCGGTATCGCGGGCGCCATAGGCCAGAAGATAGCGGGCGATGCGATAGGCAAAGGTCGCCTTGCCGATACCCGGCGGGCCGGAGATCAGCCAACCCTGGGGCGGCTTGCCGCCGCGAATGGCGCGAGCAGCGCGGGCGAGCGCCACCTCCTGCCCGATCAGTCGGGACGCTTCGCGCGGATGCGCAAATCCCTCGAGGCGGTCGCTTTCATCCGGTTCGCTGATGCGGGCGCGCTTGGCCATGGCGGACTATAGCCCAAAACGGCGCGCCACCGCCGCCCAGATCGCGGATGCGACCGTGTCTTCATCCGCGGCGGCATCGATGATGGTGCAGCGATCAGGATTGCGCCGGGCGATGTCGAGGAACGCCTGGCGCAATCTTTCGTGAAAATCGCGGTCGAAATTCTCGAACCGGGATTCGGTATTGCCGCGCGCCCCTGCCCGCTTCAATCCGGCATCGACATCGATGTCCAGCATCAGGGTGAAATCCGGCTTGAAATCATCCAGCACCACCGAGTCGATGCGCCGGATGGTTTCCCGCGCCAGGCCGCGGCCCGCGCCCTGATAGGCATAGGTGGAATCCGTGAAGCGGTCGCAGACCACCCATTTTTTCGCCAGCAATGCCGGACCGATGGTGCGTCCCACATGATCGGCACGGGCGGCATAAACCAGAAGCGTTTCGGTCAGCGCATCCCAGCGTCCCGGCGCGCCGTTCACCAGCAGCCCCCGGATTTCTTCCGCGCCGGGCGAGCCGCCCGGTTCGCGCGTGGTGACGACGTCGATATTCCGGGCCTGCAATGCGGCAGCCAGGCGCCTGGCCTGGGTGGACTTGCCGCTGCCCTCGCCGCCTTCCAGGGTGATGAAGCGCCCTGTCATGAGCTTTGTCAGTGCTTTCCGAAATAGCGGTTCCAGAGACGCACGAAGATATTGGCGCGCTCGACAGGCTCCGCGGCATAGACCGGCACGGTCATGGCCGGGAATTCGGGCGCCGTGACGGTCATGGTGCCGATCCGCTGGCCCTGCGCCACCGGCGCGGTCAGATTGGGATCGGTCTTGATCGCGGTTTTGAGCTTGGTCTGAGATTCCATCAGCATCGTCGCCACCACCGCGTTCTTGGGCGTCACCGCCACGGTCGGTGCTTTGCCCTCCTTCACGGCGGCTTGGCCCACCACTTTGCCGGCGGCGGCGATGGTGACGGGACGGTATTCCCGGAACGCCAGATCCATCAGCCGGCCGGCTTCTTCGGCGCGCTTGATGTTCGGGAAATAGTCATTGTTGTATTGAGGATAGCGCAATCCGTTGAGAACCAGAATGAAGCGCGTATCGCCCCGCTTGGCGGAGATGGTGATGCCGTATCCCGAGGCATCGATATGGCCCGTCTTGAGGCCGTCCGCTCCCGGCAAGGAGCCCAGCACCAGGTCCCGGTTCGGCTGGGTGATGTTGTGCCAGGTGAACTCCTTCTCGCTGAAATAGTGGTAATAATCGGCATAGTCGCGGATCAGGTGGCGGGCCAGCTTGGCCAGGTCCATCGCGCTCATCATCTGGCCGGGAGGGTCGGGCAATCCGTCCGGATTGACGAAATGGGATTGGTCGAGCCCGATCTCCTTCGCCCGCTTGTTCATCATGTCCGCAAAGCCTTCGACCGTGCCGCCCAGGCCTTCGGCCACCACCACGCAGGCGTCATTGCCGGAATCGATGATGATGCCCCGGATCAGGGCTTCGACCGGGATGCGCGAATTCAACTCCACGAACATCTTGGAACCCTGGGTGCGCCAGGCGCGCTCGGACACCGGCAAAGTGTCGGTGAGCTTGATCCGGCCGTCTTTCAGGCGCTGAAACAGAAGCTCCAGGGTCATCAGCTTGGACATCGATGCGGGCGGCATCGGCGTCATGCCTTCCTTCTGCCACAGCACCTGCCCGGTGCCCGCGTCCATCAGCAAGGCATGTTCCGCATTGGTGTCCAGGGCCGCCTGAGCCGGCAGGGCCGCCAGGGCCAACAGGGACAGGGAAGTCAGGAAAAGGCGGCGCATAGGCGTTTACTCCGATGACGTTTCATTGATCGACCACGATGTGAGCATCGTTGCTGCCTGCTCCGGTGATCCGGGACAAGGCCGCGTCGGCATCCTCGATCGAATTGAGCGGGCCGGTCCGCACTCTATAGAGAGTCTGGCCGTTCCGCTTCAGCGTGGAAATCCGAAGATCCCCGCCAAGCTTGGACAGCAGCGTCCTGGCATTCTCGAGCTTGGAGAAAGCCCCGACCTGCACATAGAGATGGGTGGCGGCGGATACCGGCTCCTGCACCACCTGCTCGCTGGGCTGGTTGGCGGCGACCTGGACGGGCGGCGGCGCCACCGGCGTCGGCATCACGCTCTGCTTGACGGGCGGGGCCACCGGCGCGCCGGGCACAGTGCCCAGTGGGGAGGTGTCGATTTTGCCGGCCGGCACGGCGGGCAAGGCCGAGGCGATTTCAGGCGGCGTTATCGCGGGCGGCGGGCCGCCCCCTTCCATGTCGGCGCGGCCCAGATACGTCACGCGCACCTTGGCGGTGCCGGTCTGCACCACGTCCAGAAGTTCCGCCGCGCGACGCGACAGATCGATGATGCGCCCGCGCGCATAAGGGCCGCGGTCGTTCACCCGCACGATGATGGATTTGCCGTTATCCAGATTGGTGACGCGGACATTGACCGGCATCGGCAAGGTGCGATGCGCGGCGGTCAGGGCATTGCCGTCATAGGTTTCCCCGTTGGCGGTCGATTTGCCGTAGAAGGTGGGACCATACCAGGACGCGATGCCGGTTTCGTCGTAATCGGGCTGTTCGTGCGGGTAATACCAGACATTGTCGATCTGGTAGGGATTGCCGACCTTATAGACCCCGGCGCTGCGCGGAACCGTGACCGTGTTGTTCTGCGGAGGCGGCGCGACCCGCGTGGTGCCGCAACCCGCTGCCGCCAGGGCCAGGCCGGAAATTGCAAGGAATCGCAGCGCGCGCATCAAGCCGAATCAACCATGGGGACTTGGGGACGCTAAAGGATGCTTTCCGCCGGTGCAAAGTCCGGACTGTCATTTGCCTCCATTGTTGCAAGGGCTTAACCGTGGTTCGCGGTGCCGCTTTCAGTTGTCCCGAAGTGTGCCGGCCAGCTTTCCCGCCGCCTTTCGGCCTTTTTCGGCGCGCCAAATTCCGGGCGTTGCGTTGAGCCAGAATCCGGCCTGTGCGTTCACGTTTCGAAGACTATTTGGAAAGGACGACATTCATGAACAAGCGCCTGATGGGAGTGTTTCTGGCGGCGGTGATCGCAACGCCGCTTTCGATGCCGGCACCGGCATTGGCGCAGCGCGGACACGATTATCGCTGGAACGGCGATCGCAACGGCGATTGGGACCCGTCGCGGCACTATCACGCCGGGCGCTATAAGGAGCGGCGTCTGGGCCGCGACGACCGCATCTATCGCGGCGGCGATGGCCGCTATTATTGCCGGCGCAACGATGGCACCACGGGCCTGGTCATCGGCGCGATCGCCGGCGGCTTACTCGGCAACGCCATCGGCGGCGACACGTTGGGAACATTGCTGGGCGCGGGCGGCGGCGCTTTGCTGGGCCAGTCGATCGACCGCGGCAATGTCCGCTGCCGTTGATTGAGTGGCGGATGGGGTGAGATTCGAACTCACGGTGACGTTTCCGCCACGCCGGTTTTCAAGACCGGAGCCTTAAACCGCTCGGCCACCCATCCCGCCTGTCAGACCCATTACTGACGCCTGCCCGCTTATGCAAGACGATGCGCAGCGATGGCGCGGAGGAACAGCGGGCCGAAATCCCGCAGCTTGGCGGCGCCCACGCCGTTAACCTCGGCAAAGCCGTCCAGGTCGCGGGGGCGGCGCTGGGCCATGTCCGCCAGTGTCCGGTCGGAGAAAATCACATAGGCCGGCACCTGGCGTTCCTTGGCCAAGCGCAGCCGCAGGCTTTTGAGCGCATCGAGCAATTGCGGATCGGCACTCTCCCCGTTCTCAGGCGCGATGATGCGTCCTTTGCCGCGGGGGCGCTCCACGCGATACTGAAAGTCGATCTCGCCCAGCGCCAGTTGATCGCCTTTCGCCGCAATGGAAAGGCCACCATGACCGGCCAGGTCCAGGGTGAGAAACCCGCCCGCCACCAGCTGGCGGACCAGCGATTGCCATTCTTCCTTTTTGCGGGCCTTGCCGGTTCCGAAACTGGCGAGCCGGTCGTGCCCCTTGTCGACGATCTTCTGCGTTCTCTGCCCCCGCAGAATGTCGACAATGTGCGCCGGGCCGAAACGCTCGCCGGATTGCCGGATCGCCGCGAAAATGATCTTCGCCTCCGCCGTCCCGTCCGCGCGCGGCGCCTGATCCAGGCAATTGTCGCAATTGCCGCAAGGCTGCGCGTCTTCGCCGAAATAATTCAGCAGGATCTGGCGCCGGCATCCCGCGGTTTCGCAATAACCGATCAGGGTGCCAAGCCGGCCATGGGCGCGCCGCTTGTGCTCCGCCGACGAGTCTTCGTCTTCGATGAACATCCGGCGCATGCGGATGTCGGCCAGGCCGAACAGCATATGGGCTTCGGCGGTGCGCCCATCGCGGCCCGCGCGCCCGATCTCCTGGTAATAGGCCTCCAGATTGCCGGGCAGATCGGTGTGAAAGACGTAAGAGACATCCGGCTTGTCGATCCCCATGCCGAAGGCGATGGTCGCCACCATCACCAACCCCGCCTCGGTCATGAAGCTGTTCTGGTTGGCATCGCGCGCCTCCTTGGTCATGCCCGCGTGATAGGGTAAGGCCCGGATGCCGTTCTCGGCCAGGAAGGATGCGGTCTCCTCGGTCTTCTTGCGCGACAGGCAATAGACGATGCCGCTCTTGCCCGCATGGCGTTTCACGAAATCCAACAGCTGCCGCTTGCCGTCATGGCGCGCCGCCACGCTGAGCTTGATGTTGGGACGGTCGAACCCCAGCACCAGCGTCTCGACCTTTCCGGCGAATATCTGACGGGCGATATCCGTGCGGGTGGATTCATCCGCCGTCGCGGTCAAGGCGATGATCGGTACCGAAGGAAACAGGTCGCGCAGCCGCGCCAGCCCTTCATATTCCGGGCGGAAAGCCGGCCCCCATTGCGATATGCAATGGGCCTCGTCGATGGCGATCAGCCGGATGTCGAGGCGCCCGAGCGCATCCAGCATCCGCTGCGTCATCAGCCGCTCGGGCGCAAGATAGAGCAGACGGGTTTCGCCAGTCGCAACCCGGCGCCAGGTCGCGACATTGGCGGCCCGGTCGAACGAGGAATTGATGGTATCGGCCGCCACGCCGGCCAGCCTGAGCGCCGCCACCTGGTCCTGCATCAGGGCGACCAGGGGCGAAACCACCAGCGTAAGCCCGCCCATCACCAGCGCGGGAACCTGATAGCAGAGCGATTTGCCGGCCCCGGTGGGCATCACGCTCAAGACATGGCGGCCGCCCAGCACGGCCTCGATGGCGGCCGTCTGACCGGGCCTGAAATCGTCGAAGCCGAATATGTCCTTGAGGATGCGGCGCTTGGGATCGCCCAGCGTGACGGCAGGCATTTGCATGAAAGACGGTATCCGGCGTCGCGCGATTCGGGTCGGCCCCATCCTGCACCCGATTGGGGATCAGAACGAATAGACCAATGTCAGCCGCGTCAGCGTGTCGGTCTTGTCCAGGGCCAGGGGCGGATTGGTTTCATATTGCACATGATACGAGGCCCGCGCCGACAAGGCGCCGATCAGGTTCGCGGTCAGGCCCGTGTCCGAGGTCAAGGTGCTGTCATGGCTCTGGCCGTAATAGGAGACGACCTCGGTGAACACCAGATTGGGAAATATCTTCCAGAGATAGTTCGCCGATGCGCGGCCCGCGAATTCATTTTCCGATCGGCCCAGAATGTAATCGGTCTGACGCAGCGCAGGGCCCGCTTCCACCGAGAATGTGACGCGCGGGCCTTTCAGGATCGCATACCCCAGACCGACGGATTCGCTCATGCGGCTGTCGAAACCGGAAAAGCGGTCGGATTCCCAGCTGAGCAGGCCCAAGGCATAAGCCCGGTCACTGTATTTGTAATGCCCGCTATAGCTGGCGAAGTAGCGACCCTTGCTCTCGGAGCCATTATCGCGCTGGTAATCCGCCGTCGCGTTGAAGGCGTGATCCCAGTGCAATCCATTTCGCGAAAAATTCAGACCCAGCGCCAGGGTGGTGCTGCGCGTATTGCCGCTGGAATTGGACGCGCCGACTTCCCCCTGCCCGGTCCAGCCTTCGAAGAAGCGCCGCCGCAGCAATTCGGCCCGGTGCCGCGCGTCGGCCGCGGCCTGCAACTGCGCCGCCAGCGCGTCGATTTCCTTCACCGAACGGGGATTGGCTTTTTTGGCGAATTTGATCGTGGCGGCCAGTTCGGCGGGATTGCCGTCATTGGCGGCGGCGCGAATGATGTCCGCCACCCGTTCGGGCACCGGATCGGCATGGGCCGCGGCGGAAAACAGCATCAAAAATGCCGCCAGGGCCGGAAGCGATCTGTCGCGCATCGGATCCTCCGTGAGTGTGGGGGCTACTTCGGAGATTCTTGCCCGGTTTGCAAACGGAAGAGTCGAAGTTCCATCGGGTTCGGGCTGACTGCGGCAACATCTCCCGTCGCATATCGCATGCTTCATGTTGAGAGCGGCAGGATTTCCGATAATTTCCCGTCATATTCGTAAGGGGATTGTGATGGGTGCTCTGTCGATACGCGAGGCGGTTCCCGCCGATGCGGAGTTGATGCTGGACTATATCCGCGAGCTGGCTGCGTTCGAACGCCTCAGCGCCGAATGCGTCGCCGACGCGGCAACGCTGCGCCGCTATGTGTTCGAGCATAAGCGCGCCCATGCGATGATGGCCGAATGGGACGGCGCCCCGGCCGGCTTCGCGCTCTATTTTTATAATTTCTCCACCTTCCTGGGCCGGCCCGGCCTTTATCTGGAAGATCTGTTCGTTCGTCCCGCCTTTCGCCGCAATGGCATCGCCCGCGGATTGTTCCGGGCGCTGGCGCGCAAGGCGGTTGCGGAGGGTTGCGGCCGGTTCGAATGGTCGGTCCTGGATTGGAACGAAAACGCCATCCGCTTTTATCGCGGGCTGGGCGCCCTTCCCCTCGACGAATGGACGGGTCAGCGCCTCACCGGTGAAGCGCTGCATCGCCTGGCGGATGAAACCTAGCCCCGATAGACCGTCTTGCCGCCGGTGACGGTGCGGACGATCTTGATGTCCTTGATCTTCTCCGGATCGATGGTGTGCAGGTCTTCGGCCAGAACCACATAGTCGGCCAGCTTGCCTGCGGTGATCGAGCCTTTGATATTCTCTTCGTGGCTGTTGTAGGCGCCGTTGATGGTGTTGACGCGCAAGGCCTCGTCCACCGTGATCTTCTGGTTCGCCCCCCAGGTTTCCCCGTTCCAGCCATGGCGCGTCACCATGCCTTGAATGCCCATCAGCGGATCGAAGGGGCCGGGGCTGAAATCCGAGCCCGCCGCCGCGCGCACGCCGGCATCCAGCAGGCTGCGATAGGCCATCATGTTCTTCATCATGTCTTCGCCGTAGAAGTGGAACTTGTCGGCATTGTAATAGGCGTAAGTGGTGAACAGCGCAGGCACTGCGTTCAACGCCTTGATGCGGGCCAGAAGGCTCGGATTGATCAAGCTGCAATGGGTGATCTTGGGCCGGGCGTCGGCCCGGGGGAACGCTTTCAGCGCCTTTTCATAGGCCGTCAGCACATGGTCGATGGCGACATCGCCATTGGCATGGCAGTTCAGCTGGATGCCGGCACGGTTGACCCGGTCCGCCCAGGCATCGAGATCTTCCTGCTTTTCGGTGAGGTTGCCCTGATAGGCCGGCGTGATGCCGATATAGGGCCGGCTGATCGCCATGGTGCGCTCGGAAAAGGAGCCGTCCACCGTATGTTCGGAAGTGGCGCCGAAGCGGATCCATTCATCGCCGAATCCGGTCTGGATGCCGGTGTTGATCATCGCGTCCAGCATCTTGTCCTGGCACTCATAGCTGACCCGGTGCAGAAGGTCTCCGCGCGCGCGCACCTGCTGCAACGCCATCAGGTCGCCGCCTTCATGATGCACGCTGGTGAGGCCGTATTTGACGAACTGCTTGGAGATGAAGGCCAGGCCCTCACGGTCGCGCTGCAGCTCTTCCGCCGGGCTATAAGTCACCCGCTTGCCCACTTTGGCGAAGACGCCGCGGGCGCGGTCGGTGACGCGGCCGTTCAGCTCGCCCTTGGCGTCCTTGTCATAGGTGCCGCCGAATGCATTGGGCGTGTTCTTGGTGATGCCCGCCATCTGCAGGGCTTTGCTGTTGTAATAGGAGGTATGCCCGCCCCGGTGATGCACGCACACCGGATGGTCGGTGGAGACTTTGTCGAGGTCATGGACATCGATCTCGCGCTTGTCCTTGACCTTGGTGTCGTCGAAGAAATAGCCATCGACCCAGGTGCCGGGCGGCGTCTTGGCGGCACGCGCCTTGAGCTTGTCGATGATGCTCTGGATGCTGACGAATTCCACCACATAAGGATTGCCCACCACCGCCTCGAACATCAGCACATTGCCGGGTGCGTGGTTGTGGCAGTCGATGAAGCCGGGCACCACGGTCATGCCTTTGGCGTCGAAACGCTCGGTGCCCTTCCCGGCCAGCCCGCTGATCTCGTCGTTCTTGCCGACCGCCACGAATTTGCCGTCCCGGATCGCGAAAGCTTCCGCGCGCGGCATGGCATTGTCGACCGTATAGACCTTGGCGTTGGTGACGATCAGATCCGGCGTTTCCGCCGCCCAGGCGCGCGTCCAGGCCGATGCCCCCAAAAGTCCGGCCGCGCTGGCGCCGGTCAGGTTGAGAAAGCCTCTGCGGCTGTGCAGGTTCGACATGATGGGCCCCTATGGTGTGCGCAGGAAATATCGCGGCGGCCCGGATTTGGCCTCCGGATTCGGATAGGCGTCAAGTATGGCCGCTGCCGGAAAAATATCCGGCAACGGCCAAAACTTGTGCAGATTTACTCGCCTGCTTATTCGCCCGGGCGATAGACCCGTTCGGTGTGGGCCTTGAGGTCTTCGGGATAGAAGAAGACCGGCAGGAGATCGCCGGTGATATAGGCGTGAACCTGGTCCTTGAAATGCGGCGACTTGGGATCGCCGCTTTCCCCGCCCACCGTGGCCGCCCAGGCCTTGACCTTGGGCCCGAACTCCACCGACGCGATGATGCTGTTGCCGCTGACGCCGTACCATTTCTTGGTCTTGTCATGCACCGTCGCATAAGACGCGATGGAACCCCATTGCGCCGTATCGAAGGGAACCGGCTCGCTGGGCGCATTGTCGTCGAACCCGGCATTGATCTCGCCGGAAATGCGCTGGTAGCGATTGATATTGCCCCAGGGCGTTTTCCAGGTGCCGAAATCGGCCGTCAGCTTGTCCAAGGCTTCCGACAGGGCTTGCAGCCGGTCTTCCGAGGTCGCTTTGTGGGCCAGATAGTCGACATAATCCTCGCGAATGCCGGCGGCCCGCATGGGACGGATCTTGCGGTTGTACAGGGCATCGCCCCAGAAGATGGCGATCGAGTTCGCCACCGACTCCGTGCCCCATTTGTAATCCCAGCTTTTGAGCACGCCGACCGGCTCGGCCAGCTTGGCTTTCAGCGGGCTGGATGTGGGAAGCGCGTCAAAGTCCTTCACCAGCACCGGCACCATTTCCGCGAAGGCCGGCTGATAAGGATCGAACGCCGCCTTGATCAGGCTTTGCGGCGTCATGTCCTTGGTCCCGGTCAGAACCTTCACCATATGCACGCCGCGCGGATTTTCGCCCGACGCGTCCATGTATTTGGGGAATTTCGACATATCGACGGTGTTGGGTCCCGCCGCGTTCTGGGGCGTGTTGTTGCTGTTGAACACCCAGCCGGACCCCGGATTGACCACATGGGGAATGTCATTGAGCGGCGTCATTCCCTTCCAGTCGGTGGCGGGATCGGAGCCGTCCACCGGCTTGGTATAGTCGAAGCGATTGTCGCGCAGCGGCACGAATTGCGGCAGCAGCAACGCGTAATTGCCCTTGTCGTCGGCATAAAGCGTGTCGTTGGACGAGTTGGCCTTGTGGTCCGCGACCTTCATATATTCGGCCATGGTCTTGGCCTTGGTGCGGCCGAAAGACTGTTCCAGCGCGTCGATCGGCTTGTTCATGATCGACATGGAAATCCACTTACCGTCGGCTTCGCGGATGATGGGGCCGTGGTGGGTGAAATAGGCGGAGTAGGTCTTCTTCGCCATGCTCCCATTGGCGGCCTTATATTCGATGGTGATGTTCTTCACCGTCACCGGCCGCTGTTCGTTGCCGTATTTGTAGAAATATTTTCCGTCCTTCTGGGTGACGGTTTCGGCGAATTCATCGGTGGTATCCGCCGAGCTGGTCGTATGCATCCAGCCCAGATGCTCGTTGAAGCCCTGATAGAGGAAAGGCTGCCCCCAGGTGGCCGCGCCATAGGCGTTCAGCCCCTCGTCGCTGGTCATCTGCACCACCGACCGGAAATAGAAAGAGGTGTGCGGGTTGATCCAGAGCAGCGCGTGCCCGTCCTTGGTGACCTTGGGTCCGATCGCGATGCCGTTCGAGCCCACGGGCTCGACATAGACATAACCCTTCTCCAGGTCTGTCAGCGCCACGGTGCGCTTTTCATAGAAAGCCTGAAGCTGGCTCAGCCGCGCCTTCTCCACATCGCCGCCGATGCTGCCTTCGGTGAAGGACAGCGCCATCCACGGTTCGTAATGGGTGATGTATTTGGGCTTCACATTCGGATGCGAAGCCAGGAAGAAATTCAGGCCGTCGGCCCAACCGATCATGATCTTCTTCAGATATTCGGGGCTCTTGGCATAATCGGCCTTGAGGACTTCCGGGTCGATAAAGAGGCGCTGGCGCAGATCGCTCCAGATCGCCTTCTCGCCGTCATTCTTGGCCGTGACGCCCAGATTGGTGGCGTAATTGGTTTCGACGCGGTTGAAATCGTCTTCCGCCTGGGCATAGACCATGCCGAACACCGCATCGGCGTCGGTATGACCTTTGACATGCGCGATGCCGTAGCTGTCGCGCGTAATCTGGATTTTGCCGGCAATGGCTTTGAGCCGTGCATCGTCCGCGCCGGCCGCGTGGGCCGGCAAAAAAGCCAAACTTGTGAGAAGCGCCGCCGTTCCGAGCAGGCGCACTGACAGATGACCCATGAAAGTCTCTCCCCTTTTTTGTAATTATTGCGGGACGATGCTCCTTTGGTATGAGTCTTTCAATCCCTCGGTTGGCCCCGAGGCAGGTGTCCCGATCCGAGATGCTTCCATCTCTTTGGGATGCTTCGGGAAATTGACCGTGCCGATATTTATTTGCGTTAGACTGACCACATGATCACGGCCTTGATTTCCGCTCTCGTAACCCTGTTCGTGGTGATCGATCCGATTGGATTGGGGCCGATTTTCCTCGGCCTGACCGCGGGCATGCCCGCCAAGCTGAAACGCAAGATCGGGCTGGAAGCGAGCGTCATCGCGTTCTTCGTTCTGGCGGGCTCGGCCCTGTTCGGCGACTGGTTGCTGGGCAAGCTGGGCATCTCGCTGGCCGCCTTCCGAATCGCGGGCGGGCTTCTGCTCTTCGCCATCGCCTTCGAAATGGTGTTCGAACGCCGCACGGAACGCAAAGCCGAAAAGTCCGGCACCGCGACCGGCTCTCATATCGCGGCCTTTCCGCTTGCCATTCCCCTGATGGCGGGACCAGGGGCGATCACCGCCATGGTGTTGCTGGCGGGGCGGGTGAATGGCGATCCGGTCGGTTTCATCCTGCTGATCGCCAGCATGGCGGCGATGCTGCTGCTGGCTTATGTGGTGCTCGTTAGTTCTTCCTATCTGGAACGGTTCCTGGGCGCCCAGGGCTTGGCGGTGTTCGGCCGGCTTCTGGGCGTGCTGCTGGCGGCTTTGTCGGTGCAATATGTCGCCGACGGCATCTTGGCCCTGAGCAAGAGCGCGGTCTGATCCACGCAACAATGCTTTGGCGGGGGAGCGCAAATCGCCTAGCATCGGCGCGGGGATGGAAGGGGATTGGAAAATGGAACCGCGGCCCTGGCGCTGGCGCCGGGTCTGGCCCGGGCGGCGACCGATTCCCTCGCCCTGCACAAAAAGCTGATCTGCATCGATTCCCATCTGGACATGCCGGCCAATCTGGCGCGGCCGGGCTGGAACGTGATGGAACGCCATCATGTCGATGAGGATTTCACCCAGGCCGACTATCCGCGCATGCTGGAAGGCGGGCTGGATGGCGGCTTCTTCGCGATCTACACGCCGCAGGCGCCGGTCACGCCCGAAGGCATGAGCGCGATGCGGGACGCTGCTTTCCTGCGCGCCGCCGAAATCCGCGAAATGGTGGCCGCCCATCCGCAGCAATTCGAGTTGGCCTTTCTGGAGGAAGATGCCAAGCGCATCGCCGCCAAGGGCAAGATCATGGTCTATCAGTCGATCGAGAATTCCGGAATTCTCGGCAACGACCCCACGCTGCTGCGCAGTTTCTACAAGCTCGGCGTGCGGCTGGCCGGCCCGGTGCATTTCCTCAACAACCAGTTCGGCGATTCCGCCACCGACAAGCCGAAATGGAATGGCCTCTCGCCTCTGGGCAAGGAGTTCGTGAAGGAAGCCAACGATCTGGGCGTGGTGCTGGACGCGAGCCATTCCGCCGACAGCGTTTTCGACCAGATGCTGGAAATGTCGCGCGCGCCGATCATCTGTTCGCATTCCAGCTGCCGGGCACTCAACAACCATCCCCGCAATCTGGACGATGCCAGGATCAAGAAGCTGGCCGCCAAGGGCGGCACCATCCAGATGAATTCCGTCTATCTGATCACCACGCCGCGCAATCCCGAGCGTTCAAAGGCGGAAGCGGCGATTTCGGACAAGCTGGAAAATCTCAGCGGCAAGACGCCCGCCGAAGCCACCGCCATCGTGCGCCAGGCCGCCATCGATACCAAAGCGCTGGACAAGAAATATCCTACGCAACGCGCCACCTTCGAGGATTACATGAAGCACATTCTTCATGCCCTCGACCTGGTGGGGCCGGATCATGTCGGCATCGGCGCGGACTGGGACGGCGGCGGCGGTGTCGCCGGCCTAGAGGACATCACGTCCCTGCCCAAGATCACGGACCGCCTGCTGAAGGCGGGCTATACCGAAGCGCAGCTATCCAATTTCTGGGGCGGCAATGTGCTCCGCGTGCTGGGCAAAGCACATGCCGCGCGCAAGCAAGGCTGACCGCCCATAACTTAACGGTCGTAATAGTGGCGATGGCCGTGGCGGTCGACGTAATAGTCGCGGTCGCGATGGCGGTAATGCGATGTGCGGCGGTTACAGTCTTCGCTGCGGGCAATCGCGTTGCCGGCAAAGCCGCCGGCCACGCCGCCTACCACCGCGCCAGCAACGCTATGCGAGGCAAGCCCGCCGATCAGCGCGCCGCCGCCCGCGCCCAGCGCCGTGCCGGTGTCATGCGAGCGGCCGCTGCAGGCATCGGCCGCGGCGCCGACTGTGCTGGCGGTCAAGGCGATGGCACAGGCCGCGGCGAATTTGGCGAAGTGTTTCATATCTCCTCCTTGGCCTTTCAAGCCGGATCAGGAAGAAACAACGAGTAGCGCAGCCAAATTGTTCCGTCGCTGTTCAATCGTGGCGAAAGTCAGGCGGGCTGCGCCACCCGCGCCGGATAGTCCGTGTAGCCTGATGCACCACTGGAATAGAATGTGGCATTGTTCCATTCATTGAGCGGTGCGCCATCGGCAAAACGCTGCGGCAGATCGGGATTGGCGATGGCAAGCTTGCCGAACGCCACCGCATCGGCCACGCCATCGGCCAGTGCCTTGCTGGCGCTGTCGAAGGTGAAGCCTTCATTGGCGATATAGATGCCGCCGAATGCTTCCTTGATCGCGGGGCCGATGGAATCGGGTTGCTGCTTCTCGCGCGCGCAGAGGAAAGCAAGCCCGCGCTGGCTCAGCTCCCGGCCCACATAGGTGAAGGTCGCGCGCCCATCGCTGTCGCCCATGTCGTGGCTGTCCATCCGTGGTGCCAGATGCATGCCGACCCGGTCCGCCCCCCACACGTCAATACAGGCGTCGGCCACTTCCAGCATCAGGCGTGCCCGTTTCTCGCGGCTGCCGCCATAGGCGTCGCTGCGGTGATTGGTGCTGTCCTGCAGGAACTGGTCGAGCAGATAGCCATTGGCGCCATGAATCTCGACGCCATCGAAGCCGGCTCGCTTGGCGTTTTCCGCGCCGCGCTTATAGGCGGCGATGATGGCGGGTATTTCGGCGGCTTCCAGCGCGCGGGGCGTGACATAGGGCCGTTCCGGCCGGACCAGACTGACATGACCCTTGGGCTGTATCGCGCTGGGCGCTTCCGGCAAGGCGCCATTGAGGAAGATGGGATCGGAGATTCGTCCCACATGCCAGAGCTGCAGCAGCATCCGGCCGCCCTTTTCGTGCACGGCGCGGGTGATCCTGCTCCAGCCTTCGGTCTGCTCGTCCGACCAGATGCCGGGTGTGGCCGCATAGCCCACACCCATCGGCGTCACGCTGGTGGCTTCCGAGATGATCAGGCCAAATCCAGCGCGCTGGGTGTAATATTCCAACGCCAAGTCGCCGGGCACGCGGGTATCGGGATGGGCGCGCGAGCGGGTCAAAGGCGCCATCACGATGCGATTGGGCAAGGTCAGGGCGCCCATTTTCAACGGGTCGAACAGGGTCGGCATCGGGGTCTCCGGCAATAGCGAAGCCCAAGAATTAGGAGCCGCCCTGCCCGGCTGCAACTGCGTGGGGGGGTAGGTTTTTTGTTTTTCCCCCATCTGTCTGCCACGCGGGCAAGCCCGCTAGCAGACATCTTCCCCCGTTATGGGCTTCGCCCAACGGGGGAAGAAAGCTGGAGCCAAGGCGACCTGTCTCAGGCCAGGCGCTTGATCGCGTCGGCCAGGCGCGCGGCCAGAATCGCGGCCTCGGCGCGCTTCTCGCGCTGTTCGGCCAGAACGTCTTCCGGCGCGCGAGAGACGAATTGCTCGTTCGACAGCTTGGCATCGAACCGGGCGATTTCGTCCTCGGCCTTTTTCAAGTCCTTCTCCAGCCGCGCACGTTCCTTGGCGAAGTCGATCACATCGCCCAGGGGCAAGGCCACGGTGGCTTCCTCCAGAACGAACTGGGCCGAGCCGCCGGGAATGGCGTCGGCAACCTCGGCCGATGTCAGCCGGGCCAGGGACAGGATCACGTCGCGGTTGCGGGCCAATCTTTCGCCGGCAACGGCGTTGGCGCCGGTGAGCAGCATCTGGATCTTGGCGCCGGCCGGCACATTCATTTCCGCGCGCACCGAGCGAATGCCTTTGATCATCTCGATCACCCAAAACATTTCCGCCGTTGCTGCATCGGCATACTCGACCTGCAGCGGCTTCGGCCATTCGGCTAAGATAAGCAGGCTTTCGCGGGGCGTTTCGCTGGTGCGGGCCCAAAGCTCTTCGGTGATGAAGGGCATGAAGGGATGCAGCAGCTTGAGGATCTGGTCGCGCGCCCAGGCCGTGGTGGCGCGGGTTTCCGCCTTCGCCGCATCACTGCCGGTCTGGAAGATCGGCTTGGTGATCTCGACATACCAGTCGCAGAAAATGTCATAGACGAAATGATAGGCGGTGCTTGCCGCGTCATTGAAGCGCTGGGCTTCGATCATGGAGGTGACGTCGCGGATGGCATTGGCCGTTTCCGACACGATCCAGCGATTGACGGTCTGCTGCACGCTTGCCGGATCGAAGCCCGGCACCGGGACGCAGCCATTCATTTCGCAGAAGCGCGAGGTGTTCCACAATTTGGTGGCAAAGTTGCGCCCCGATTCCACCCGCGCCGGGCCGATGCGCATGTCGCGATTCTGTCCCGCCGTCAGCGCCAGGGTGATGCGCAAGGCATCGGCGCCGAATTCGTCGATCAGGGTGAGCGGGTCCACCACATTGCCCTTGGTCTTGGACATTTTGGCGCCCTGCTCGTCCAGCACGCGATTGTGGATCAGCACGGTCTTGAACGGCACATCGCCCATGAAATGCGTGCCCATCATCATCATCCGGGCGACCCAGAAGAAGATGATGTCGAACCCCGTCACCAGCACGCTGGTGGGATAGAAGCGCGCCAGTTCCGGCGTCTTGTCCGGCCAGCCCAAGGTCGAGAACGGCCAAAGCGCCGAGGAGAACCAGGTGTCCAGCACATCGGTATCGCGGGTGAGCGGTTTACCGCCGGCCTGTGCGACCGCTTCGGCTTCGGTTTCGGCGCAATAGATCTTGCCGTCCGCATCGTACCAGATGGGAATCTGATGCCCCCACCAGATCTGGCGGCTGATGCACCAGGGCCGGATGTTGCGCATCCAGCCGAAAAACACATTGCTCCAATTTTCCGGAACGAATTTGGTCTTGCCGCTTTCCACCGACGCGATGGCCTTGGCCGCCAGCGGCTCGACATTCAGGTACCATTGCTCGGTGAGCATGGGCTCCAGCACGACGGTCTTGGTTTTTTCGTCATGCGGCACCGAATGGGTGATGGATTGGGTGTCGGCCAGAAGGCCCGCCGACTCCAAGTCGGCGACGATCTTCTTGCGCGCGGCTTCGCGCGAAAGGCCGCGATACGGCGCGGGCACCTGGTCGTTCAAGGTACCGTCCTTGTTGAGGATGCTGATCATCGCCAGGCCGTGACGCTTGCCGATCTCGAAATCGTTGAAGTCATGCGCGGGCGTGATCTTGACCGCGCCGGTGCCTTTTTCCGGATCGGAATGTTCGTCGGCAATGATCGGCACCAGCCGCCCAGTCAGCGGCAGCACCGCCTTGCGGCCCACCAGCGCCTTGTAGCGCTCGTCATCAGGATGCACCGCCACGGCGGTGTCGCCCAGCATGGTTTCGGGACGGGTGGTGGCGATGGTGATGAAGGTGCCCGGCATGTCCTCGATGGGATAGCGGATGTGCCAGAGATGGCCCTTGATCTCGATATTCTCGACTTCCAGGTCGCTGACCGCCGTTTCCAGGCGGGGATCCCAGTTCACCAACCGCTTGTCCTTGTAGATCAGGCCCTGGCGATAGAGTTCGACGAACACCTTGGCGACGGCGCGCGACAGGCCCTCGTCCATGGTGAAACGCTCGCGGCTCCAATCGGCACTGGCGCCCAGCCGGTGCAGCTGCTCGATGATGGCGCCGCCGGATTCGGCTTTCCATTTCCAGATCTCGGCCAGGAATTTCTCGCGCCCCAGTCCCACTCGGCTCATCTGGCGCTCCGCCAGCTGGCGCTCCACGATCATCTGGGTGGCGATGCCGGCATGATCGGTGCCCGGCTGCCAGAGCACATCCTTGCCCCGCATCCGCTCGAAGCGGGCCAGGATATCCTGCAGCGTGTTGTTGAGGGCGTGGCCGATATGAAGTCGCCCGGTGATGTTGGGCGGCGGGATCATGATCGCGAACGGCTCGGCATCCGGGCGCATGCCCGCGCGGAAGGCACCCGCCTCCCGCCATTGGGCATAGATGCGCCCTTCCACGTCCTTGGGAGAAAATGTCTTGTCGAGCATGCCGGATCTAAGCCTTTTTGCAGGCTTTCCGGTTTTTTCAGCGTCGGGTCAAGCCTGAACGGGTACTAGCGTTTACCGCGGGCTTTGACCACCCGCTCGATTTCCGTGCGTACCGCACCTTCCAGCAGGGCCGGGAAATGTTCGTCCATCCATTCGCGGATCAGGGGCTTCATGCCTTCGATCACGGCGCCGGAATTGTCCGCCAGATATTTCGCCATCACCGGCTCGAAGCTGTCGCGCACGGCGCGCTCGAACACATTTTCCACCGTCGAGCCACTGATCGGCGCCAGAGGCGCCGGGGCGGGACGGGGCTGCGGCGCGGGCTCGGCCGGCTCGTCCGCAATGGAGGCAAAGGTGTCGTCCAGGGCCTGGCGGGTCTGGTCGGAGAAGATGCCGTCATCATGACTGGGCGAAGGCGCCGGGGCGCTGGGCGGGGCCTCGAACACCACATCGTCGGCAACGGCTTTGACCGGTTCGGGGATCGGGGCCGGTTCGGGCGCCGCTTCATGGACTTCCTGGGTGAGTTCCAGAACCTCGGCTTCCGGGGCTTCCGCCACTTCTGGCGTGGCCGGGATGTCCTGGTTGGCGGCGGGCGCGGCCTCGGCCGGCACGGCTTCGGGCGTGTCTTCGGAGATGATCTTGCGGATGGAGGCGAGGATTTCCTCCATGGTGGGTTCGTGCTGGGGACTGGACATCGATGAACTCCCGACCGGCCGTTGTGCTGAGGCTTAAAACCCTAGGACAGTGAAGCTGCGAAGGCAAAGACCAAGTTAACGCCGTTCTATCCGCGGCTTCGCAAACCCTTTTACGGACGTTCGTTGAGGCGCTTAGAAGACGAAGCCGAGATGTTTCTTAAAGCCCGCCAGCAGCGGAACCGTGGCGTCGAAATCCTCGCGATGGCCGACCTGGCCCTCCTCTTTCAGATAGAGGGTCGCTCGTCCCTGAGGGCCCTTCTGCACGAAGGCGATCAGCCGGCCGCCTTCCGCCAGCTGGGACAGAAGCGTGTCGGGATGGGTCTCGATCGCGCCATTGACGAAGATGACGTCGTATGGCCCGCCATCCTTGAACCCTTCGATCAGGGCCCCCTGGGTGATCTGGACATTGGGCTGACCTTCCAGAAGCCCGGCGGCGACGCGCACCAGATCGGCATCCTGCTCCAACGCGATCACGGTGCGGGCAAGGCGCCCCAGGACCGCCGACGAATAGCCGGTGCCGCAGCCCACATCCAAAACCTTGTCCTCGGCGGTGATGCGGGCCAACTGCAGGGCTTTGGCAAAGCTGCGAGGGTCGAGCAGATAGCGGCCCGGCGCGATTTCCACCGGCACATCGGCATAGGCCAGGGCCTGCTTGGCGGTGGGCACGAAGCGCTCGCGCATCACCGCGTCCAGGGCGGCATGGATGCGCACGTCGGTGACATTGTTGGTGCGGATCTGCGCTTCGATCATGTTGAAGCGGGCGGATGCGGACATGGGAAAGCCTCTGGACAGCGTCGTTCGGGCTTATAGGCCGCCCGCCCGCCCCCGACAACGCAAGCTTTTTGCAGGCGAAGCGCTGTTGTCCTGGCGGCGGGCGGTCTGCTATAGCCGCCACCCGCTCGCCGGACCGCTGGTCCGGACGTTTCGTGAGGCCACGTGGCGGAATGGTTACGCAGAGGACTGCAAATCCTTGCATCCCGGTTCGATTCCGGGCGTGGCCTCCACGCTTTTTCGCGATTTGAGTTGCCGTTGTTTGGGGCCACGATCAGCCCGTCGCGCGGACCGGCATAAAAATCGCTCTTGCGACCTATTTTCGAAATTTTGCCCGCGAATCAGCCTGGTTAAGTCTTTGTTAACCCTGGATCGGCATCATGCGGGGGTCTTCCTTGAAGACACCCCACCATTACCCAACGCCTTGGGGCCGGGCTTACCCCCGGCCTCATTTTTTTGTGCCCGGCGCGGCGCAAAATGCCGCGAATGCCTGGAAAAATTTGTGCTGGTCTTGGGCAAGGGGACGCGCTAGACACCCCGCCTCGTTCCTCGGTAGCTCAGTGGTAGAGCAACCGGCTGTTAACCGGTTGGTCGCTGGTTCGATCCCGGCCCGGGGAGCCATTTATTTACAACGGCTTATGCCTTTAGTGCCCCAGTTCCAGCTGGGGCATTTTGTTTTTGGGCAACGCTTGGGGCAACAGCGAGCATATTTCGATGAATGAGATAGTTAGCGCCCTGATCGAGCACGGCGCCGAGTTTGCGATTCTCGATCCGGCATTGAGAGCGGCTGGCAAAGCTGGACTGGAGATCGCGAAGGACATCATCGGTCCCCAGCGCCTGGACGAGATAACGGGCACATTCGAACGAGCCCGGGAAAAGCTGAGGCGCAGAAAAGTTGAGCCCAGGCAACCGCCCCTAACGGTGCTGATCCCCCTTTTGGAAGCTGCTCAAGACGAGAATCGAGACGAGCTGAGAGAAATCTGGGCATCCCTTCTGGCCGCCGCCGCGGACCCCACCCGCACATCACACTTTCGGCGTGAATTCATCGATATCGCAAAACAGCTGGATCCGATCGACGCGCTGGTATTGAAAGCTCTCGCTCCGCTCCAAGGATCATATAAGCCGAGCCGGCTTATGCACATCATCGCCGGCCTCGAAATTTCGCGGGACGATGTCATGGTTAGCTTCGGCAGGTTAGCGACATTGAGATTGGCGACGGAGTTCAACAATAGTGGAGTTGAGCACAATCCTGAGCTGGATACGCTCGGCCGACTTTTTATGAAAGCGATCGCTGACTAATGGTGCCTGGGCGCTACCGTCACGGTATCGGTTGGCAAGCGCCAGAATTTCACATCGAAAGGAATTCAAAATGAAGCATTTGAAGGCTGATGAGCTAGTTCGGATCGTAGCGGCGGGCGGCGGGATGAAAATAGATTCCCGGCTACACTCTCCTGACGACCTTACAAGAATTGCGGCTGCGGCTTCTGGCAAAAAAGCCCATATCCATTTTTCGAATTGCGTGTGGTTGACTGTGGACCAACTGACCCGCATCGCGGCTGCCGGACAGGGCGCCGTCTTCTTTTCTGCGGATTGACGCAATAGGGCTTGCTCTTCGCCAGCACCCGAGCCTACGGTTCTGACCGAGGAGTTATTTCCCATCTGCGATCGGGAGATTGGCTCGCCCATAAAAAGACGACAATCGCTCACATCTGGCGAAAATTCGAGATCGAGGGTGCTCCGACGCCATTCTATGCGTGCGTGATGGTCCCCGTGCCAGCGAACAAATTGATCGCCACCCTTCCCGCCGACCGGATGCCGGCCGTACTAGATCCCTCAGATTGGGCGAAATGGATTGGCGAGGAACCGGACTCGGTCGACGAGCTCAAGGCGATGTTGAAAACGGTAGAAGGTGTTAATTGGCACATGCGCAGGGAAGAAAGGTCAGCTAAAGCACCGCGCGGAAAACCAACCACTTCAAATCCCGGCGACCTTTCGTGACAATGGACAAGCCCGACACTATCGACCGCCGCGTAAATAAAGTTGCGGCCTATGCTACCGCTTTGGCGGCAAAATATCTTACTGCGCGTCGAAAGCTTGCAACGGTCACCCCGATGATGGAGCGCGACCTCGCGTCAATTTTCGACAACTCCTATGGCGCTCACATCTTCATCGATCTTCGGCTAACGCTGACAATCGACTTGGTTCGGGACTTATGGGCGTTCATTTTCGACGGAGATCCGCGGGCTCCGAGCCTCAAGAATGTTTGGGGAATGATACAGAATCCTGAACTCTTGGGCGCTCTTCGGGAGCGTCACGGCGCGCCGATTAGCGGAACGGATTCATTGGATGAAGGAGATTGGACGCAAGAAGAGATTGAGATCTGGAGGGATCTATGGGCCGAAAGCGACAGGTCCCGCCAAGGCGCTGCTTTTGATGACGCATACCGTCGAATTTCGGAGGCGCTACCGAATTTACTCTCCTCAGATCGTGCGGAGCGGTTGAAGCGAGCACGCAGCAAGGCTATTGCGCATTACGAGATGAAAGCCACAAAAACTGGCGCGGAGCTTCATAATTTGTCCGACGTCGGGCTAAAAATGCATGATGCACGCCTTTTCATGGAAGAGATCGACCCCATCATATGGGACGTCGTCCTGCTGGCTACCTGGGGCAGCTATGACGTCAGCGGGTTTGAAAATCGAGACAAGCTCTATGTCGCGGATTTTTGGTCGCGCCTTCAAGGCAAGGGCCCGATCAAAGAAATCGAGTAAGAACGGTGTTCAATAGCCCTATCCTGGAATTGACCACCACCCGCGATCGTTAATTGCCGGTGTGATGCCATGCTTCTTGAAATGGGCCTCCAGGAGCGGTTTGCCCGGAACGATCCCGTCCCAATTTGACGATCTGCATGTTTCGCAGATCGGCGCATTAGCCCATTGTGGCACCGGCTGAATGGGATAGCGACCACCACCGACTTCCTTAGTCGCGTATGTGTGTCCGCAGACGAGGCATTGATAGCCTTCGCTCATTTGTCCCTTTGCATGATCGTCATCATTTCCATCATGCGGCGCTCGATCTTGCCGAAGAGGCTGATGACGAAGCCGATACCGATTAAGCCCGTCCCCAATGATGAAAAGAACGACGAAACTCCGATCGCTGACAGGCCGCCTCCAGCAGCGGCGATCATGCCGATCGCCAGGGCGACGGCCCCCAAAGCGTAAAAAAATCCCGCGCCGCCAATCCTTTGCGGTTCGATCTTTATCGGCTTTGGCTGGATTGATGCGGTGCCGCTATTGCTTGTCTCTTCCATGAGTTTCCCCAAATTCCCAAGAACGGTATATGCCAAATTCACGCTATTGAAAATTGGGTTGCGGGCTTACAACCTGGAGCATTGCTGGGCTATCGAAGCTAGGCCGGAGGGGGAATGCTGCCGACTGATATCGGACGCCACATTCGGAAGATGCGTGACCGCCATACAGGTGAGTCCTTTTGGAATTTTAAGGCATCGCATGTAGCGGAGGTGATGATCGCGCTGGCATTGCTCGGCGTCACCGTGGGCCAACTTTGGGTATCCAGCAACCAGGCTTCGATAATGGAGACCCAGAACAAGATCGTGGCCCGCCAGCTCGATGCGACCCGTGCGGTTGAAAGAGCATCGGTCAGCGTCACCGATTTGAAGATCACTCCGGAAGCGATAGGACGGGACCAAAACGCCTCATTCGCGATCATGGCAACCGCAAAGAACAGCGGTCATACGGCAACCAGAGACATGACTTCGCGCTACATGATGTCGAGGTACATGAGAAATCAGGTCTCTGCGCCATTCTATGGGATGGATTCAGGTCTAGATCCCGCGACTTACAACCTGATTCCCGTCAAATCGCGGCTCGGCGCAAACGAGGCAATTCCTATCGGCACAAACGGAAAGGCCAATGGCACGATCAATGGCGACCTCAATCTGGTGAATGGCGAAGTCGAATGGATGGCCGATAATATTCAGCAGGTTTTTTACGCCGGCGTCATTCACTATCGGGACGTTTTTGAAGGTACCCCAGAGCACCTGACCAAATTTTGTTTTGTTATTGGTGCGAGGCGGCCGGTCAAGGGCGCCCCCGCCGTGCCTTACAATGCGGGTTCCTGCCCCCACTGGAATTGCGCTGATGAAGAATGCAAATCCGATGAAATCGATTTTTATGAAGAGCTGAAGTCGGCTTATGAGCGGTCGAAAGTGCCGGTCCCTTCCGCGCTATTGCAGAAGATTCAACAGCTATCGCGGTCTCGGACGGTCAACCCTGCGAAATAAAATCCTCTTCGAACGCCTTTCGGGCCTTAGAGCCGTCAGGCCGACTTGCGCGATGCCGTTTTGACCTGGCTGTCGGCGAACGCGGCGCGCTCCGAATCCGTCAATGGGATTGCGCGCGAGGTGCCGCCGGTCGCGGACTCGATGGCCGCTTCCAGCACTGCCATCACCGCCAGCGCCTGGATCGGCGGCACCGGATTGGGCGCGGCGCCCTGCAGCGCATCGCGGATGCCGGCATAATAACGGCGATGATCGCCGGCGGGCGTGGGCATGCCCCGGCACTCGCCGGCAGCATTCCAGATCTGCATCCGGTCCAGGTCCACGCCCCAGCCCTGATTGCCCGGCAACATGCCACTCAAGAGCTGCGCTTCCTGCTGGTCGATGCCGTGTTTCACCAGGCTGCCCTTGTCGCCATGCACCAGAAAACGGGGGCTGCCGCCAGCGGCGATCATGCTGGCATGCAGGATCACGCGGTGATGCGGATAGCTCAGCACCGCATGCGCCCAATCCACCGCCTGCGCACCGGGCCGCTGCAAGAGGAAATTTGCTTGGACGGCATCGGGCAAACCGAACAGGCACAATGTCTGGTCGATCAAATGCGGTGCCAGATCGTACCAGACGCCGGCGCCGGGACCGGAGCGTTCGCGCCAGCGATCGCGGACTTCGGGACGGAAGCGGTCGATGTGGGATTCGAAATGAGTCACGCGGCCCAAGACGCCGCTCTCGACCCCGAATTTGGCGGCCAGGAAATCGCTGTCCCAGCGCCGGTTGTGGAACACGCTGAGAAGCCGGGCCTGCCGCTCGGCCAACGCGATCAGCTCGCGCGCCTCGGCCATGTCGAGCGTGAAAGGCTTGTCGATCACCACATCCCTGCCCGCCTCCAGCGCCAGGCGGGCCAGCGGCGCATGGCTGTCATTGGGGGTGGCGATCACCACCAGATCGATGCCGTCAGCTTCGATCATCTGCCTGGGATCGGCGAAGACGGTCGCGCCGGGAAAATCCTTTTTGACCTTGGCGGCGTCGCTGGAAGCGACGGCCCGGAGCGCCAGCCCCTCGACCGCGCGAATCAAAGGCGCGTGGAAGGTCTTGCCCGCGAAGCCATATCCAATCAGGCCCACGCCGAGTGTCTTGCTGCTGTTCATCGCCATTCCCCAACCAGGGACCGGGATACAGCAAATCCGGCGGCGGGACGAGCGGGTAGCGGTTTGCTCCCAGGCAAATTTTCAGGCGCGGACGATGGCCGAAATGTCTTCCAACCGCGCGCGCTTGGTTTCGGGGAAAAGGAACAGGACCACGAAGAACTGAAGCAGCACCATGGCGGCGAAAAAGACGAAAGGCGCGCCCTTGGACCAGGCCGCCACCACCGGAAACAAGGTGGCGATGATGGCATTCATCAGCCAATGGGTCGAAGAACCGATGCTCTGGCCCCGCGCCCGCACCTCGGTGGGAAATATCTCGCTGATATAGACCCAGATCACGGCGCCCTGGGAGAAGGCGAAGGCGGCGATGAAACCGATCAGCATCCAGATCAAAAGTTCCCGGTGCTGCCCGCTGGACAGGATCAGCGCCGTTCCGATCAGGGCCGCAAACAATCCCACCGATCCGATCAGGAGCAGGCTTTTGCGGCCGATCCTGTCGATCAGGTAAAGCGCCGGAAGCGTGAACAGAAGATTGGTGGCGCCGATCAAGATCGATTGCTGATCCGCCGACACTTTGCTGAAACCGGCGGCGGCGAAAATATCGTTGATATAATAAAGGATCGCGTTGATGCCCGCGAGCTGGTTGAAGGCGGCGATGGCAAAGGCCAGAAGAATGGGCTTGCGGTAAAGCCGCCAGTTCAGCTTTCCGCCTTGCGCCTGCGGCTTGGCCAGGATGGCGCGTTCTTCGGCCTCTCCCATATCGGGCGCGATCCGATGCAGAACATCCCTGGCCTCGGCCTGCCGGCCCCGGAACGCCAGCCAGCGGGGGCTTTGGGGAATGGTGAAAAGCAGCGCGAACAGGATGAGCCCCGGCACGGCAGCGATGCCGAATTTCCACCGCCACTCCTCCGTGCCCAGCATCATGGTGCCGATCAGGTAATTGCTGAGATAGGCGACCAGAATGCCCAGCACGATATTGAACTGGAACATGCCCACCATGGCGCCGCGCCAGGCCGGCGGCGCGATCTCGGTGACATAGACGGGCGCCAGCACGGTCGATGCGCCGATCGCCAGGCCCGCCATCACGCGAAAGAACAGCAGCGACGGCCAATCCCAGGCCCATGCGCATCCCAGCGACGAGGCCAGGTAGAAAATGGCGATCACTTTCAGGCATTGGCGCGCGCCGAAACGGTCGCCCGGCGCGCCGGCCAGCAACGCGCCCGCCAGGGTGCCCCAGAGCGCGCTCGATACGGTGAGCCCCAGGCCGCCCGCGCTGAGGTGATAGACGGCGCGCAGGTCGGCGGTCACGCCGGAAATCACGGCCGTGTCGAAGCCGAACAGAAGGCCCGCCAGCGCGCCCACCAGGACGCCGCGAATGACAATCGCATTCATGATGCTGCCCCCGCCTGCCCCGTTCGACTGGCAGGATGACAGCAAACGGCTACTTTGTCAGCGCAGCGCTAGCGCACCATGTCGTTGATGATGCGCAAGGGATTGAGCGGTCCGATGGGAATGTAATCGAAGCCCATCAATCCGGCCTGGCCCAGCGGGAATTTCTCCAGAATGGCCTTGGCTTCTTCAGTGGTGGAGGCATTGACGATGAAGACCACGCCCTTGCCGCTGGTCTGGAAATACCATTGGTCAATCTTGCCATCGAGATAGGCGTTCACCGTGTCATGCACTTCATGCGGCATGATCTTGGCCCGCTGTTCCGGCGTCATCGGCGCGCCCATCGGATGGGAGATCGCCAGGATCTTGGTGGTGGGAACCGAGGGCGCGGCAGTCTGCGCCGAGGCGGGCGCCGCAAAGACGGCAGCAAGCAAAGCGGCGACGGGAAGAACGGCGGTGATGCGCATGGCGTCTCCTTGAAGGGCCGAGGATTAACGAGGTTCGAATTCAAGCGTCTTGAGCGTGTCGCGCAGCGCCGCCGCCTTTTCCGGGCCGTTGGCGGCCTCGAAGCGGCTTTGCGCCTGACGCCAGAGCGGCACCGCCACTTTCAAGGCGGCGTGACCGGCCTTGGTCACCCGGATGGCGCGCTGGCGGCCGTCATGCTTTGCGGCGGTGACTTCCACGAAACCGGATTGTTCCAGAGGACGCAGATTTTTTCCGGCGGTGGTGCGGTCCAGGCCCAGCCGTTCGGCGATGGCGTTGACCGAGACCTCTTCCATCTCGTTGACCAAGGCCAGAATGGCGAACTGAGTGGCACGCAGGCCGCTGGGCGCCAGCTGGCCGTCATAAAAGCTGGTCAGGCGCCGCGCCGCCTTGCGCAGGCTGGCGCAATTGCAGTCGCGGATGCCGAATTTTTCCATATTCGTCTCCAACACGAGTATTCGCCCTCAATATGAGAGTATATGCTCGTAACTGGCGGCATGCAAGAGCGGGTGCAAAATTTCCGGTATCGGGCGGGATCAGCCGCGGCCGCGATAAGGGGCGACGCCTGGATCGGGCAGCCGCCAAGCTTTTCTTAAGAGCGAAGCGAATTAGAAAAGCTGGCGTCCCCGCGAAGGCGGGGACCCACCGTCAACCACGTCCCCTATATGGCGAAACGCCTGTATCAGGCAGCCACACGCCTGCCGGCACCTTCCCCGTCTGCCAGAAGACATCGATGGGAATGCCGCCGCGCGGATACCAATAGCCGGCGATACGCAGATAGCTGGGCTTGATGGCCTGAACGATGCGCTTGGCGATGGCGATGGTGGTGGCTTCGTGAAACCCTGCCGCGTTGCGGAAGCTGTTGAGATAGAGCTTGAGCGACTTGGATTCCACGATGGCCCGCCCGGGGACATAATCGATCACGAAATGGGCGAAATCCGGCTGGCCGGTGATGGGGCACAGCGTGGTGAATTCCGGGGCCGTGAACCGCACCACATAATTCGTTCCCGGATGGGGATTGGGCACGCTTTCCAGGATCGCCTTGTCCGGCGATGCCGGCTGGGCAACGGCGCGGCCCAATTGGGTGAGTTTTTTCGCCATCGTCATCAAGCCCCTTCGAAGGTGCAGCTCTGGCCATAGGATGGCCGCTCGATCTTCACCCGGACGACTTCGGGCAGCGCCGCCTTCGCCCTGATATGGATGAAGCGGGCGATATTCTCCAGGGTGGGATTGGCCAGTCCTTCGACTTCATTCAGGAGCCGGTGGTCCAACAGATCGCGGATCTGCCTCAGGGTCGCGTCGATCTCCCCGAAATCCCGCAGGAATCCCGTCTTGGAATCCGGCTCGCCCCGCAAGGTGACTTCCACATAAAAAGAATGGCCGTGCAGGCGGCGATTCTCGCTGGCGCCCGCGTCCAGATGGTGCGCGGCGTCGAAGCTGAAACGCTGGGATAGTTCGATCATCGAAATCTCAAGGGTTCCGCCGCCAACCGGATGCGGCACGCCGGGCATATCGCGTCTCGCCCCGCTCCGGTCAAGGCGCCCGTCCGCCGCGACAGTCTGGCCAAAGCGCGAATATTGCGTAGGCGTAAGGCGCATGCTAACTGGCACGCGCGCCGCCGGGGTGACTCGCGGCCACTCATTTTTATGTTGAATAATCAAACGGTTAAGTCGGGCGATCGGCGGCAGATGGAAGCATCCGCGCAGCCGCCCGTATGAGGTGAAGGTGGCGACCGAAAAGGCTCACGAAACCGGACTGGCGGGCCGCTATGCCAATGCGGTGTTCGAACTGGCCCAGGAACAGGGCGTGGTGGATGCGGTTGCGGCCGATTTCGCGACCCTGAAAACCGCCATGGCGGCCAGCACCGACTTCAAGCGGCTGATCAAATCGCCCCTGTTCGGGCATGAGGATCAGGCCCGCGCCTTGAAGCCCATCCTGGAGCAGATGCGGGTCCATCCCCTCACCATGAAATTCCTGCTCACCATGACGGGCAAGCGCCGGCTGTTCGCGCTGGACGCGGTGATCGCGGCCTATGACCGGCTGGTGGCGCGCCTCAAGGGCGAAGTCCAGGCCCAGGTGATTTCCGCCCATGCCCTCAGCGCCGCCCAGACCGCGGAACTGAAATCCGTTCTGAAAGCCAAGCTCGGCCGCGAGCCGCGCCTGGACACCAGCGTCGATCCCACCCTGCTTGGCGGCCTGGTCGTCAAGGTGGGCTCGCGCATGATCGATTCGTCAATTCGCACCAAGCTGGCCGGTATCCGCGCCGCCATGAGAGGGTGAGGAACGGTCGGCGAAGCCGACGAAATGGTCCAGTGGACCATTTCGAGTGACAAACGCCCGAGCATAAGCGAGGGCAGGAATTAAATAAGCCTCCTCACCAGGTCTGGTGAGGCAACTGAATACGAATGAAGGAACCGAAGCATGGATATCCAACCCGCTGAAATTTCCGCGATCCTGAAGCGCGAAATCCAGAATTTCGGCGCCGACGCGCAGGTCAGTGAAGTCGGCCAGGTTCTGTCGGTCGGCGACGGCATCGCCCGCGTCTATGGCCTCGACAATGTCCAGGCCGGCGAAATGGTCGAGTTCCCCGGCGGCATCAAGGGCATGGCCCTGAACCTGGAAACCGACAATGTCGGCGTGGTGATCTTCGGCTCCGACGCCACCATCAAGGAAGGCGACACCGTCAAGCGCACCGGCGCCATCGTGGAAGTGCCGGTGGGCAAGGGCCTGCTCGGCCGCGTGGTCGATCCGTTGGGCAATCCCATCGACGGCAAGGGCGATCTCTCCAATGTCGCCGAACGCCGCCGCGTCGACGTGAAGGCGCCTGGCATCATTCCCCGTAAGTCGGTGCATGAACCGGTGCAAACGGGCCTCAAAGCCATCGACACCCTGATCCCGATCGGTCGCGGCCAGCGCGAACTGATCATCGGCGACCGCCAGACCGGCAAGACCGCCGTCGCCATCGACGCCATCATCAACCAGAAGGCCGTCAACGCCGGTACCGACGAGAAGGCCAAGCTCTATTGCATCTATGTCGCGATCGGCCAGAAGCGCTCGACCGTGGCGCAGATCGTCAAGACCCTGACCGATGCGGGCGCGATGGACTACACCATCATCGTCACCGCCACCGCTTCCGAGCCTGCGCCGCTGCAGTTCCTGGCGCCCTTCGCCGGCTGCGCCATGGGCGAATGGTTCCGCGACAACGGCATGCATGCCCTGATCATCTATGACGATTTGTCCAAGCAGGCCGTCGCTTATCGCCAGATGTCGCTCTTGCTCCGTCGCCCGCCGGGCCGCGAAGCCTATCCGGGCGACGTGTTCTATCTGCACAGCCGTCTGCTCGAGCGCGCGGCGAAGCTGAACGAAGACAATGGCGCCGGTTCGCTCACCGCCCTGCCCGTGATCGAAACCCAGGCCAATGACGTGTCGGCCTATATTCCCACCAACGTGATTTCGATCACCGACGGCCAGATCTTCCTGGAAACGGACCTGTTCTATCAGGGCATTCGCCCGGCGGTGAATGTCGGCATCTCGGTGTCGCGCGTGGGTTCTTCGGCCCAGATCAAGGCGATGAAGACCGTGGCTGGCCCGATCAAGGGCGAACTCGCCCAGTATCGTGAAATGGCGGCTTTCGCCAAATTCGGCTCCGACCTCGACGCGGCCACGCAAAAGATGCTGGCGCGCGGCGAGCGCCTCACCGAACTTCTGAAGCAGCCGCAATACAAGCCCTTCGCGGTCGAAGAGCAGGTGGCGGTGATCTATGCCGGCACCCGCGGCTATCTGGACCCCTTCCCCACCAACAAGGTGGGCGCATTCCAGGACGCGCTGCTCGGCAAGCTCAAGTCCGGCTATCCGCAATTCCTCGAAGGCATCCGCAAGGAAAAGGCGCTGACCCCGGCTCTTGAGGAGATGCTGAAGTCTGCCTTGAACGACGTGTCCAAGAGCTTCGCGGCCTAAAGGATCCCGGTAATGGCTTCCGTCAAGGAAATGCGCACACGGATCGGAAGCGTGAAGTCCACGCAGAAGATCACCAAGGCGCTGCAAATGGTGGCGGCGGCCAAGCTCCGCCGCGCCCAGCAGGCCGCCGAAGCCGCGCGCCCTTACGCCCAGGGCATGGCCAATGTCATCGCCAATCTGGCGGCGGGCGTTTCTGGCCCCTCCGCGCCGCTGCTTCTGGCGGGCACGGGCTCGGACAAGCGGCATCTGATCATCGTCGCGACCTCGGATCGCGGCCTGGCCGGCGGATTCAGTTCGGGCATCATCCGCGCCGCGCGCGAGAAGATCTCGACCCTGGTCGCCGAAGGCAAGGACGTGAAGATCATCGCCATCGGCCGCAAGGCCCGCGATGGCCTGCGTCGCGCCTGGGGCAACCGGATGATCGAGACGTTCGAGGTCGGACTGAAGTCGCCCAACTTCGCCCTGGTCAAGCCGATCGCGCAACACGTTCTGGACGCCTATACGAACGGCGAGTTCGATGTGGTCACGTTGGTCTATTCCTCCTTCAAGTCGGTGGTGACGCAGACCCCGACCGTGCGCCAGCTGATCCCGGCGGTGGTGGAAAAGAATGCCGGCACCGCGTTCTACGATTACGAGCCGGACGAAGACACGATCCTGGCGGCGCTTCTGCCCCAGAACATCTCCGTCCAGCTTCTGTCCGCCATGCTGGACAATCAGGCCGGCTTCTTCGCCTCGCAGATGACGGCGATGGACAACGCCACCCGCAATGCGGGCGATCTGATCAACGCCCTTACCATTCAAATGAACCGTACCCGCCAGGCGCAAATCACCAAGGAGCTGATCGAAATCATCTCCGGCGCCGCCGCCGTCTAAGAGAAAGAGACAGTCATGAGCCAGTCCAAAGGTCGTCTTATCCAGGTCATCGGCGCGGTCGTCGACGTCGAGTTTGACGGAGCCCTGCCCGCGATTTTGAACGCGCTGGAAACCACCAATGTCGACGCCCGTACCGGCAAGACCGTGCGCCTGGTGTTCGAAGTGGCGCAGCATCTGGGCGAAAACGCCGTGCGCGCCATCGCCATGGACACCACCGAAGGCCTGGTCCGCGGCCAGGAAGTGGTCGACACGGGCGCCCCGATCCGCGTGCCGGTGGGCCCGGCTACCCTGGGCCGCATCATGAACGTGATCGGCGAGCCCATCGACGAAGCAGGCCCGATCTCCCAGGAACATGTCTCGCCGATCCATCGCGAAGCGCCGACCTTCGCGGAACAGGCGGGCACCGCCGAAGTTCTGGTCACCGGCATCAAGGTCATCGACCTGCTCTGCCCCTATACCAAGGGCGGCAAGATCGGCCTGTTCGGCGGCGCCGGCGTGGGCAAGACCGTGACCATGCAGGAACTGATCAACAACATCGCCAAGGCTTATGGCGGCTATTCGGTGCTGGCCGGCGTGGGCGAGCGTACCCGCGAAGGCAACGACCTCTATCACGAAATGATCGAGTCCAACGTCAATGTCGATCCCAAGAAGGCGGGTTCGGCGGCGGGCTCCAAATGCGCCCTGGTTTATGGCCAGATGAACGAGCCGCCGGGCGCCCGCGCCCGCGTGGCGCTGACCGGCCTTTCCGTCGCCGAATATTTCCGCGACCAGGAAGGCAAGGACGTGCTGCTCTTCATCGACAACATCTTCCGCTTCACCCAGGCGGGTTCGGAAGTGTCGGCGCTTCTGGGCCGTATTCCTTCGGCGGTGGGCTATCAGCCGACCCTGGCCACGGAAATGGGCAATCTGCAGGAACGCATCACCTCCACCACCAAGGGTTCGATCACTTCGGTGCAGGCGATTTACGTGCCCGCCGACGACTTGACCGACCCGGCGCCGGCCACCTCCTTCGCGCACTTGGATGCCACCACCGTTCTGTCCCGCGACATCGCTTCGCTGGGCATTTTCCCGGCGGTCGATCCGCTGGACTCCACCTCGCGCATTCTCGACCCGCAGGTGATCGGCGAAGACCATTACACCGTCGCCCGCCGCGTCCAGGAAGTGCTGCAGCAATACAAGGCGCTGAAGGATATCATCGCCATTCTGGGCATGGACGAACTGTCGGAAGAGGACAAGCTGATCGTGGCGCGCGCGCGCAAGATCCAGCGCTTTTTGTCGCAGCCCTTCCATGTCGCCGAACAGTTCACCAACTCGCCCGGCAAGTTCGTCGAGCTGGCGGACACCATCCGCAGCTTCAAGGCGATCGTGGACGGCGAATTCGACCATCTGCCGGAGCAGGCTTTCTACATGGTCGGCGCCATCGAGGAAGTCATCGCCAAGGCCCAGAAGATGGCGGCGGAAACCTCCAAGGCGGCCTAAAGCAACATGGCTGACAAGATCCTCTTCGAACTGGTCTCGCCGGAGAAGCTTTTGCTCTCCAAGGCGGTGGACATGGTCACGGTGCCGGGCACCGAAGGCTATATGGGCGTGATGGCGGGCCATTCGCCTCTCGTTTCCACCTTGCGCGCCGGCATGATCGACATGAAGGACGAAGGCGTGGACACGCGCTTCTTCATCCGCGGCGGCTTTGCCGAGATCAATCCGAACAAAGTCACGGTGCTGGCGGAAGAAGCCATCCCAATGAGCGAAATGGATCTGGCCATTCTGGACCAGCGCATCGCCGACGCCCAGGAAGACGAGATCGCCGCCAAGACCGATGCCGATCGCGCTCGCGCGGCACAGATGATCGACGACCTGAAGCTTGTGAGAGCCGCGTTCTAAGCGTATAAGCCAACCGCCTATAACGCTGTAAACATTTGGCCCGGCTTATGGCAGGGCAGCCAAACTTGCTATAAGCCGTTCCACCTGTTGGGGAATGAAGAAGCCATGACGGCGCAGCCCGTCTATCACCAAGGCTGGAAGCTCGAAGACGTCCGCTGGGACGCATTCGATCCGGCCGCCGTTGACCCGACTCTGCTGGCGGCGATCAAGGCGGCCGCCTTGGTGGAGTATAATGCTCCGGATTATGTCACCTATTTGAAGCGGGTGTTTCGCGACGCCGGTTCCCGTACCCTTGGCGATATCGAGCGTTGGGGCGCGGAAGAGAGCCAGCACGGCCGCGCGCTGGGCCGCTGGGCTGAGACCGCGGATCCCCAATTCAGCCTGGAGGACGCCTTCGCCCGTTTCCGCAAGGGCTACAGCCCCGCCCATTTCAACGACCTGGACGCCGAAGGCTCGGTTCGCGGTTCCCGCCGGGCCGAGATGGTGGCCCGTTGCGTGGTCGAAAGCGGCACCTCGTCCTATTACTCGGCCATCCGGGATGCCACGGACGAACCCGTCCTGAAGGAAATTGCCGGCCGCATCGCCGCCGACGAATACAGGCATTACAAACTCTTCTACGACACCCTTCACAGACAGGATGAGCCGGAAATGTCCTTCTGGCGCAAGCTGTGGGTGGCGGTGACCCGCGTGCGCGAAAGCGACGATGACGAGCTGGCCTATGCCTATTACTGCGCCAATGTCCCGGCGGACCAGGAAGCCGCCAGGCCCTATGACCGGGCCACCTATTCCCGCCTCGCCGCCCGCACCGGCATGACCATCTATCGCCGCCAGCACATCCAGCGGCTGGTGCAAATGGTGGCCAAGGTGGTGGGCGCCAATCCGCATGGCCTCCTGGCCAATTGGGGTGGCGCGCTGTTGTGGCGGGTGATGCAGCGCAAGGCCGCTTCCGCAGCTTAACAGTCTTTTTTGTCTATTCGCACTCAGCTTGAGCGCGAGGAATTTTTGACACTGAGCAGGAGCACGCGCGGAGCGGGCGAATGCCCGTGAACACGCGCGACGAACTCAGGGACAAAAAGACCCGCACGTCACGTTTTACGTTTCACCATCATCTGCTTGATCTCGCCGATCGCCTGGGCGGGATTGAGACCCTTCGGGCAGGTCTGGGTGCAATTCATGATGGTGTGGCAGCGATAGAGACGGAACGGATCTTCCAAGCCGTCCAGCCGCTCGCCCGTTTCCTCGTCCCGGCTATCCACCAGCCAGCGGTAGGATTGCAGCAGGGCTGCCGGGCCCAGATAGCGCTCGGAATTCCACCAATAGCTGGGGCACGCGGTCGAGCAGCAGGCGCAGAGGATGCATTCATAAAGCCCGTCCAGCTTGGCGCGGTCTTCGGGCGACTGCTTCCATTCCTTTTCCGGCTCGGCCGTCTTGGTCTTCAGGAACGGCTCGATCGAGGAATATTGGGCATAGAAATTGGTGAGGTCGGGCACCAGATCCTTGACCACCGGCATGTGCGGCAAAGGATAGATCGCGACCGCTCCGGAGCAATCGCTGATCGCCTTGGTGCAGGCCAGCGTGTTTCCGCCCTGGATGTTCATGGCGCAGGATCCGCATACCCCTTCGCGGCAGGAGCGGCGGAAGGACAGAGTGGGATCGATCTCGTTCTTGATCTTGATCAGCGCGTCCAGGACCATCGGGCCGCAGCTGTCCAAGTCGACCGTATAGGTGTCCACCACCGGATTGGCGCCAGTGTCTGGATCGTAGCGGTAGACTTTGAACTCCTTGGAGCGCTTCGGCTTCTTGCCGTTGGCGGCGGTCTCTGCCGGCCAGACCTTGCCCTTCTTGACCGTCGAGTTTTTGGGCAATGTCAACTGAACCATAAAACGCTCCTGAGACACGTGATTTGCCCATTTTGCACGGCTATATTGCGCCGCGCAATTCCTATCCCGAACACGGGCTTTCCTCCCCCCGCATGGCGACGCCATTGGCGGGGGAGTTCGGTAGCGACAGCGTACCGAACGTCTCTGAGCGCTTGCGCGAAAGAGCCAGATGGGGGCATCAAACAACTATCTGCTCGAACACCCAGGCAGTCTCGACCGGGGTGTCGCGCACCTGCCCTGTGACCACCAGCTGCTCGGTCCGCCGCACCGTGTCGCCGCCCAGATAGACGCTTTCCTCGACCGTCAACTCCCCGCCCCCGGCGCGAAAGCGCCAGCCTTCCCCGTTGGAGAGCTTGAGCAGGATGCCGCCGCCTTCCAGCTGCGAGATCCGCACATCCGGATGGATATGAAAGCGCAGGGCGAAGATCAGCGCGCTGCCCCGGGTGGTCACCGGCAGGATGCGGTCGGCGCCGGTCACCATTTGGCCCTGGGGCGACAGGGTGACCTTGCGCTCATGCCGGAGGCCCAGCTCCGGCACATAGGCGTCATGGCTGGCTTCCACGGTCCAGCCCAGCGCGGTTTCGCTCCGCCGGGTCAAAGGCCGCTGGGGGCCGCCCGTCAGCCGGGGGCCCAGGAGATCGCGCGCCAGCCCCGGCGGCAGGATCTGGGCGCTGGATTTGTCCGCCAAGGTCAAGGTGGAATGGGCCGCCGTGACCCGCAGCGCCGCGTCCCAGCCGCGCTGGTTCTTGCCACTGTCGCCGCAATTGACCACCAGCCGGTGCGTTCCCGAACTCATTTCCAATCCCAGGAAGCCGGCATGCGACCGGTTCGCAAAAACGCCTTCGGGCACGCGGCCGCAATCGATCAGGATCTGGTTGCGCCCCGCTGCCAGGCGCTGATAACCGGAATGACGCGCGTGACCGAAAGGCTGGCCGCGCACCTCGTCGCGGGACAGGAGGTTCGCGATCATGCGCGGATTGCCTTCCTGGCCGCCCTGAAACAGCGCCAGGGCGCCATCGCCGTGACGGAAGAAGCGCAGCATCGGAGCCATGCGGTCGCGCGCATTGCGCAAGCCATGGGGCGGCTCCAGATCGGCCGCCATCAACGCATCCATCACCATGGTGAGGAGGTGATAGGCCTGCAGCAGGTCTTCGGGCGAGCGGCCGGCATGGCCGCCGTCGGGCAGGATTTGCCGTTCGATCTCGATTTCAAGCCGCTCCAAGCCCGATGCCAGACGCGCAGGACTGTCGTCCATGCAGATGCCGGACAAGGCCAGCGCCGCCGCCGCGTCCAGCCGGGGCATGCCGTCGGGCGCTTCGGCGCAGATCCGTTCCAGCATCCGGGCCTGTTCGCGCAAGCTGACGAAAAGCCGGGAACGCCACATCATGTCGGAATTGGAGATCACCGGACGGCTGTGGCAGAAGATCGTGATCAGGCGCCGTCCCATCACATGCGGCGACCAGGCCGGTTCCGAATAGCGCCCGTGCCGCTTGATCCATTGCTCGATCAGATCGACGGCAAGCCGGCGTGCCGCCTCGCCGCCCGCCGACGACAAGGATGCCAGCCAGGAAAAATCGTGCAGCGCTTCCGCCCATGCCAGTGACGGCGCCGGCATGTCGAACACCGAGCGGCCATCCGGCACCTCGACGCTATCGCCCGCGAAACGAAACCGCCCGCGCAACAAGGCATCCGCGTCTTCCAGGCGGCGCGGCTGAAAATCCTGCGGATGAAATGCGATGTGATCGGCCAAAGGCCCGCGCAGCAAGCGGCGGTAAAACCAGTTGCGCCGCATCCAGACCCGGAGCGGCGCCAAGACCTGCCAGCCCAGGGCCTTGATCATCTCCGGCAGCAGGTTCAGGGGAACCGCCGCGCGCATCGTCATGTCCTGAGGGCGGCGATATTGGCGGCATAGCGCGACGGTCCGCCTTGGAACACGGCGGTGCCGGCCACCAGCGTGTCGGCGCCCGCGGCGACAGCGCGCCGCGCCGTTTCGGGGGTGATCCCGCCATCCACTTCCAGCGCGATGTTCCGGCCGGTCGCGTCGATGCGTTTGCGCGCCGCCTCGATTTTGCCGATCTGGCTTTCGATGAAGCTCTGGCCGCCGAATCCGGGATTGACCGTCATGATCAGGATCAGGTCCACCAGATCCATCAGATTGTCGATGGCTTCGATGGGCGTGCCGGGATTGAGCACCACGCCGGCCTTTTTGCCCAGCTTGCGGATATGCTGAAGGGTGCGGTGAATATGAGGCCCCGCTTCCGGATGCACGGTGAGCCCGTCGGCGCCCGCTTCCGCGAAGGCATCGAGATAAGGATCGACCGGCGAAATCATCAGATGAACATCGAACGGCTTCTTGGCATGGGGCCGCAGTGCCTTCACCACCATGGGACCGATGGTGATGTTGGGCACGAAATGTCCATCCATCACATCGATGTGGATGAGGTCCGCCCCAGCCGCTTCGATGGCCTCGATTTCGGCGCCCAGCCGCGAGAAATCCGCCGACAGGATCGATGGCGCAATCTTGATCTGACGGGGCATGGCAAGGCCTTTCTGCAAAGGCCTAAGTGCCGGATTCCTCATGGGGCCGCAAGACGCCGGGATTTCGCATGCGCGCCAGTATCAGGACCAGCCCCGGCAGCCAGATCACCCGCGATTGATACCGGTCATGGGGATTGGAAAAGGTTCCGCAAATGATGGCATTGCCGATCAGCGCGGTCAGCACCAGCCCCGGCAAGGCGGCCTCGCTCCAATCCCGGCGAATCAGCGCGCGTTGCAGCAGCAGCAACAGGCCCAGGAGCGAGAACATCCCCACCGTGACATGGATCATGTTGAGGGCGGCAAACCGCAATCGGCCCTGTTGCTGGCGGGCCGCCAGATATTCGGGAAGCTGTTCGGGGGCCATTTTTTCGAAATCCGGCTTCAGCACCCATTCCTGCGACTCGATGCCGTCGCCGGTCTTGAAGGCGAAGAATTGCCGGGCCGAGGCGCGCACCGCGGCCCTCACCTGCAAAAACGGATAGCGGCGGATGCTGTCGGCGATGATGCGGTTTTCCTCGGTATGGTCGCCGCGAAAACCGCCTCGGGTCCGGAACAGGCTGTCCGGCGCCCACAGCCAGGCATCGGCGCGGGTCTTGAGGCGATGCCTGAAGGCGCAAAGCCGGTAGCCGGATTGCGGACATGTCTCGTCCAGAAGCCGCTTGACGATACCGTCCTGCATCAGCCGCGCGAACACGAACACCGAACCGGAACGGGTGAGAAACACTTGCCGGGTGAGGACGTAATTGCTGGTGAAAATCAGGCTTAAGGCGAAAAGAAGCGCGCCGCCTGCCGGCAGAATTTTACGCACCAGAGACGGACGCACGAACCGCAAACCGATGCCGACCACCAGCAATCCGCTCATCAATCCCAGATGCGAGGGATGGCAGGCGACCGCCAGCCCGGTGACGATGGCGATGAAGAACATGCGCCGGCGTCCCAGGACGGCGGTCCGGAACAGCAGAAGATAGGCGCCCAGCACCACCAGGGCGGTCATGCAGTCGGGCTCGACCTGGCCGGTATACCAGCCGATGCCGGTCATCAGCATCAGCACCAGCCCGATGCCGACCAGCCCTTTCAGCGACAATCCGGGCACTTCGATGCGGGCGGTCTCGGCGATCAGCCAGGCGGTCAAGCCCGCCTGCAGAATCACCACCGGCCAGAGGCTGTAGGCAGCGCCGGTGACAAGCAGCAGGAGCGAATAGACGGGCGAGCGCTCGGCCAGGAAGACGCCCTCCAGGCCTTCCGCCAGGTAGCCGCCGGTGTCGTAGAAGACCAGCGGGAAGCCATTCCACAGGGCGATGGCGAGAAACAGGCCGGTCAGAATGGCCACGCCCAGCGCAAACCGTGCCCCGCGCATCGGTTTGCGCCTGTCGCCTGCCCCGACGGATCCGGTCTGCCCCACGGGGCGCGACAATGCCGCAAAGCGCCCGCCCGTGCGACAGCAAAAACCGGTGAAAATTGGGCATTCTGTGCGGTTGACTAACGGGGCTTCGCCCCTAAACTCCGCCCGGTTCGCAAAGCAGCATTTTCGAGGGTTTGATGGCGGATCATCCGCAAAGACCGGGCCATGAACGCCCCCTCTCCCCCCATTTGAGCATCTATCGCTGGCAAGTGACCATGCTGGCCTCGATCACCCACCGGGCGACCGGCATCGCGTTGGCGGTCGGCACATTGGTGCTGGCCTGGTGGCTGGTCTCTGTCTCCAACGGGCCGGAAGGGTATGAGAGCTTCATGTCGGTGGCGACCACGCCGATCGGCTTGGTCACTCTGTTCGGTTTTGCCTGGTCGCTGTCCTTCCACATGCTGAACGGCATCCGCCATCTGGCCTGGGACATGGGCTATGGCTTCAACAAGGTGACGGCCACCCAGACCGGATCGCTGGTCTATGTCCTGTCGCTGGTGTTCGCGGTGGGCGTTTTCGCGTTCGTCTGGACCGGGCATGCGGGGTATCTGCAATGAGTTCTCTGCAAACCCCCTTGCGCAAAGTCGAAGGACTGGGCGTGTCGCATTCGGGCACCGGGCATTTCTGGCGTCAGCGCATCACCGCGGTGGCGCTGGTGCCGCTGGGCTTGTGGTTCACCTATGCGATCCTGGGCCTGGTCGGCACCAACGAAGTGGCGATCCTGAGTTTTCTGGCGCATCCCTGGAATGCGCTGCTGATGGCCGCTTTTGCCGCGACCATGCTGTATCACATGTCCTTGGGGCTGCAGACGGTGGTGGACGACTATATTCACGGCACCGGCATGAAGATCTTTTGCCTGCTGCTGATCCGCTTCGTGATGATCGCCACCACGGTCACTTGCATTTTTGCCCTGATCCGCATCGCCGCTTCGACCTGATCGCCGTTTTGAATTCCATTTCCAAAATCAGAGACGTCCATGCCCGCTTATGAAATCGTCGACCACACTTTTGACGTCGTTGTCGTGGGCGCCGGCGGCGCGGGGTTGCGCGCCACCCTGGAATGCGCCACCCAGGGCCTGAAGACTGCTTGCATCACCAAAGTGTTTCCCACCCGCAGCCACACGGTCGCGGCGCAGGGCGGTGTGGCCGCTTCGCTGGGCAATATGGGTCAGGACGATTGGCGCTGGCACATGTACGACACCGTCAAGGGATCGGACTGGCTGGGCGATCAGGATTCCATCGAATATCTGTGCCGCAATGCGCCCGAGGCGGTCTACGAATTGGAGCATTTCGGCATGCCCTTTTCGCGCACAGAAGACGGCAAGATCTACCAGCGCGCCTTTGGCGGCATGACCAGCAATTACGGCCAGGGCATCGCACAGCGCACCTGCGCGGCGGCGGACCGCACCGGCCACGCCATGCTGCACACGCTGTACGGCCAATGCGTGAAGCAGGAAGTCAATTTCTTCATCGAATATTTTGCGCTCGACCTGATCATGGATGACGGCGCGATCCGGGGCGTGATGGCCTGGAATCTGGACGACGGCACCATTCACCGCTTCCGCGCCCATCGCGTGATCCTGGCGACCGGCGGCTATGGCCGCGCCTATTCGACCTGCACCGGCGCCCATACCCAGACCGGCGACGGCAATGCGATGGTGCTGCGCGCGGGCCTGCCCCTGCAGGACATGGAATTCGTGCAATTCCATCCCACCGGCATTTTCGGCGCCGGCGTTCTGATCACCGAAGGCGTGCGCGGCGAAGGCGGCTATCTCACCAATTCGGAAGGCGAGCGTTTCATGGAACGCTATGCGCCCAACGCCAAGGATCTTGCCTCGCGCGACGTGGTCAGCCGCGCCATGACCATCGAAATCCGCGAAGGCCGCGGCGTGGGCCCGAACAAGGACCATATCCACCTGCACCTGTCGCATCTGGACCCCAAGATCATTCACGAACGCCTGCCCGGCATTTCGGAATCGGCGCGCATCTTCGCGGGCGTGGACGTGACCAAGGAGCCGATCCCGGTGCTGCCGACGGTGCATTACAATATGGGGGGCATTCCTTGCGCCTATACCGGCGACGCCCTCACCCTGGCCAACGGCAATCCCGACACGGTGGTGCACGGCCTGATGGCGGTGGGCGAAGCGGCTTGCGTTTCGGTGCATGGCGCCAACCGGCTGGGCTCCAATTCGCTGATCGATCTTGTGGTGTTCGGCAAGGCGGCGGGTTTGCAGGCGGCGAAGGAATTGCGCGGCAATGGCGGCCAGCCCGACCTGCCCCGGAATGCCGGCGACGCGGCCCTGGCCCGCTTCGATCACTTCCGTCACGCCAAGGGCAAAACACCCACCGCGATGCTGCGCAAGGCGATGCAGAAAGCGATGCAGGAAGATGCCGCCGTGTTCCGCACCGGCGAAAGCCTGGAACAGGGCAAGCGCCGCATCCAGGAGATTTATGCCCAGCGGAGCGATATCGGTGTCACCGACCGTTCGATGATCTGGAACACCGATCTGGTGGAGACGCTGGAATTCGACAATCTGATTCAGCAAGCGGTCGTCACCATCGAAGGCGCCGCCAACCGCCAGGAAAGCCGTGGCGCGCATGCGCGAGAAGATTTCTCCCAGCGCGACGACCAGAACTGGATGAAGCACACCTTGGCATGGCTCGATCCGGAGACGGGAAAGACCCGCATCGATTACCGGCCGGTGCACACCTACACCTTGACGCAGGACGTTCAGTATATCGCGCCCAAGGCGCGGATTTACTGATCTCTGCGGAGCAGCCGCCCGGGCGGGAACTTTTGTTTCTGCCGCCCGTTTGCACTTCCGGTATCGAATCCGGATGACCGATGGCGTGGTTGGTGATCGCTTTTTCCTTGTTGATCTCGGCGCCCGCATTGGCTGGCGCCGCGCCGGTTACGTCCATGACCATGTCGCCGGACGATCGCGCCAAGCAATGGATGACGCTGATCGACGATCAGAATTATGCCGACGCCTATCAGCAGATGGGTGCGGCCGCGCGCGGAAAGATCGCTTCCGATGCCTGGACGCAGAAGATGCATGGCGCGCGCGATCCTCTGGGCGCGGTCTCCTCGCGCACGCTCAAGGACGTGAAGATGACCAAGACGCTTCCCGGCCTGCGCGATGGCCAATATGCGACTGTCCGCTACGACTCGGCATTCGCCCATAAGGCGGCCGGCGTGGAGACGGTCAATCTGGTTTTGGAAAACGGCGCCTGGTCGGTGATCGGCTATTTCATCAATTAGTTTTCATTCCACTTTTTCGACACCGGAACAACCCACCCCGCCCGGCTGTTATCCTTGTCAAGGATTCGGTGGGGCGCCGTATTCCCGCCTCAATCCGTTCAGACAAGGTTCAGCGAATTCTGCAAAAGCTGGAGCCATTGTGAAGCAGAGCGGAATATCCAGGGAGAAGTGATTATGCTCATGAAGCGCATCTTGATGACCGCCGCGGCGGTTCTGGCGATCGGCACGGTCGTCGCGCAAGCGCAGCCGATACCGCGCGGCAACGATCCTTATGGCTATTACAGCCGCTATGACCAGAACGGCTATTACGATCGCAACGGACGCTATCGCCGCATTCGCGGCGCCGATCGCGACTTCGGCGGCCCGCCGCCCCCGCCTCCTCCGCCCGCTTACGGTCCTCCGCCTCCGGCCTCGGGCGTTTATTACGAACAAGGACGCTATGAAGCCGAATGCCGCCGCGGCAACGCCGCCGCCGGCACGATCTTCGGCGCCCTGGCCGGCGGCTTGATCGGCGGTGCGGCCAGCCATGGCAATGGCGGCGCGGTGGTCGGCGGTGCCATCCTGGGCGGCCTTCTGGGCAACACCGTATCGCGCGATATCGATTGCGACGCCCAACCGGTGGCATTCCGCGTCTATGCCGATGGCCTGAACGGCAATCTGGGCCAGCGCTATGATTGGCGCCATGACCGGTCGCACGGCTATTTCACGCCCACGCGGGAATTCCGCCGGGGCGGCATGGTGTGCCGCGAATTCACCGAAACGTCTTACCGGCCCGACGGCAGCAGCAGCACCCGCAGCGGTTCGGCCTGCCGCGAGACCGGCGGCAACTGGCGCTTCGATTGATCCCAAAGTCATTTGAACAGGAGACAGAGATGTTGAAGACGAAAAGCATGATGATCGCCGCCGCGGCCTTGATGCTGGGGATCAGCGGCACCGGCGCGTTTGCCGATGAGTGCAGCGGCCGCGACCACACCAACGGCACGGTGCTGGGCGCGCTCGGCGGCGGCATTCTCGGCGGCTTCGCCAGCCATGGCAATGGCCTCGGCATTGTCGGCGGCGCGCTTCTGGGCGGACTGGCCGGCAACGCCATCGCGCGAGACATGGACTGCGACGACCGTCCGGCCGCGGCCCGCTCCTATCGCGACAGCTTCCGCGGTCCGGTGGGCCGCCGCTATGACTGGAACCGCGGACCAAATCGCGGCTATGTGGTGACCGATCGCGAATATTATCGCGGCCGGATGCAGTGCCGGGACTTCACCCAGGTGGTCTATCGCCATGGCCGCGAATTCGATCGCCACGGCACGGCCTGCCGCCGGCGCGGCGGCGAGTGGGAATTCATGTAAAGGCCGACCGCATTGATGGACGACATGGCCGGGCAGGCTCTGCCCGGCCATGTTGCTTTTGGAACAAGCGCGGCGATTGTCCTTCCGGCATAGCCCGCCTAATCTTCCGCGCGAATCCGACTGAAGACAGCCCATGTCCGTGACTTGGACCATCAGCGTCGGCGGCCGTTCCTACGGCCCCTATTCCCTGGAACAGATGAAACTGTTCCAAGGCGAAGGGCGGCTTGCGCCCCATTCCCTGGTGCTGCGCGAGGGCGAGGAGCAAATGCATTACGCCAGCGAAGACAATGAGCTGGCGGCGTTGTTTCCGGCGCCACGTGAACCGCAAGCGCCGGCCAAGGCCGGACCCGTCGATCCCACCCCCAAATTCGGACGCGACAGTCGGCCTGCCGGGGAACGCAGCCGCTACTTCATCGTCGCCGAAATGAAATCCGGATCGATCGCGGCTCTGGAAGAGGAAATTTCCAGGTTCGGCGCCTCTTTCCAGTTCATGCCGCAGACCTGGATCCTCGTCAGCGAAGTTTCCATCAACACGATTCGCAGCGAACTCATCCAGAAACTGGGCAAGCTTGACGCGCTGATCGTGATCGACACCACGCACGACAAGGCGGCCTGGTTCAATTTCGGGCCGGAAGCCGACACCAAGATGCGGCGCCTCTGGCAGCGCGAGATCGCCGCCGCCGGGACTTGAAGTCTTAAAACGGCCCGGCTTCGCGGAAACCTTCGCAAAAGCTTGATGCAGGGGCCCGCGCATTTATCCCCGACTTTGCGTGAAAAACGATACGCTGAATGCAAGCGTCGTGATTCGCTTAAGGGGCCGGAGTGCAGCATCGCACTATGGATCTTGGCATTGGAGACAATGCCCATAATCAGGGGCCGATTGGCCGCCGTCCCCGTCTTGCACGCTTTTTTGCATACCTTCATCACCACATGGAGCAGGCATGGCAAAACGCTCGCAGCGTTCCAAGTCCCGTGATCATTTTTCCGCCAACCAGAATGTGCAGCCGCTTTTCCCGAACCGTCCCTGGAGCCCGCACGATCGCGATCAGGAAAACCGCGATCGTCGCTATGTGAAAAATGTCCGGGCGATGAGCCCGACCCAACAGCAATTGATGGATGCGATCGACGCGCAAAGCGTGGTGCTGGCGCTCGGTCCCGCCGGCACCGGCAAGACCTATCTTGCCGTCGCCAAGGCGGTCGAAGCCTTGGAGGCCGGCAAGGTTCAACGCATCGTGCTGTCGCGCCCCGCGGTCGAAGCCGGAGAGTCGCTGGGCTTTCTTCCCGGCGACCTCAATGAGAAATTGGCCCCCTATCTGCGGCCGCTTTATGACGCCCTGACCGAGCGGCTCGGCACCAAGCGCCTCAAGGCGTTGCTCGCGGAAGGCGTGATCGAGATCGCGCCGGTCGCTTATATGCGCGGCCGCACGCTCAGCGAATGTTTTGTGGTGATCGACGAAGCGCAGAATTGCACCTATGGCCAGATCAAGATGCTTCTGACCCGGCTGGGCTGGCGTTCGACCATGGTGTTGACCGGCGATCCCGATCAGACCGACCTTTTGCCGGGCATGTCGGGATTGAGTGATATCGCCCGCCGGCTGGAGCCGATTGCGGACGTGCCGGTGGTGCGCCTCACCGAAGGCGACATTGTTCGCCATCCCTTGGTGGCATCGATGCTGACGGTGCTTTAGATGGCGAGGGCGACAGTGAGAACGAAAAGCCCCATGATGAAGCACCAATAGCCCACCAGCGCGATGGCAAAGCCATAGGCAGGCGCCGAGCAATCTTTCTTGCGATAGGTGCGTGTCGCATTTTCCAGCAGCACGCTTGCGCCGGCGATCACCATGACCCCCCAGTAGAGAATGGTTTCGGCATTGCCCTGGGGTTTGCGGGCGAAGACGCGATAGAGATTGGCGGTGATGCCGGACAGGGTGAGACCGGCCGTCAGCGCGAACATGAAGACCGTGATGTCCCGCAACAGGTGGCTTTCCGGCGGCATCACGAAAGTTCCCCGACCTGGCCGCAATCCGCCGCGGCGATGATCCGGACCGTCTTTCCCAGCAGCTGTCCCAACCGATACATGTGCCAAACTGACGCGAATTGATGTTTCCCAGACACGCATCGCAAGAATTGGGCGAGGACGGGCCAACCGGCCGATGCCGACGAGCCCGGAAATGCTAGGGTCCAGCCTGGCGCGCGGGTGGGGCTTGTGAGCAGAGACGGCGAAATTCACCAGCATTCCGGCTGGCTGGTCCCGCTGGGCCTTTTTGGCGTCATCGTGGCCCTGAGCGGCTTTTTCCTGCTCTATTACCTGCGCCCGCCGCCCGCACCGTTTCGGGACAATCGCCCCACGGCGGCGGCCACCATGGTCGATCTCAGGGTCCGGGGGATCGACTTGCACATCCCTGCCCGCTTCATCGAAGCGCGCGCCAGCCGGGCCGGCGGGGACCGCGATGCGGTGTCCCTGTTTGCGGCATTGCCGGACATGCGGGGCTATACGGAAGCCGAAGACGGACTCTTCCTCGCGAACGCGCCGGATTCACCGGTGGTCCATGTCCTGATCCGCGCCGACACCAACGGCATGGACGCCGAGACCAGGCTGTCGCGCATCTACATGCCTTACATCGCCGAGCCCAAAGGCGAGCCGGCACCGTTCGATCTCACCCGTTATATCTTTCGCGCCGATTCCGGCTATGGCCGCAGCGATCTTTATGTGAGCAAGAATGACGGCCCGCTGCTGCTCTGCGAACAACCGGCGCAAGACCTGCCAAGCCCCAATTGCCTCGCCATCGACCGGCCCATCGCCCCTGGTGTCAGCCTGTCCTACCGCTTCAAGCGCGCGCATCTTGCCCGCTGGCGGGAGGTGGCCGCGGGCGTCCATCGTCTGGTTTCGGATTTCAGGAAATGACGCCGCCGAAAATCACGGAATAGGGCGTCAGCTGCGGCTGGCGGGCGGTTCCGGCAGATCCATTTCCAGGATCGCCATGTTGAAGGCATAGGAAATCTCGCCGTCTTCCTCGTCCTTGAACAGCACGCCGACGAATTCGCCGTTGATATGGACTTCGACGGAGTCCTGCTGCTTGGGCCGCTCGACCACGGTGATGGTATCGAGGCGGAACAGGTTGCGCAGGTATTTTTCCAGACGCCAGAGCTCGCCGCGGGTCATGCCAATCCTCATGCAAATCCGGGGTTTGACGTCGCACGGCCGCCCCGGTGGGTCAAGACGCGTGCGTCAACCGGTATCGTCGTCGAAGAAGTGATTCATTTCCTGCGAAGGCCGTTCGGGGCCCATGCAATTGACCAGCTTGGCCGGAATGCCCACGGCCGTGCATCCGGCCGGGACCGATTTCAGCACCACCGAACCCGCGCCCACGCGGCTGTATTCGCCGATCTCGATATTGCCGAGAATCTTGGCGCCCATGGACAGAAGAACACCGCGGCGGATTTTGGGATGCCGGTCGCCCGAGCCTTTTCCGGTGCCGCCCAGGGTCACGCCATGCAGCATCGAAACATCGTCTTCCACCACCGCGGTTTCGCCGATCACTACGCCGGTGGCGTGATCGATCATGATCCCGCGCCCCAGCCTGGCGGCCGGATGGATGTCCACCGCGAACAATTCGGAAATGCGGCTCTGGAAGAACAGGGCCAGCGCATGCCGGCCCCTGCCCCAGAGCCAATGGCCGATGCGATAGCATTCCAGCGCATGGAAGCCCTTATAGTAGAGGAAGGCTTCGACATAAGAATGGCAGGCCGGATCGCGCTCGAAAACCGCCGACAGGTCCGCGCGAATGGATTCTCCGATCCCCGCATCGCCGGAAAGCGCTTCCTCGAAGGTTTCGCGGGCGAGCAAGGGATCGATGTCGCCGCCGCCCAGCTTGCGGGCAAGCAGATAAGAGAGCGCACTTTCCAGCCGGTCATGCTTGAGAATGGTGCCGTGAATGAACCCGGCCAGGGCCGGTTCTTCGATCGCCATGGTCTCGGCTTCGGCGCGCAACTGCGCCCAGACGGGATCGACGCTGACAAGCTTTTCGCGGGTAATGGCCATGGCGGCTTTTAGCACAGGAAGATGGGCATTTTCAAAACACGGCATGGTGCATGGTTTTCGCCGCCATCCTTGCCTATATGGATGCGCGCGTTTTCAGAGCGGATCATGACCCACAAACCGTCCTTCAATCTGCCCGCCCCCCATACGCTGGACCTGCTGCTGAGCCGCCGCTCCGGCTCTGCCAAGGCGATGGGCGAGCCTGGACCGTCCAAGTTCCAGCTTGCCGAGATCCTGCAATCGGGCGCCCGCGCGCCCGATCACGGAAAGCTCTTTCCCTGGCGGTTCATTATTTTCGAAGGCAAGGGCCGCGAGCGTTTCGGCGATGTCCTGGCCGAAGTTCTGGAAGCCGAAGGCGAACGGCCCAAGCAGATCGAAGAAGAACGCGCCCGCTTTCTGCGCGCCCCGGTGGTGGTGGGCGTGGTGTCGTCCGCGCGCGAGCAGATAAAGGTGCCGGTATGGGAACAGGAATTGTCGGCGGGCGCCGTCTGCCAGAACATCCTGATCGCGACGCATGCCATGGGATTTGTCGGCAACTGGCTGACCGAATGGTACGCCTATCATCCCAAGGTAAAGGAAAAGATCGGGCTGAAGCCGGGCGAACGCATCGCCGGTTTCATCTATATCGGCACGTCAACCGTCGATCTGGAGGAACGTCCGCGGCCCGAGATGGATAAGATCGTCCAATATTTCTGACGGGCCTTGGCGATCACGCATAGGCGATGAAAAGACTGTAACCGATAACGGCCACCGCCACCGAGGCGGGCACCAGCGAAACATACCAGGAATCCATTACGCAACCCTCTGAAACAGGGCCGAGAAATAAGGATGGCGGCGCGTTTCGGCAGAGGTGCCGAAGTTGGGGGTGTCATGCCCCCGGCGCATGGCTCAAGCCCCTGATCCGGTCAGGGGATTCCCAGCAATTTGTGGGTTTGCAAGGAAAGCCGCCATTGCGGATGGCTGAGGCAATAAGCCGTCGCAGCTTCGGTATTGGCGGCGCGCGACGCATTGTCCATCGGCTGCAGGAAGAAATGCGCGAAATCCTGATCCGCGAACCGCTCGGGCAAAGCCTTCTCCTGCGGATAGACCAGCTTCAATTCGTCGCCGCGTTTCAGTTTTTGTTCGGCATCGGCTTTGGGACTGACGCAGATCCAATCGATGCCGGGCGGCGGCAACAGGGTGCCGTTGGTTTCAATGCCGATCTCGAAGCCCTGCTCCTTGAAAGCCGCAATCGCGGCGCTGTCCAACTGCAGCAGCGGCTCGCCGCCGGTGCAGACCACATAGGGCTTCCCCCGGACATGCGCGGGCCATTGTGCCCGCACCGCCCGCGCCAGGGACGCGGCATCGGAAAATTTCCCGCCATTCGGACCGTCGGTGCCGACAAAGTCGGTGTCGCAGAATTGGCAGGTCGCCTGATCGCGATCCTTTTGCAGCCCGCTCCACAGATTGCAGCCCGCGAAACGCAGGAACACCGCGGCGCGGCCCGTCTGCGCGCCCTCGCCTTGCAAGGTGTAATAGATTTCCTTGACGCTGTAAGTCATGACTGGGCTGCGGTCCGATACGCCTGGAAGCCCTTCGCGCGCAGATCGCAAGCCGGGCAGACGCCGCAGCCATAGCCCCAATCATGACGACGCGAGCGGTCGCCTTCGTAACACGTGACGCTCTCTTCCACGATGAGATCCACCAGCGCGGAACCTCCCAGTTCCTGCGCCAACGCCCAGGTCGCGGCCTTGTCGATATACATCAGGGGCGTATGAATTCGCACGCTGCGCGCCAGCCCCAACGACAAAGCGCTTGCCATCGCCTGGACGGTATCGTTGCGGCAATCCGGATAGCCGGAGAAATCCGTCTCGCACATGCCGCCGACCAGATCGGCGATGCCGCGCCGGTAACCCAGCGCCGCCGCGGCCGTCAGAAACATCAAGTTCCGCCCCGGTACGAATGTATTGGGCAAGCCATCCCGGCCCATCTCGATCGCCATGCCATCGGTGAGGGCGCTCCCGCCGATGGCGCGCGGCGCGCTAAGGGGGATGAGATGATCTTGGCCCAGCCTGGCCGCCCACTGCGGAAAGCCCGCTTTGATCGCAGAAAGCAGGCGCGGCCGCGCCGCCAGCTCGGCGGCATGGCGCTGGCCATAGTCAAATCCGATGGTCTCGACATGATCGAAGCGCGCCAGGGCCCAGGCCAGGCATACGGTGGAGTCCTGGCCTCCGGAAAACAGCACAAGCGCCTGAGTTTTTGTCATGGCGCGCTCTGTAAAGCATTTCGGGAAAAAACACACGGGACCCAAGCAATTGTCGGTTTTCGCGCAATGTGAGAGATTGCCTGCCCTGCCCCAAAACCATCCCTGAAAGCCGCATGCTGTTCGCCCTCCACCCGCTCTATGTCCTGTCGGGCTTCGCCGTGGGCTTCCTGATCGGCATGACCGGGGTGGGCGGCGGTTCGCTGATGACGCCGCTTCTCATCCTGTTGTTCCACGTCCATCCCACCACGGCGGTGGGAACCGACCTGCTGTATGCCAGCATCACCAAGACCGGCGGCTCGATGGTGCATGCCTTCAATCGCACCATCGACTGGCGCGTTGTGACCCGCCTGGCGCTGGGTTCGATCCCGGCATCGCTTCTGACCATGGCGGTGTTTCACATACTCAAGCTGGACCAGGCCGCTTCCGCCGCCCTGATCACCCGGGTGCTTGGCGTCGCCTTGCTGGCGACGGCCGCGGCGTTGCTTTTCCGCCAGCGATTGCTCGCCACCTATGCCCGCCGGGTCGGGGTTTTGAGCGAACGCCAGACCATTCGCTTCACCGTCATCACGGGCGTGGCTTTGGGCGTGCTGGTGACGATGTCCTCGGTGGGCGCGGGCGCGCTCGGCGTCACCGCGTTGATCCTGCTCTATCCGGAGCTGCCCATCGTGCGGATCGCCGGCTCCGACATCGCCCATGCCGTGCCGCTGACCCTGGTGGCGGGATTGGGGCACCTGATGAATGGTGGGCTCGACGTCACCGTGCTGGAATCCCTTCTGGTGGGGTCGCTGCCGGGCGTTCTTCTGGCCAGCCTTTTCGCCCCCCGCCTGCCCGATCTCGCCCTGCGCCTGATCCTCGCCGCCACCCTGGTGGTGAGCGGCTTTCGCCTGCTGGTCGCCTGATGCCCGCCAAAGCCCGCCCCCGCGCCTGGCAGCGCATGCTGAGCGGCCGCCGCCTCGACCTCCTGGAGCCCAGTCCCCTGGATATCGAAATCGAGGACATTGCCCATGGCCTGGCCCGGGTGGCGCGCTGGAACGGCCAGACCAAGGGCCTCCATGCCTTCTCAGTGGCCCAGCACAGCGTCCTGGTGGAGCGGCTGGTGGCCGATCTCAGCCCCCGGTTGAGCCGGGAAGCCCGCCTGATGGCTTTGCTGCATGATGCACCGGAATATGTTGTCGGTGACCTCATAAGCCCTTTCAAGACGGCAATCGGCGTCAATTACAAAGACTTGGAATTGAAACTTCAGTCCGCAATTCATCTGCGATTCGGCCTGCCGGCTTTGGTGCCCAAGCCCCTGGCGGTCCTGTTCAAGAAGGCCGACCACCTGTCGGCTTATTATGAAGCCACCCAGCTGGCCGGGTTCGAAGAGGACATCGCCCGCAAGCTTTTCGGAGCGCCGCCGAGCGGCCTGAAAGCGGTCCGGCTGACCCCGCTCCCCACGGCCGATGCCCAAGCGCTTTTCCTGGAGCGGTTCGCCAGGCTCACCCCGCGTTAAAGCCGTAAAGTGCTATCCTGAGCGCCATGCCCCGTCTCCTGGTTTGCCCCCTGTCCGGTCTTGGCGATGCGCTGGAAAGCCATAGGCCCTCGCATCTGGTCACGCTGCTGTCGCCCCAGCACATGATTGCCACTCCCCCGGGGTTCGATCCTGCCCGACACCTGCGCCTGGGCGTCCAGGATGTGAGCGAGCCCGAAGGGGCGGACAATCCGCCCGGCCGGCCGGATATCGACCGTCTTTTGACCTTCGCCCGCGGCTGGGATGGGCAGGCGCCCTTTCTCATCCATTGCTGGGCCGGCATCAGCCGTTCCATGGCGTCGGCCTTCACGGTTTTGTGCGACCGGCTGGGGCATGGCCGCGAAATCGAAATCGCCCTAGCGATGCGCCGCCGCGCGCCGCATGCCAGTCCCAACCGGCTCCTGGTGCGCCATGCCGACGAGGCCCTGGCGCGGGAGGGGCGGATGATGACGGCCCTCACCGCGATGGGGCCGCCGCAGATGATGACCGAAGGTGTCATCACCGCCTTTCCGCTGGTCGATCTGTGAATCCGGGCGCCATCAGCGTCGGTCTGTCGGCGGCGATCGTTTCCGTCGAAGGCGAGCGGCCTTGCGCCCTGGTGGTGACGCATGCCGGCAGCGAGGATGCGCTGCCATTCGGCCCCTTCGATCCCGGTTCGCAACGCACCCTGGAGCAAGGCTTGCGCAAATGGGTGGGCGAACAGACCCAATTCGATCTGGGCTATACCGAGCAACTTTACACATTCGGCGATCGCGGGCGCCATTCGCCGGGCGGGGCCACGGAAACCCGCATCGTGTCGGTGGGCTATCTGGCACTGACACGCCAGGGCAAGGATGACGGCACCGCGGCCACGCGCGATACGCGCTGGCAGGGCTGGTATCATTATTTTCCCTGGGAAGATTGGCGCGATGCCAAGCCGCAGATGATCGAAACCGCGATCATTCCCAGATTGAAATCCTTCGTGAACACGGCTCCCGACAGCAAGACCGCGGACCTGCGCCGCGACCGGGTCCGGCTTTGCTTCGGCACTGACGGCGTGGCCTGGGACGAGGAGAAAGTCCTGGAGCGCTACGAACTTCTCTATGAAGCGGGGCTGGTCCAGGAATTCGCGCGCGACAATGGCGGACAGGCGGACGACATGCTGGGCGCCGCCATGATGTTCGACCATCGGCGGATATTGGCGACAGCCATCGCGCGGCTGCGCGGCAAGATGAAATATCGCCCCGTGGTGTTCGAGTTGATGGCGGCGTCCTTCACCTTGCTGGAACTTCAGCGCACGGTCGAAGCGATTTTGGGGCTTCGCCTGCACAAGCAGAATTTCCGCCGCCTGGTCGCCGAACAGGGATTGGTCGAAGGCACGGGAAAATTCGCCGCGTCCGCGCGGGGACGTCCGGCCGAATTGTTCCGGTTCCGCCGCGAGGTTCTGCGCGAGCGACCGGCGCCGGGATTGCGGCTGGGTGCCCGGCGTTGAAAGAAGACGCCGGCTTATGGTTTCATCGGCCGCGCGAATGGAGGACGTCATGAAGCTATCGATTGTTGCGGCCGGCGCGATTTGCCTGGGGCTTTGCGCATGCGCTTCGCCGAACCAAGGCAATCCCGATGGCGCGGCCTATCTGGGCTCGCCCGGAAGCACATATGACGCCGCCGCCAATCCGCCCCGGGCCAATGGCGTGGCCAAATACGACCCGGCGGCACAGCTTCCTCCCGCGCTGCCCCCGGCCGACATGTCGAGCGGCTCGGCGATGCCGGCCCCGCCGTCCGGCGTGCCGCAATCCTCCCGCTGATTGCCGTTCCCGAAGGTCAGGCATGCAGGAAGGCCAAGGCTGCGCTCTTGACCTCCTTATGCTCAGGTGTAGCATTATCTCCATGACCGGCCCTTGAACGCCGGGTTTTTTGCACCAGATATATGCTCGAATTGAGCATTATGTGGCGATAGCAAAAGACACATTGGAGAGCCGCATGGGTCTGGAACTTGCCTATACCGATGCCGTCGCTCGGGCCACGGACGGCCTTTACGCCAAAGTCGCCAAAGTCATCCCCAAGATCGAATGGCCGGTTTATGCGCCTCTGATTGCCGAGATCAATCGCCTGAAGCGCGAAAAGAACGCCGTCATCCTGGGCCACAATTATATGACCCCGGAGATTTTTCATGGCGTCAGCGACTTTGTCGGCGACAGCCTGGCGCTGGCCCGCGAAGCCGCCCGCACCGATGCGGCGGTGATCGTTCAAGCGGGCGTCCATTTCATGGCCGAGACGTCTAAGATCCTGTCGCCCGAAAAGACCGTGCTGATCCCGGACGCCCGCGCCGGCTGTTCGCTGGCCGCCTCGATCACCGGCGCCGATGTGCGCCTGTTGCGGCAAAAGCATCCCGGCCTGCCGGTGGTGACCTATGTGAACACTTCCGCCGATGTGAAGGCGGAAAGCGACATCTGCTGCACGTCGGGCAATGCCGTGAAAGTGGTGGAAACCATTGCCAAGGAATTCGGCACCGACACCGTGATCATGATCCCGGACCAGTATCTGGCCCGCAATGTCGCGGCCAAGACCGGCGTGAAAGTGATCACCTGGGCCGGCGCCTGCGAAGTGCATGAGCGGTTCACGGCGGAGGAAATTCGCCGCTATCGCGCCCAGCACCCCGGCGTCACGGTTCTGGCCCATCCCGAATGTCCGCCGGACGTGGTGGCGGAAGCCGATTTCGCCGGCTCGACCGCCGCGATGATCGGCTATGTCGGCCAGCATCACCCCGCCCGGGTGGTGATGATCACCGAATGCTCGATGAGCGACAATGTCGCGGTGGAATATCCCGAGGTCGAATTCGTTCGCCCCTGCAATCTCTGCCCGCACATGAAGCGCATAACCCTGGAAGGCATTCTCCATTCGCTGCAGACCATGAGCGTCGAAGTGCTGGTCGATCCCGCGATTTCGGCCCGCGCCAAAATCGCCATCGACCGGATGCTGGCGATCAAGGCGTGATGCCATGACCAGGCGCGCCGACAATGTGATCGAGACCGACGGCGCCTTGATCCTGGGGGCCGGCATTGCCGGTCTGTTCACGGCCCTGAAACTGGCGCCCTTCCCCGCCCTGGTGCTGGCGGGTTCGCGCCCCGGCGCCTCCGGGTCCAGCGCCTGGGCGCAGGGCGGCATCGCCGCCGCCGTGGGCGAAGGCGATGACTGGCGCGACCATGCCGCGGACACGATCGTGGCGGGCGCGGGGCTTTGCGATCCTAAGATCGTCTATCTGGTGGCCCGCGAAGCGCCCGACCGCATCGCCGATCTGGTGGCGATGGGCGCGCCTTTCGATCGCGACGCCGATGGCGCGCTGGCACTGGGACGGGAAGCGGCGCACTCGCGGGCGCGCATCGTGCATGTGACGGGCGACCGGGCGGGCGCAGAAATTTCCCGCACCCTGGCGGCGCGCGCGTTGGCGACGCCTTCGATCCGGATCATGGAAGGATTTCATGCCGTCGAACTGGCGATGGAAGATGGCAAGGTGATCGGGCTGTTCGCCCGCCATGGCACCGGTCCGGATGCGCGGCTTGTGCTGTTCAAGGCGCGGGCGGTGATTTTCGCCACCGGCGGCCTGGGCGCGCTCTATGCCGTCACCACCAATCCCCTGGAAGCGCGGGGCGAAGGGCTGGGCATGGCGGCGCGTGCCGGTGCGTTGATCGCCGATCCGGAATTCGTCCAGTTTCATCCCACCGCGATCGCGATTGGGCGCGATCCCGCGCCTTTGGCGACGGAAGCCTTGCGGGGCGAAGGCGCGGTGCTGATCAACGACCAGGGCGAACGCTTCATGCCGTCGGTGCATGGCGATGCGGAATTGGCGCCGCGCGATGTGGTGGCGCGGGCCATTCATCGCCAGATCGCCGGCGGCCGCCGCGTGTTTCTGGATTGCCGCGACGCGATCGGCGAACATTTCGCGGCCCATTTCCCCACGGTTTACGCGGCCTGCATGTCCGGCGGGATCGATCCGGCGCGCCAGCCGATCCCGGTGGCGCCCGCCGCGCATTATCATATGGGCGGCATCGCATCGGACGCGCACGGCCGCAGTTCGCTTCCCGGCCTATGGGTGGCGGGAGAATGCGCCGCCACGGGGCTTCATGGGGCCAACCGGCTGGCGTCCAATTCGTTGCTGGAAGGTCTGGTGTTCGGCGCCCGAGTCGCGGAAGACGTTCGGGGCACGGTTCTGGCCGGAACGGCGAGCGGCCAGCCGCCCGCGCCGGCCGCCTTTGCCCTGCCCGCGCCACCGCATGTTCTTCGGGCCGCGATGAACCGGCATGTCGGCCTGGAACGCAATGCGGAAGGTTTGAACGACGCGCTTGGCGTCATCGCACGCCTGGAACAATCGAGCGGCGGCGAGCCCGCGCTTCTCAACATGCTGGCGGCGGCGCGGCTGGTGACGGCGGCGGCGCTGGCGCGCAGGGAATCCCGCGGCGGCCATTGGCGCAGCGATTTTCCGCTGACGCAGAAGACCGGCGCGCGCACCTTCATCACGTTGCCGGATGCCATTGGCGATGACGGCCGGCAACAACGCTTCGTGACATCATGATGCCGACAGCTTTGGAATTCGCGCGACCGCCGGCGGACCTGTCGATCGAGCCGCAGATCCGCGCCGCCTTGCAGGAAGATCTGGGCCGCGCGGGCGACATCACCTCCGAGCTCATCATCCCGGCCGATCAGACCACCAAGGCCCGGCTGGTGGCGCGCAAGCCCGGTGCGATTTCGGGCCTGATCGCGGCCAGGATCGCGTTCCGTCTGATCGACCCATCATTGGCGTTCGACGTCGCCGCTCCGGACGGCAGCAAGGTCGAGGCCGGTGCATTGATCGCCAGCGTATCGGGATCGGCGCGCGCCATTCTCACGGCCGAGCGCGTGGCGCTGAATTTCGCGGGGCACCTGTCCGGTGTGGCCACCGCCACCGCCGCTTTGGTGGACGCCGTCAAAGGCACAAAGGCGCGCATCGTCTGCACCCGCAAGACTCTGCCTAACCTGAGAATCCTGCAGAAATATGCCGTGCGTTGCGGCGGCGGCTTCAATCACCGTTTCGGCCTGGATGATGCGGTCCTGATCAAGGACAATCATATCGCGGCGTCGGGCGGCATCGCGCCGGCACTGGAACGCGTCAGAGCGGGCCTTGGCCATATGGCCAAGATCGAGATCGAAGTCGATACGCTGACGCAGCTGGAGGAAGCCCTGTCGCTGGGCGCCGACACCATCCTGCTGGACAATATGACGCCCGAAAATCTCAGGCACGCCGTCGGGCTCGCAAAAGGCCGCGCGATTCTGGAAGCGTCCGGGAATGTGACCTTGGCGACGGTCCGCGAGATCGCGGAAACCGGTGTGGATTACATCAGCTCGGGCGCGATCACCCACAGCGCCGTCAACCTGGATATCGGGCTGGACCTATAGGTCCAGCCGCGCGACCTGGGCGCTCCGCTAACTATCCCGCGACCGGGCGGGGCCGCCGCGATAGAAGACGTGATTGCCGATCTGGCCGGTCTTCTCCAGGGTCGGCGCCCAGTCGGGGCTGACCGAGGCGGCGTGGTAATTCGTGGCGCCGCCGGTGGAATCCTTGCGCCAGGCCTGGTCGGTGAGGATTTCGGCCGCCAGGCGCTCGGAATCGGCCCAGGCACGGGCGTCCTTTTCCCGGTTCAGGTCGCCATTGCAGGCGAAGGAGAACTGGCAGCCGGGCCGGTTCGCGCCCTCATAGACCACGGCGCAGATCGAATGGCCGTAATTGCCCGAATTCATCCGGTGGAAGATCACTTCGGCGACGGCCTTCTGGCCTTTGTCGCCCTCGCCCCGGGCTTCGTAATAGAGCACTTCCGCCAGGCAGCGATGCTCGGCCAGGAGCTTGTTCATCACCGCGTCGGTGGCGGGCGACTTGGCGACCGCCACGCTTTCGGTCTTCGCCTCGACCGGCTTGGCCAGCGCGATCTTGGCAACGGCATTGTGATTGGTGAGCGATGCGCCGACGGCCGCACTGGCCGTCGCAAGAATAATCGCGAGCGCAGCGATCAACACGCGGTCCGACCGCGATAGCGCGTCACTGGTTTTTTTCGTCATCGGGAATTCGACTCTTTCGGCTTTTGGTTTCGCTTCGTCTATCTGGCTTGCTCTATTTCGCGTTCGCGTTTTCTTGCCCCTTCATCGGCATTCAATCGCGTTTGCTATTTCGATTAGGCTGGTTCGATTTGGCTACGTCCTCAAAAAGTTCCGAATGGTCCACGTGCAGGCAGAGGGGGTTTGCCTCAAGCAAACCCGAATCGTCAAATGAAAATTTTCACAATTCTGACACAGCGTCATGAACCAAGAAAACCCAATGTTTTCTTGGTTCTTTTTCACCTCAGCTCTTTCTCTTGCGCTCCGCAAGGGCAGCTTGCGCCGCCGCCAGACGCGCGACAGGCACGCGAAATGGCGAGCAGGAAACATAATCCAATCCCGTGTCATGGCAGAAACGGATGCTATCCGGATCGCCGCCATGTTCGCCGCAGATGCCGAGTTTGAGGCTGTTGCGGGTCTGACGTCCGCGCGTCGCAGCGATGCGGATGAGTTCGCCCACGCCATCGACATCGATCGACACGAAAGGATCGCGCGCGATCACGCCTTTGTTGATGTACTCGTTGAGAAACATGCCGGCATCGTCGCGCGACAGGCCTAACGTGGTCTGGGTGAGGTCATTGGTGCCGAAGGAAAAAAATTCAGCGGTCTCCGCGATCTCCGACGCGCGCAGCGCCGCGCGCGGCAATTCGATCATGGTGCCGATCATGTATTCGGGCACATTGCCCTTGGCCTTCTTGATGTCCTCGGCGACGTCGGCGATGCGGCCGGCCAGCCGGTCCAGTTCGGCCTTGTAGCCCACCAGGGGAACCATGATCTCGAGCTGGACGGGCTTGCCCCCGGCGGCCACCACATTGGCGGCGGCCTCCAGGATCGCCCGGGCCTGCATTTCATAGATTTCCGGATAGGTGATGCCCAACCGGCAGCCGCGATGGCCCAGCATGGGGTTGGATTCGTGCAAGGCCGCGGCCCGGGCCTTGAGTTTTTCCACGGGAACCCCGCTGGCCTTGGACACTTCCGCGATTTCCGACTCCTTGTGGGGCAGGAATTCGTGCAAGGGGGGGTCCAGAAGGCGGATGGTGACCGGCAGGCCTTCCATCGCCTTGAAGATGGCTTCGAAATCGCCCCGCTGGATCGGCAGCAGCTTGTCCAGGGCGGCTTTCCGCTCGGCCTCGGTATCCGCCAGGATCATCTGGCGGACCGCCACAATGCGATCAGCTTCGAAAAACATGTGCTCGGTACGGCAGAGGCCGATGCCCTGGGCGCCGAATTTGCGCGCCGTGGCGGCATCGGCGGGGGTGTCGGCATTGGTACGGACCTTCAAGGTGCGCACCGCATCCGCCCAGCCCATCAAGGTGCTGAAATCGCCGGTCAGTTCCGGCTGGCGCATCTTGACCGCGCCCTTATAGACCTTGCCGGCGGCGCCATCGATGGTGATCACTTCGCCGCGCTTCACGGTGTGACCGCCGCTGGTCATTTCGCCCTTGGCGATGTCGATCTTGAGCGAGCCCGCGCCGGACACGCAGGGACGGCCCATGCCGCGCGCCACGACGGCCGCATGGCTGGTCATGCCGCCGCGCGCCGTCAGGATGCCCTTGGCGGCATGCATGCCGTGAATGTCTTCCGGGCTGGTTTCGGTCCGAACCAGGATCACGTCGTGATTGTCGGCGGCGAGCTTTTCGGCTTCGTCGGCGGTGAAAACCACTTCGCCGGTGGCCGCGCCGGGCGATGCACCCAGGCCGGAGGCGATTTCAATCTTGGGCGCATCCGGATCCAAGGTGGGATGCAGCAGCTGGTCCAACGCCGCGGGATCGACACGGCTCACCGCCGTGTCCTGGTCGATCAGCTTCTCGCGGACCATGTCCACGGCGGCCTTCAGCGCGGCTTCGGCCGTGCGCTTGCCCGAACGGGTCTGGAGCATGAAGAGCTTGCCTTCCTGCACCGTGAATTCCACGTCCTGCATGTCGCGGTAATGCTGCTCCAGCCGCTCGCCAATGGCTTTCAATTCGTCGTAGGCCTTGGGCATGGCTTCTTCCATCGACGGCTTCTTGCCGCCCTGGCGCTCGCGCACGATCTTGGAAATGGGCTGCGGGGTGCGGATGCCCGCCACCACGTCTTCGCCCTGGGCATTGATGAGGAATTCGCCGTACAGCAGCTTTTCGCCGGTGGCGGGGTCGCGGGTGAAAGCGACGCCGGTGGCCGAGGTCTCGCCCCGGTTGCCGAATACCATCGCCTGCACCGTCACGGCAGTGCCCCAATCGGCGGGAATATTGTGCAGCTTGCGATAGGTGTTGGCGCGCGGGCTTTCCCATGAGCCGAACACCGCGCCGATGGCGCCCCAAAGCTGTTCCTGCACGTCTTCCGGGAACGGCTTCTTCAGTTCCCTTTCCACGCTCTTCTTGAAGCGGTCGGCGATGCGCTTGAGATCGTCGGCATCCAGATCGGTATCGAGTTCGACGCCCTTGGCGTCCTTTTCCTCGTCCAGGATTTCCTCGAAGGTGGCATGCTCGACGCCCAGCACCACGTCGGAATACATCTGGATGAAGCGGCGATAGCTGTCATAGGCGAAACGCGCGTCGCCGGTGAGCTTGGCAAGCCCTTCGGTGGTGGCGGCGTTGAGGCCCAGATTGAGGACCGTGTCCATCATGCCGGGCATGGAGACGCGGGCGCCCGAGCGCACCGACACCAGCAGCGGCTTGGCGGGATCGCCGAAATTGCCATGGGCCAGTTCGCCCACCTTTTTGACGGCGGCATCGACCTGGTCCTTCAGGTCGGCGGGATAATTTTCCTTGTTGGCGTAATAGTGGGTGCAGACTTCGGTGGTGATGGAGAAGCCCGGAGGCACCGGCAGGCCGAGATTGCTCATCTCCGCCAGGTTGGCGCCCTTGCCGCCCAGCAGGTTCTTCATGCCCGCCTGGCCTTCGGCTTTTCCGTCTCCGAACGCATAAACCCACTTGGTCATACCGAAACACCTTCTATTTTGGAGAAGTCCCCGATTTGGTGAATTACCGCTCGCAGAGCGGCCAGAAGATGCAGCCGGTTTTCCCGGATTGATGCATCGTCCGCATTGACTTTAACACCTTCAAAAAATGCATCTACCGGAACGCGCAACGCCGCCATATGGCGCATCGCGGCCGCGAAATTCTCCTCTTCCAGGTCCTTCGTGACCTGATCCTTTGCCGTGCCAAGTGCGGAAAACAAAGAGACTTCCCCGGGGTCAGTTAATTTGCCCTGGGCGACATCGCCTGCAAAAACCCGGCCATCCTTCTTTTCTTCGGCCTTAAGGATATTGGCGGCGCGCTTGTATCCGGCAAGGAGGTTAATGCCGTCATCGCTCTTGAGGAACGCCTGCAGCGCTTCGACCCGCGCCACCAGCCGCACCAGATCGTCCTCGCCGCCCAGCGCGAACACCGCATCGATCAGATCGTGACGGATGCCTTTTTCCTTGAGCGCGACTTTCAAGCGGTCGGCGAAGAAAGCCGTCAGATCGTCAGGGACGGTCAAAGGCAGGCGCAGCCCGTTTTCCAGCAAGATGCGGATGACGCCCAAGGCGGCCCGGCGGAGCGCGAAAGGATCGCCCGAACCGGTGGGCTTTTCACCGGCCGCGAAAAAGCCCTTGAGGGAATCGAGCTTGTCCGCCAACGCAACCGCGATCGAGATTTTGTCGGTCGGCACGGCGTCCGACGGACCGACCGGCTTATACTGATCGCGCACGGCGTCGGCGATATCCGCCGCCTCGCCGTCATGCAGCGCATAATAGCGGCCCATCACGCCTTGCAGTTCGGGGAATTCTCCCACCACGCCGGTGGTGAGGTCGGCCTTGGCCAGGCGCGCCGCCCGTTCCGCTTTTTGGGGATCGGCGCCGATTTTGCCGGCGATCTCGGCAGCCAGCTTGGCGATCCGCTCTACCCGCTCGAACTGGGTGCCCAGCTTGGCGTGATAGACGATGCCCTTCAGGTCATCGACCCGGCTGTCCAGCCGGCGCTTGCGATCTTCGTCCCAGAAGAACTTGGCGTCGAACAGACGCGCGCGCAGCACCCGCTCATTGCCCGCGACAATCTCCCTGCCGCCGTCTTCCGCCAGCATGTTGGCGACCAGAGCAAAGCGATTGGCCATTTTCCCCGTCTTGGGATCGCGCAGCGCGAAATATTTCTGGTGCGTGCGCATCGAAGTTTGCAGAATTTCGGCGGGCACATCCATGAACCGGTCTTCGATGGCGCCGGTCAGCACCACTGGCCATTCCGCCAGTCCGGAGACTTCCGCCAAAAGCCCCTCGTCCGGGATCATCTCCAGGCCGTGAATGAAGGCCGCCTGCTTGACGCCTTCGAAAATAATGGCGGCGCGCTCTTCCGCGTCCAGCACCACGTAATTCTTCTTCAGCGCGGCGGCGTAGTCGTCGAAGCGGCGCACTTCGATCTTGCCGGACGACAGGAAGCGATGGCCCATCGTATGACGACCGCTGCTGATCCCGGCAAAGCTGAACGGCACCACTTCGCCGTCAAAGGTGCAAAGAATGGAATGCAGCGGGCGCACCCAGCGGGTGGCCACGCCGGGCTTCCAACGCATGCTTTTGGGCCAAGGCAGTTTCGCCATCATCTCCGGCAGGATTTCGCCGAGAACCGTGGCGGTTTCGCGGCCTTCCCGCGCGATCACGGCGATATAGACCTCGCCTTTGGCCTGTTTTTCGATCTTGAGCTGATCTTTCGTCAGTCCGGTCTTTTTCAGGAACCCGTCGATGGCGGCCTGGGGCGCATCGACCTTGGGGCCTTTCATTTCCTCGCGAACATCCGCCTGCTTGGCCGGAAGCCCGCTGACGGCGAGCGTGAGACGGCGTGGGCCGGCAAAAGCCTTGATCCCTTCGAACAGAAGGCCGCGATCCGACAGCGCCCCCACCACCAGACGCTCCAGATCGCGCGCCGCGCCCGCCTGCATGCGGGCCGGAATTTCTTCGCTGAACAATTCGAGCAGCAGATCGGGCATCAGCCATACCTCGGCTTGTACTTGCCCATCGGCGTTTCCAGCCAGGCTTCGCAGCAGGCTTTCGCCAGCGCCCGTACCCGGGCGATATAGGCGGCGCGTTCGGTGACGCTGATCACGCCCCGCGCATCCAAAAGATTGAAGGCGTGGCTGGCCTTGATGCACTGGTCATAGGCCGGCAGCGCCAGTTTCTTGCCTGAAACCAGTTCCTGGCACTGTTTTTCCGCATCGATGAAATGCTGGAACAGTACCGCGGTGTCGGCGCGCTCGAAATTGTAGGCGGAGAATTCCTGCTCGTTCTGGAAGAAGACTTCGCCGTAGCGGAATTGGTCGTTGTAGGCGAGGTCGTAAACGAACTCGACATTCTGGACATACATCGCCAGCCGCTCGAGGCCGTAAGTGATCTCCGCCGCGACCGGATCGCAATCGATCCCGCCCACCTGCTGGAAATAGGTGAACTGGGTGATTTCCATGCCGTCGCACCACACTTCCCAGCCCAGGCCCCAGGCGCCCAAGGTGGGGCTCTCCCAGTCGTCCTCGACGAAACGAATGTCGTGCAACGCCGGATCGAGCCCGATCGCCTTGATCGATTCCAGATAAAGCGCCTGCACATTTTCCGGCGCCGGCTTCAGGATCACCTGGAATTGGTAATAGTGCTGCAGCCGGTTGGGATTTTCGCCATAGCGGCCGTCCTTGGGGCGGCGCGACGGCTGAACGTAAGCGGCTTTCCAGGGATTGGGGCCCAAGGCCCGCAAGGTGGTGGCGGGGTGGAATGTGCCCGCGCCCATCTCATTGTCGTAAGGCTGAAGGATCAGGCAGCCCTTGGACGCCCAAAAATCCTGCAAGGTCAGGATCAGGTCCTGGAAGGTTTTGGCCTTGGAGGGTCTGGTCACGAGTCGGCAATCTCCGGAATGGCCGGAACCTACAGACGGGGTACCCCCAGGGCAAGCGCGGCCTTGCCCCGCAATATCGCATCCGCCTCCGGGGTGTAAGCCCCTGAAACATTGTGCAGAATAAGCCCAGGCAAAAGCCGGAAGGGGGCGGCGGATCCCTTGCGCAGCTGGACCAGGACCCGCTTGGCGGTTTCCCCCGCTTTCGGCCAAAGGGGCAGCACGCTGATGCCGGTCAATGGCAAGGCCGAAAGCGCTTCGTTCAGCCGGTCCGCCCGCAGGATGGCGGTGAAGGTTCCCCCGGAAACGGTGCGCTTCATTCCGGCCTGCAGCCAGTCTCCCAAGCTGCCGTCATCCATCAGGGCGCGGGCCCGGCCGGGCTCCGGCGACGCCTGCCCCTCCCCGTGGAACGGCGGATTGACCAGGACGCAGTCATAGTCGCGCTTGAATTCCAGCGGCAGGGCGAACGCATTGGCCGCCGCGAAGCGAACCCGATCCTGCATGCCGTTGGCGGCGGCATTGTCATTCGCCAGCTGCACCAGATCCCGGTCGATCTCGATGCCGGTGATGGCGATCGATGTCAGCCGCGCTGCAAGGCAAAGGCTTGCCGTGCCCGCGCCCGCGCCCAGTTCCAGCGCCGTCGCGCCGCCCGGCACCGCCGCCGCCAGCATCACCGCGTCCAGGCCTGCGCGGAATCCGGCTTCCGGTTGGCGCACGATCACGCGGCCGTCCAGGAATCTGTCAGGGCCGGTCATAGGCCCGTCTCCCCTGCGCGCGCGTCAGCGCGCTGGCGAGGGAGATGTCCGGAGCAGCGCTTGCGATGCGCAGGACAGAAGGGGCTTCCATTCATGGCATTGCTTCGGGGACCGCGGCGCGCAGCAACTTCTCGGCCCGGTTGAAATCCTCGTCCGCCACCATCAGGCGCCGCGGCACCATGATCGTGCTGCCGTCCATGATGCTGGCATGGGTATCGAACACCAAGGCATCGATCCCGGATTCCTCCAGAATGTGGGTGGCGTAGCTCAGAATCACGGGGTTGTTGGATTTCAGCACGGCGCGCATGGAGGCTGTATAGACCAGAATATGCGCCTGCCGCGACAGTCTGTCCGCCCGCCCGGGCCTGCTTTCGGGGCGTGGCTAATTTCTGTACGATGGGCCGGTGTTGGGGGAAATGGGTTCGCGAATGCTCAAAGAGGACAAAGCAGCGTCTGGCCAGGCCGGCATATCCCCGGTCGAGCGGCTGAACGCGCTTGTGGCCCCGGATATGAAGGCGGCGGACAAGCTCATTCACAAAGGCATGGCATCCAGCGTCGACCTCATTCCCGACCTGGCGCGTCACCTGATCGATTCCGGCGGCAAGCGCCTGCGCCCGCTCCTCACCTTGGCGGCCGCCAAGGCCGGCGGCTACCAGGGCGACGGGCATGTGCGGCTGGCGGCGGCGGTGGAGTTCATCCATACCGCCACGCTTCTGCATGACGATGTGGTCGACGAAAGCGCGCTCCGGCGCGGGAAGGTTTCGGCCAATCTGGTCTGGGGCAACAAGCCCAGCGTGCTGGTGGGCGATTATCTCTTCTCCCGCGCTTTCCAGCTGATGGTGGAAACCGGAAATCTCGCGGTTCTGGGCATTCTTTCCGGCGCCAGCGCGGTCATTGCCGAAGGCGAAGTCATGCAGCTGGGCTCGGCCCGCAGCCTTGCGGTCACCGAAGATCATTACATGAAAGTGGTGTCGGCCAAGACGGCAGCGCTGTTCGCGGCGGCGGCCGAAGGTGGTGCCGTGCTGGCCGCACAAAGCACCGACTTTATCGCCTCGATGCGCGCCTATGGCGAGAATCTCGGTATCGCCTTCCAGCTGGTGGACGACGCGCTGGATTATTCCGGCCGCCAGGCCCTGATGGGCAAATCGGTGGGCGACGATTTCCGCGAAGCCAAGATGACATTGCCGATCATCCTGTCGGTGGCGCGGGCCGACGAAACCGCGCGCGCCTTCTGGCAGCGGGTGATCGAAACCGGCAACCAGACCGAAGCCGACCTGCATCACGCCATCAGCCTGGTCGAGCAGACCGGCAGCATCCAAGAAACCATGCGCCGGGCCCGCGCCTATGCCGACGCGGCCAAAAATGCTTTGGCCATTCTTCCGGCCAGCGAAATCCGCAGCGCCTTGTCCGACATCGCGGATTTCTGCGTGGAACGCGCCTACTGAATTTATTTCGGCATACTAGAGTCCATCCGGCGTAGGCCCGATATCGCGCCCCCTATCCTCATGCGCCAGGCCCATCTGGGGAACGAAGGTCGGCTGCACCCACCAGTCGGGATGCTTGTCCTTCAACGCCGCCGCCGCCCGCGCGCAGCCGCCGTCATCGGGCATCAGCGCAAAACAAGTCGCGCCCGAGCCGGACATGCGGGTGAAGAGCGCGCCCGGCACGGCGTTCAAAGATGACAGAACCTCGCCAATGACCGGCTGCAATGCCAGCGCCGGCGCTTCCAGATCATTGCCGGTGGATTCCAGGAACCGCAGAATATCCGCCAGGTCGTTGAAGCGGCCGCTAGGCAGTGTCATCTCCACGCCGCGACGCTCCTTCAGATTGGCGAACACATCCTTGGTGGGCACCGCGACGCCGGGATTGACCAGCAGGATGGGAAGACGGGGAAGCGCGGATATGGGAGTGAGGATCTCGCCGCGGCCTTCCATGAAAGCGGGCGCGCTTTCAACGCAGACCGGAATGTCGGAACCCAACTCCATAGCGATCTCGCGCAACATATTCCCGTCCGGCTGAAGGCGCCACAGCGCGGCCAGCATGCGCAAGGCCGCCGCGGCATCGGCGCTGCCACCGCCCACGCCCGAAGCCACGGGAAGATTTTTCGTGAGCGTGATCTTCGCCCCTGCCCCGCGGCCGGCACGCGCCGCCAGCGCGCGCGCCGCTTTCAGGACGAGATTGTCGCCATCGCCCAGAGCGGCGGCGAACGGACCTTCGATGCCGAGCGAAAGCGTCTCGGCTTCTTCCACCGCGAGGCGGTCACCGAATGCGGTGAAGATCGCCAGACTTTGCAGCGGATGAAAACCGTCGTCCCGGCGGGCACCGACATGCAGGAACAGATTGATCTTAGCGCGCGCCATATGCGCGCCATCCAATGACGGAGCGTTCATTATCCCGTCAATCCGACTTTGAGTTTCTGCTCGATCTCGGCCTTTTCGGTCTGGTCGGTGGTGTCGTTGCTGAAGGCCAAGGCGTGGTTCCATTGAAAGCGTGCCTCGATCTTGCGGCCCACCTTCCACAACGCATCGCCCAGGTGATTGTTCACGGTGGGATCGCCGGGCACCAGCAGAACAGCGGCGTTCAGCGTGCGCGCGGCATCTTCGTAACGGCCCAGCTTGTAGTAAGCCCAGCCGACGCTGTCGACGATATATCCGTCATAGGGCCGAAGCTGGCGCGCCTTTTCCAGCATCGCCAATGCTTCATTGATGTGCTGATTGCGATCGACCCAGGAATAACCCAGATAGTTGAGCAGTTCCGGCTGATCCGGCGACAATTTGAGCGCCGTGTTGATGTCGGCTTCGGCCTTGTCCCAACGCTTGGCGGAATCCTGCGCCATGGCGCGGGCATAAAAGAGCGGCCAGTCGCGCTTTCCGGGCGTCCCGATGAGTTTCTCCGCATGATCATACGCGTCGATCGCCGCCGTGAAGTCGCTTTGGTTGCGATAGGCATCGCCAAGGGCGATCCAATTTTCCGCTTCATCGGGATAGGCCTGGGTCAGGCTTCGCAGGCTGGCGATGGAAGCGCTCTTGCGGTCCAGCCGGCCTTCATCGATGGCCGCCTGGGTTGCGGCCATGCGGTAATAGGGCGAGGATTTGTCGATCTTGCGATAGACCCGCACCGCATCCTCATATTTGCCCAGCGCTTCGAAACGGTCGGCCAAAAGCAGATCGGCCAGGGCCAGGTCCGGCCGCAGGTAAAGCGCCATGCGCAGATACAGGATGGAGATATCGGCGCTCTGCCGGTCACTCAGCGATGCGGCCATGCCGAACAGGCTTTCGGCGATCCCGTCCTCGGCATTGCGAATGAAGGGGTCCGGTTTCTTTTTGGCGGCGATGCGGGCCAAGCTGTCCTGCGCCACCGGCTTGACCGCGTTTTCGCCGAGGAATTTCTGGTAGAGCGCGCTGGCATCGTCGGCGCGGCCGGCGCGCTCCAGGAAATTGCCATAAGCCTGAACCACGCGCGGGCTGACCCGGTTGGACAAGAGCGCCTTGCGGTAGTCGGACTCCGCTTCGGGCAAATTCATGTAATCCGCGATCAGGGCGGTATGAAACGCGGCCAGCCCTTCGGCGCCGCTTTGCGCGCTCAGCGTCTTCATGTCCGCCAAGGCACCGGCGCTGTCACCTCCAGCCGCCGCCGCCCAGCCGTCGAAAAGAGAAACGACCAGGGTCTGAAACGGGCCTTTGGCCGACAGCGACAAATGCTTGCGGGCGTCGGCATAATTCCTGTGCTTGAACGCGATCACCGCCAGTGCCAGGCGCGCGGATCGCTCGTCGGGCGTTTTGGCGACGATCTGGGTGGCGTATTTTCCCGCCCCTTCCACATCGCCCGAAGTGGCCGTGTAGAAGAATGCCAGAGACAGGATGCTGGCATTGCCCGGATCCTGCACCAGGCTCTGGGTGTAATACCGGGCCGCTTCCGGCAAGGCATGCTCGCCCGCCGCGAAACGGGCGGACAAATAGCTGGAGAAGGCTTTCGCTTCCGGCCCAGGAGCCGGGCTGCGCGGGGAATTGTTCAGCGACGGCATGTTGGCGCAACCGGCCAGGAGCAGGAGCGTCGCAATGGGAGCCATACAAATCTTCAAGCGCGCCTCACATATTCGAATAATTGGGTCCGCCGCCGCCTTCGGGCGTAACCCAGGTGATATTTTGGGCCGGATCCTTGATATCGCAAGTTTTGCAATGCACGCAGTTCTGCGCGTTGATCTGGAACCGCGGCCCGCCGGAATCCTGGATCACCTCATAAACACCCGCCGGGCAGTAGCGCTGCGCCGGTTCCGCATAGTCCGGCAGGTTCACTCTAATGGGAATCGAAGGATCGCGCAGCACCAGATGCACCGGCTGATCCTCTTCATGATTGGTATTTGAGACAAAGACGCTGGACAGGCGGTCGAAGGTCAGGACCCCGTCCGGCTTGGGATAGGTGATGGGCTTTGAATCTTTCGCTTTTTTCAGGGTGGCGAAATCGGCCACGCCATGGCTAAGCGTGCCGAAAAAGGAAAATCCCAGCAGCTGATTGGTCCACATATCCAGGCCGATGAAAGGCAGGGCAAGAAGCGTTCCCAGCTTCGACCAGAGCGGCTTGGCATTGCGAACCAGGCGCAGGTCCCGTGCGACCGGGCTGGCGGCATAGGCTGCTTCATAGGCTTCGAGCGTGTCGTTTTCCCGTCCCGACACGATCGCGGCAAAGGCGGCATCCGCCGCCATCATGCCGGTGCGCATGGCGTTGTGGCTGCCCTTGATGCGGGGCAGATTCACAAAGCCGGCGGCGCAACCGATCAGCGCGCCACCCGGAAAAGCCAGCCGCGGCACCGACTGGGCGCCCCCTTCGGTGATGGCGCGCGCGCCATAGCCGATGCGCTTGCCGCCTTCGAGAAAAGCCCGGATCGCGGGATGCGTCTTGGCGCGCTGGAATTCCGAAAACGGTTCCAGATACGGGTTGCTGTAATTGAGATGCACCACAAAGCCGATGGAGCAGTAATTCTCGCCCCAATGGTACATGAAGAGCCCGCCGCCCGTGTCATTCGCCAGCGGCCAGCCCATGCCGTGCACCACCAGGCCCTTGCGGTGCTTTCCGGGCGCCAATTCCCAAAGCTCTTTCAGGCCGATCCCGAACTTCTGGGGATCGCGCCCGTCATGCAAGCCGAAACGCTGACCCAGGATTTTCGACAATGAGCCCCGCGCGCCTTCCGCAAACAATGTGTATTTGCCGCGCAATTCCATGCCCGGCTGATAATCGGGCTTGTGATGGCCGTCCCTGGCCACGCCCAGATCGCCGGTGATCACGCCTTTGACCACATCGTCTTCGACGACCAAATCATGCGCGGGAAAGCCGGGATAAATTTCCACGCCCAGCGCTTCGGCCTCAGTACCCAGCCAGCGACACAGGTTGGACAGGCTGACGATATAATTGCCGTGATTGCTCATCAGCGGCGGGAACAGAAATCCGGGAATGCGGATCGCCGCTCCCTGCGTGTAGAAATAAAAGCGATCCTCGGTCACTTTCGTTTCGACCGGCGCGCCTTTTTCCTTCCAGTCCGGGATCAGTTCATTGAGGCCGCCCGGTTCCAGGACCGCACCGGACAGGATATGGGCGCCGATTTCCGATCCCTTCTCCAGCACGCAGACGCTGATGTCCCGGCTCTGCTTTTGTGCCAATTGCTTCAGCCGGATGGCCGCCGACAGGCCCGCGGGGCCCGCGCCCACGATCACCACATCGTAATTCATGCTTTCGCGCTGCTGGTTCATGGGAATCGGCGGATTTTCCAAGGGATTATTTAACACCGCCCTGCATGCCCTGTCGCGCCGGGCGGCCCGAGCCCCTAGAATGCCCCAATGCAGGACCGGGACGCATTGACGACATTGGCCTGGCTGGTCGAGGCCGGCGCCGATGAGGCTGTCGCGGATGCCCCGGTCAACCGCCTGGTGGTGAAACCGCCCGCCCCGGCGGCGCCGGTTCCCATGGCGCCGCGGGCTGCCGCACCCCGCCCCGCTTCCTCGCCGCCCCAGTCCATATCGCCCGGCAACGACGCCATCGGCGATGCCATGCGGGCAGCCGCGGCGGCCCGCAGCCTGGAGGACCTCAAGGCTGCGATGGAGGCGTTCGAAGGCTCAGCCCTCAAGCGCGCGGCCACCAATACCGTTTTCGCGGACGGAACGCCGGCCGGCCGGGTGATGTTCATCGGCGAAGCCCCCGGCCGCGACGAGGACCGGATCGGCAAGCCCTTTGTCGGCCGGGCGGGCCAATTGCTGGACAAGATGCTGGCCAGCATCGACCTGGACCGCCACCGCAATTGCTACATCACCAACGTCATCAACTGGCGCCCGCCGGACAATCGCGACCCTTCGCCGGAGGAAGCGGCGATCTGCCTGCCCTTCCTGCGCCGTCACATCGAGCTGGCGAACCCCGGCATCATCGTGCTTCTGGGCGCGGTGGCGGCGCGTCATGTGATGGGCATCACCGAAGGCATCATGCGGACCCGGGGCCGCTGGATGGAATACCGCGTGGGCGATGCCATGGTCCCGGTGATGCCGACCCTGCATCCCGCCTATCTGCTGCGTCAGCCGGCCCATAAGAAGCTGGCCTGGCGGGACCTTCAGGCGGTGGCCTCCCGGATGGAGGCGCTCGGGTTGCCGGAACCGGCTGTGCGGGTTAGTTAGATTCCCTGTCGAAGGGGACGCGGATGCGGTTCGCATTAGCGCTTGGATTCGTTCTGACTTTATCTCAGGCCGCGCTCGCCCAGAGTGCGGCGCAGGACAATGGCGTGGCGCTCCCGCCCGCCGGCGCCGTTCCCCCGCTCGCGCCGGTGCAGCCCGGCAATCCGCTCAAATCCGTGGTGACGCCGCCGGCCGCGCCATCGGTCAAGCCACAGATCCTCAGCCCCGCCGATGTGACGCTCTACCGGCAGATTTTCGCCGCCGAGCGGAACGGCGAAATCACCAAAGCCAATAAGCTGTTGGCGAAGGTTTCTGATCCCGTACTTCAAGGCTATGCCGAGGCGGCGCGGCTGTTGTCCGCCAAACGAGCAACCATCGGCGAACTGACGGCCTGGCTGGCCAAATATCGCGACCATTCCGTCGCTGACAAAATCTACCGGCTGGCGGTCGGCCGCTCGACCAAAAAGGTCCGCAAGCACCGCAAGACCATCGTGGTGGCGGTGGTGACCAACATCCCGGCGCCCATCGCCGTGCCCCGCCGCACCGGCGGTTTCGAGGATCTGGAACTGCCCGAACCCAGTCCCAGCGGCGAGGTCGGCCGCTCGATCCTTTCCAGAGTGCTTTCCAACATCAAGGCCGGCCAGCCGGATGCCGCTCTCGCCCTGCTGCAGAGCATACAGAATAATGCCACGCCGGAAGATGTTGCGGTTCTTTCCCATCGCATTGCCGCTTCTTATCTGGCGGAAGGCATGGACGCCCAGGCGTTCCAGCTCGCCACCAGCGTGGCCAACACAAGCCCGGTGCCGCAGCTGGAATGGGATGCGGGCTTTTCCGCCTATCGTTTGGGACGCTGGGCCGATGCCTCTGTCCATCTGGAGAAGCTGGCGCAGAATGCGGGAATCCAAGGCACATTACGATCCCAGGCCGCGTTCTGGGCCGCCCGCGCCCGCATGCAGCAAGGCGACACCCAGCGGGTGGTGAGCCTTCTGGCCGCCGCCGCCAAGGAACAACCGACCTTCTACGGCCTTGTCGCCGAACGCATGCTGGGGATCGATACCCATACGGGCTTCTCCGATCCCATTCTCAACCAGGCCGATTTTTCCGCTCTGATGAATGTGCCGTCCGCGCGCCGCGCGGTGGCGCTGTCACAGGTGGGCGAGACGGAAAATGTCGGCACCGAGCTCAACCGCGCCTTCGTCAACAACAATGAAACGCTGGATCCGGCGATGGCGGCCCTGGCGCGCGACCTGGGCGTCACCAATGTCGAATTGCGGGCCAGCGAAGCCAGTGTGGGCCAGGGACTTTTGCTCACCGGCCTTTTCCCGGTTCCGCCTTATGAACCCGAAGGCGGCTATCGCATCGACAATTCGCTGGTGCTGGCATTCGCGCGGATCGAAAGCCGTTTCCAGAACGGTTCGACATCGGTCGCGGGCGCGCATGGCATCATGCAGCTGATGCCGGCGACGGCCAAACTTCTGGCGGGTCGAGAAGCCGTCGCCAAGCTCGACGATCCCGCCTACTCCTTGTCGCTGGGCCAGCGTTATATCTCCCAGCTGTTGGACAGGCTGGACGGCAATCTCTTGCAGCTGGGCGGAGCCTATAATGCCGGACCGGGCGCGGCGGCGCGCTGGCTTCAGACCAAGGCCGGCAAGGACGATCCGCTGTTGTTCGTGGAAAGCATTCCCATCGCGGAGACACGCTCTTATGTGCGCCGGCTGATGGAGTATCAATGGATGTATCGCCGCCGCTTCGGCCAGGATGCCCGCAGCCTGGACCAGATCGCACGGGGCGAATGGCCTTTGTATCATCCGGCGGTCGCGGCCTTGACCCGGCCGGCCACGCCGACCCCAACCGTGGTGGCTTCCGATGCCGATCCCTTCTGATAATACCGGCCATTCCGACCGGATCGATTCCGGCAAGCCATTCTTGCCGGTGCATATCGCGGTTCTCACCGTTTCGGACACCCGCACCCGAGAGAACGACGTTTCGGGCGATACGCTGGTGAAGCGCCTCGAGGAAGCAGGGCATATTCTTTGCGCCCGCACCCTCCTGCCGGACGATCAGGCCCGCATCGCGGCCCAGCTGCGGACCTGGATCGAAGACCCGCGCTGCGACGTGGTGATATCGACCGGCGGTACCGGCCTTACCGGCCGCGACGTCACGGTGGAAGCCTTCAAAAGCGTGTTCGAAAAAGAGATCGAAGGTTTCGCGGTGCTGTTCCACCAGATCTCCTACGCCAAGATCGGCACATCCACCGTGCAATCGCGCGCCTGCGCCGGGGTGGCTGGCGGCACCTATCTTTTCGCCCTGCCCGGTTCGCCCGGCGCCGTGAAAGACGGTTGGGACGGCATTCTCAAATGGCAGCTCGACAACCGCCACCGGCCCTGCAACTTCGTCGAGATCATGCCCCGTTTGACGGAACGCTAAGGGCCCCAGCCGGTCAGGCGGCGGCGCGGATTTTCCAGAAGCGGATGGCACGCTGCGCCGCCTGGATCGGCACGCTTTCATAGAGGTTGCCGAATTCCTGGGCTCCGTCCATGGCACGATCGCTACGGTCCAGCGCCACCGCCAGCGAAACATAAAGCGCGCGGTCGAAATGCGAGCCCCGGCAAAGCAAGGCCACCGTGTCCAGGTCCTGGGTTTCGATCGCTCTTTCGATCACGTCGTAATCGACATCGGTGAGCCGCGCGAACGCGATCTTGAAGGCGGTGCGGCTGCTCACCCCTTCGCGCATGATCGTCACCAGGACGGGCGGGACGAGCGCGCCTTTACGCTGCAGATCGTCGATGCGGCGCTTGGCGGTTTCGAAATCGTCGGGCTGCTTGTAATGCTGGGAAACCCGGACGCGGCTGCGCTGGAATGCGGCCTCCAGTTCCTCCGGCGGAACGGATTCGAATTTGCCGATGATCTCGCGACGCAGATCCGCTTCCACTTTCATGTAAAGGCCGTTCAGCAATTCCATCGGCACGCCGGCGCGCCGCACCAGGGGCGCCTGCAAGGCCGGGCTGGTTTCGGCGCGCTTGGCCACCAGGCCATACGCTTCCGAACCGATCTCCGCCTTCTGGTTGGTGAGCAGCGATGTCACCACCGCATCGTCGCCGCGCTCGACCAATGCCTGGGATACCGCCTGGCTGATCCGGCGCCGCCGGGTCACGGCCATCATATGGTCCTGGGATTTCTGGCCGACCACTTGCAACAGCGTGTCGTCGGTCAAGGCTTCGGAATGCTCCAGGATGGGGCGCGCCACTTCGATATCGTCCATCGCGAAACGCTGGGCCGAACGGCTGAACGGCGACAGGCTGCTGGCGACCAGCCGGGCGATCTGGCTGCGCACCTGCTTGGAATAATCGGCCGCGACGGTAGCCAGAACCTCGTCGAACTGCGCGACGTCGTTTCCGCTCATCGCGGTTCCCGGATCGAACGCCTCGGTGACTTTGCGCAGGATCTCCCGGCGGCCTTCGCTGGTGGTTTCCTTGGCCAAGTCAGCCAGCATGGCGAAGCGCGGTGTTTGCAGGGTCATGGCGTCCGAATTGCGATATTTGGCAGGGGTTTACCGTCGATTATGCCGGCAGCGCCTTAATTGGCGATGTAGCCGCCACTTCGGAATTGAAGGACTGAGGGCAGGTTTTGATAGGGACATTTTGTACTTGATTTGTTCTCATTCGAGTCCATAATCCTAGTACTATGACTATAGTCCTCAACTCCACGATCAGGCCGGAACTGCTGCGGGGCCGCGGGGCGCGCTCCAATCACGTCGGGCGCTACGAGAAACAGATCCGTGTGCTGGTGGATGATGGATGGAGCAGCGGCCAGGAAAAGTGTGGAGCGCGCGCCAGCGCGCGGAACGGTTTTCCGAGCGGCGCCGGAGGCGCCCATGATCAAGGGGCGCATCCGCGCCCGGGCCGTGCGACCATCGAAGATGATGGCTGGGATGACGGCTGGCGGGCCGAGGATGGTGCGCCGCCGCCCCTGCGCACGGAAGTCATTCACGACGCCACCCGCAGCATCATCGCCAGCAACAAATCGCCGGACTTGTCTTTCGACCGCTCGATCAATCCCTATCGGGGCTGCGAGCATGGCTGCATCTATTGTTTCGCCCGCCCGACCCACGCCTATCTGGGCCTGTCGCCGGGCGCCGATTTTGAATCCCGGCTGTTCGCCAAGCCCAATGCCGCCGAGCTGCTGGTCAGGGAATTGAGCGCGCCGGGCTATGTGCCCCGCGTCATCGCCATGGGCACCAACACCGATCCCTATCAGCCGCTGGAAAAGAAAATGCGCATCACGCGCAGCATCCTGGAAGTGTTGCGCGATTTCCGCCATCCGGTCGCCATCGTCACCAAATCGCCGCTGATCCTGCGCGATCTCGATATTCTGTCCGAAATGGCGGAAATGGGGCTGGCCAAGGCCGCCCTGTCAGTCACCACCCTGGATCGCCAGCTGGCCCGGACGATGGAACCCAGAGCCGGCACGCCCGCGCGGCGGCTGCAGGCGATCGCGGGGCTGGCCCAGGCCGGCGTGCCCGCCGGGGTGATGTTCGCGCCCGCCATTCCCGCGCTCAACGATCATGAAATGGAAGCGGTGCTGACGGCGGCGGCGGAAGCGGGCGCGCGTTCGGCCGGATATGTGCTGTTGCGCCTGCCGCTGGAAATCAAAGATCTGTTCCGCGAATGGCTGGATCAGCAGGTTCCCGGCCGCGCCAAGCATGTGATGGCGCTGATCCGCCAGATGCGGGGCGGCAAGGACTACGACAGCCAATGGAACACGCGCATGAAGGGCACCGGCCCCTATGCCCAGATGATGCTGCGGCGTTTTCAGATGGCAACGAAGAAGCTGGGGCTCAACCAGGAACCGAAATCCCTGGCCATCAACACGTTCCGGCGCCCGCCCCGGATTGGCGATCAGCTGTCCCTGCTCTAAAGATGGGGCATGCCCCATTACATCTACGAGTCGCGGCTGCTGAAGACCATGGCGGGTCCGATCTGCGGCGTGGATGAAGCGGGACGCGGGCCCTTGGCCGGGCCGGTGGTGGCGGCGGCGGTGATCCTGGACCGCAAGCGCATCCCCAAAGGCCTCAACGATTCCAAGCAGCTGAGCGAAGAGGACCGCGAAGCGCTCTATCCCCTGATCATGGAAGCCGCCGTCGCGGTCGGCGTGGGCGAAGCATCGGTGGACGAAATCGACCTGATCAATATCCGCCAGGCCACGCATATGGCGATGGCCCGCGCCGTGCGCGCGTTGTCTGTAACGGCTGAATTCGCGCTGGTGGACGGCAACGATCCCCCGCCCCTTCCCTGCCGCTGCGATACATTGATCGGCGGCGACGCCCGCTCGGTTTCCATCGCGGCGGCATCGATCATCGCCAAGGTGACGCGCGACCGCATGATGGTGGCGCTCCATGACGATCATCCCGGCTATAATTGGCGCAGCAACAAAGGCTATGGCACGCCCGAACATTATGCGGGCCTCAAGGCGCATGGCGTGACCCAGCATCACCGCCGCAGCTTCGGACCCATCCGGGCGATCCTCGCGGGACAGAGTATTTCTCCCGAAGACGTGCTCGAGGGCACTGCCCTGACAGCGGCAGAATGACTCACAGTCCTCAACATCTTGTGTGGGGATGAATCGGGGGACTCAATACCGAGTCCTTACCTAATTCCTTGATTCCATTTTGACTCTTGACGGGCGATTCGCGCCGAATCACTGTGAATCCCGCTGTTGATATTTTTGGGCGGGGTCATGCTGAAACTGGATCAGGTCATCGAAGGCGATTGCGTGGCGCGCATGAATGCGCTGCCGGAAGGTTGCGCCGATCTCATCTTCGCCGACCCGCCTTACAACATGCAGCTCAGGGGTGACCTGCACCGGCCCGACCAGTCCAAGGTCGATGCCGTGGACGATCACTGGGATCAGTTCGGCAGCTTCGCCGAGTATGACCGCTTCACCCATGATTGGCTGACGGCGGCCCGGCGCGTCCTGAAGGATACCGGCTCGATCTGGGTGATCGGATCCTATCACAACATTTTCCGCGTGGGCGCGACCTTGCAGGATCTGGGCTTCTGGATCCTCAACGACGTGATCTGGCGCAAATCCAACCCCATGCCGAATTTCCGGGGCAAGCGTTTCACCAATGCGCACGAGACCCTGATCTGGGCGACCAAGAATCCGCGCCAGCAATACACGTTCAATTACGAAGCGATGAAGGCGCTGAACGACGAGCTGCAAATGCGCTCGGACTGGACCTTGCCGATCTGTTCGGGGCATGAGCGCATCAAGGGCGCCGACGGCCAGAAAGCCCATTCCACCCAGAAGCCGGAATCCCTGCTCCATCGCGTCATCGTCGCTTCCACCAAGCCCGGCGATGTGATCCTGGATCCCTTCTTCGGTTCGGGCACCACCGGTGCGGTGGCCAAGCGGCTGGATCGCCGCTTCATCGGGATCGAGCGGGAAAAGGTCTATGCGGATGTCGCGCGCGCCCGCATCGCCGAAGTCATTCCCGCCGGCGAAGACGCCCTGGAAGTGACCAAATCCAAGCGCGCCGAGCCACGCATTCCCTTCGGCTGGGTGGTCGAACGGGGATTGCTGCCGCCCGGCACCGTCCTGCATGGCACTCGCAAGAACCAGAAAGCCAAGGTGCGCGCCGACGGTACCCTGGTCTGCGCCGACGCCACCGGCTCGATCCACCGGATGGGGGCGCATGTGCAGGGCCTGGACGCCTGCAACGGCTGGACCTTCTGGCAGTTCGAAACGCCGGCGGGCGCCCTGGTGCCGATCGATGTGCTGCGTCAGCGCTTGCGGGCCGAACTGGTCTGAAACAGCGGACCGCCTTCATCCAGTCCGTGTTCCACGATCTTGCGCATCACAGTGGGCAGCGCCACTTCGCGCAACTTCGCGGACGCGACCCATTGCCCGTTGGTTTTCGGCCGGCTGGCGAGATCGGCGAAATAGACTTCGATCTCCAGTTCGAAATGGGTGAAGCCGTGCCGCACCAGGCCTGCCCGCCGTTTCCAATCGGCGGGAAAAGGTGCCTGCTTCAAAGCGGCCTGTTTTGACGGAAAATCAGCAGTCCACTCCCCAAGCGGCGGTTCCAGCATCGACGCCAGCAAACCCTTGTCCGGCCGCTTGACCAGCAGCACCGCGCCGTTCCGGTCTTGGGCGACGAAAGCGGCACCCCGTTTCAGCGGCCTTGCCGACTTGGGCGCCTTGACCGGAAGGTTTTCCTGGATGCCCCGGCGGCGGGCCGCGCATTCCTCCGTCCACGGACAATTTCCGCAGTACGGCCGTTTCGGCGTGCAGATCGCCGAGCCCAGATCCATCAGCGCTTGGACGAAATCGCCCGCCCGCGCCGGCACCAGCGCCATGCCCAGGCCATGCAATTCCGTTTTGGCTTTCGGCAAAGGCGTTTCGACAGCGTAAAGGCGCGCGATCACCCGCTCGGCATTGGCGTCCATTGCCGCCTGGCGCTCGTCATACGCAATCGCCGCGATGGCGCCTGCCGTATAGCCGCCGATGCCGGGCAGCGCGCGCAGCCCTTCGGCGGTGCCGGGAAATTTCCCGCCCATATCCTTGGCCACGATCCTGGCGGCAGCGTGCAGGTTGCGGGCGCGGGCGTAATAGCCAAGCCCCGCCCATGCGGCCAGCACGTCTTCTTCCGGCGCCGCGGCCAGGGCCTTCACATTGGGCCAGCGTTCCAGGAACTTGCGGTAATAGCCTGCCACGGCTTGCACGGTGGTCTGCTGCAGCATGATTTCCGACAGCCAGACGCGATAGGGATCGGCACGCTTTCCCGCCGGCGCCCGCCAAGGCAACACCCGGCGATGGCGGTCGTACCAATCCAGCAGGCGTGTGGCCAAATCCGTTTCGGGCTTTTTCGGTCGGGACGCGCGAGGCATAATTCCGACCATGGCCCGAACGCCGTCGCAAAAACAATCGAGCAAGGTGCCTGGCGAACCGCCGACCCGACGCGGCCGTGCCGCGCCGGTGGCAAACGATGCCGGCCCCGTGGGCAGCGCGGCCTTTCTGCGTGCGGGATTCACCGATCCCAGCCTGGTGCTGCGCTGGCCGCAAATCGCCGGGCCCGAAATCGCCCGCATCGCCCGTCCCCTGAAATTCAACGAATCCGGTGGCGTATTGACCCTGCTGGCCGAGCCGGGTGCCGCTCTGTTCCTGGGCCATGACGCCCGCGCACTGGCGGGACGCATCAATGCCTATCTGGGCCGGCCGGCCGTGACGCGGATCAAATTCGTCCAGGGAAGCCTCAGCCCGATCCCGGCCCCGCCCCGCATCCCCAAGCCCGCCCCGTCCGCGGCGCCAGGCGATCCTGTGCATAACTATCGGGGCCCGGAAGCGCTGAAAAACGCCTTGCAAAGCCTGGCCCGCTGGCGCGCACCCCGCCAGGAGCGTTGAGCAAAGGCTCCGCCTCTGCCAAAACAGAGTTCCAAACGCAGCGGAGAATCGCCCTTGTCGCGCAAAGCCCTTATCGGAGTAGTGCTGGTCGTCGTCCTGGCGGCTTTTGGAGTGGGCTATTACATGCTGGGCGGTTCCAGCTCCGCTGCCGGTGGCGGCGACAGCAAGACCGCCGGCTTCACGCTGGTTCCCACCGACCGGACCATGGGCGATCCCAAGGCGCCCGTGACCCTGATCGAATATGGCGCGCCCACCTGCAATATCTGCGCGTATTTCGCCGCCAACGAGTTCCCCCAGCTGAAGCGGGAATATATCGACACCGGCAAGATCTTCTTCGTCTTCCGCACTTTCCCGCTGCGCCCGATGGACGGCGATGTGGAAAAGATGGCGCGCTGTTTGCCTGAGGATAAGTATTTCGCGTTCATTGACCTTCTGTGGCGGAATCAACCCAAATGGGATGCTGCGGAGTATCCCGGCATCACGGATCCTCATGGGGAGATGATCAAACAGGCACGGGTTTTCGGCATGACGGCCGAACAGGCGGAACAGTGCATTGCCAACAAGGCAGAGGATGAACGTATCAACAAAGTGTCCGCGGAAGCTGAGCAGCGTTACAGCCTCACCGGCACGCCCACTTTCGTTGTCGACGGGATTCCGCAATCTTCCGGTGCCGTTCCCTACAAGGATCTGGCGAAAATTCTCGACGCCGCGCTTGCCAAGAAAAAATAATTGGCGGCCGGCGCATTTCAACAAGCGTAAGGCGGCGCATTTTTCTTGAAGTTCACCCGGCTTAGACTTTCCGGTTTCAAATCCTTCGTCGAACCGACGGAGCTTTTCATCGAGCCCGGCCTCACCGCCGTGATCGGGCCCAATGGCTGCGGCAAGTCCAATTTGTTCGACGCCATGCGCTGGGTGATGGGCGAAACCCGCCCCTCCTCCGTGCGCGGCAGTGAAATGGACGATGTGATCTTTTCCGGCTCCGCGGGCCGTCCGGCCCGCAATGTCGCGGAAGTCACGCTCTTCATCGACAATAGCGAACACAAGGCCGCCGGCGCCTATGCCGGTTTCGACACGATCGAAGTGTCGCGCCGCATCGAGCGCGAAGCGGGCAGCGTCTATCGCATCAATGGCCGCGACGTGCGCCAGCGCGACGTGCAGATCTTCTTCGCCGATGCCTCCTCCGGCGCCGGCTCGACCGCTTTCGTCCGCCAGGGCCAGATCGGCCTTCTGATCAGCCAGAAGCCTTTGGCGCGTCGTGCCATCCTGGAAGAAGCCGCCGGCATTGGCGGCCTGCATCAGCGCCGGCACGAAGCCGAGTTGCGCCTGAAGGCGGCCGAAACCAACCTGTCGCGGCTGGAAGACGTCATCCGCGAAGTGGAAACCCAGCTTGCCAGCCTGAAGCGCCAGGCGCGGCAGGCGTCGCGCTATCGCAACCTCTCCGGCCATATCCGCAAGGCCGAAGCCTTAGCGCATTTCCTGCGCTGGGCCCAGGCTTCGGCCCGCGCCGCCCAGGCCGCAGAAGAACTCGCCCAGGCTGCCGCGATCGTCGGCACCGCCACGGACGCGGCCGCCAAAGCCTCCACCGAGCAAAGCAATGCCGCCGCGGAACTGCCGCCGCTCCGCCAGGACGAAGCGGAAAAATCGGCGGCTCATCACCGGCTGGTCGTGGCCCGCGAACAACTCGATGCCGAAGAAGCCCGGGCCCGCGAGGCGGCGCAGCGTTTCCGTCAATTGCTGGCGCAGGGCGAATCCGACATCGCCCGCGAAAAAGAACTCGACCAGGATGCGGCCAAGGCGCTCGGCGCGCTCGCCGACGAACGCGGCGGGTTGGAACAGGCAGCCGCCAATGCGACCTCCAATATCGCCACGGCGGAAGACCGTTCCATCGAACTGAAGGAGAAACTCACCGAGGCGGAAAAGCTTCTCGAAAAACTCACCTCCGAGCTTTCGGACTGGAACGCCAACAAGGCCAGTCAGACCCGCAGCCGCGATCTGGCCGCGGGCCTGTCGGAAACCAGTGCCACGCAATTGAACAACGCGCGCGAGCGTCTGGACCGCGCCATGGAAAATGCCCATGGCGTGCCGGACGTGGCCGCGGCCGACAGCCATACCGAAACCGTGCGCGCCGCCTCCGAAGAAGCGCGGGCCGAGGCCGCCGCCGCGCGGCAACGCCGCAGCGAAGCCGAAGCCGCCGAAGCGATGGCGCGCGAACCGCTGGAAACCGCCGAGCGCGAAGTCCATCGCCTCTCCGCCGAGGTGAAGGCACTGAGCGATCTTCTGCATCCCGAAGGCGAAGGCTTGTTCCCGCCTCTGGTCGATGCGGTGACGGTGCAGCCCGGCTACGAAGCGGCTCTGGCGGCCGCCTTGGGCGAAGATCTTCACGCGCCTCTGGATGAATCCAGTCCGCATCACTGGCGGGATCTGGGCAAGTTCGAGACGGTACATCCCCTGCCGCAAGGCTCGCGACCGCTCAGCGATTTCGTGCGCGGACCGGCTGCCCTGTCGCGCCGCCTGTCCATGACCGGACTAATTTTCCCGGACCAGGGCGCTGCCCTGCAAAAGAATCTGAAACCCGGTCAGAGCCTGGTGACGGCACGGGGCGATATGTGGCGTTGGGACGGCTATGCCGCCTCGGCTGATGCACCCTCGCCCGCCGCCGTGCGCCTTGCGCAGCGCAATCGCCTGAGCGATCTGGAACAGGAAACCGCGCAAGCCAAGGATGTCCGCGCCAAGCTTTTCGAAGCCTGGTCCGCCACCAAGGATGCGGCGAATGCGGCACGCGATACGGTGCGGGCCGCCGAGGACGCCGAACGGCGCACCGAGCAAAGCCTGATCGCCGCGCAGGACGAAAGCACCCGCGCCGCCCGGGCCGCCGCCGAGCGCGCCAGCGCCCTGGCCAATCTGGAAGCGGAAATCCGGCGCCTGGAACAGTCGGTGGAAGCCGCGGAAGACGCGAAGCGTACCGCGCTGGAAGCGTTGGAAGCCCTGGGCGACGGCACGGCGCTCACCGAGCAGGTGGCCGAAGCGCGCACGGCCGCGGCCGATGCCCGTGCCGCCAGCGGCGAAGCCCGTGCCGTGCTGGAAACGCTGAAGCGCGAAGGCGAAAGCCGCCGCTTGCGCCTGGCGGCCATCGGCGAAGACGCCTCGCGCTGGGAAGCGCGCCGCGTCGCCGCCGCCAGCCAGATCAGCGAACTCAGCCGTCGCCATGAAGAACTGCAAACCGAACTCGCCGCCGCCGAACGCGTGCCGGAAGAAATGGCGGACAAGCGCAGCGCGCTCCTGGATGCCATCACCAATGCCGAAGCCGCCAGGCTTCAGGCGTCGGATGCCCGCGTCACGGCCGAAGCCGTGCTGGCCGAGGCCGACAAGCTGGCCAAGGCGGCGGACCAGGCCCTGTCCCAGGCGCGCGAAGAGCGCGCCCGCGCCCAGGCTTTGTCCGAAAGCGCCGCGGCCCGGATCGAGGAACTGCGCACCCGCATCCGCGACGAATTGGAATGCGCCCCCGAAGAATTGTCGGAGCGGGCCGAAATCAAGGACGGCGAGGAATTGCCGCCCCTGGAACAGGCCGAAAAGAAGGTCGAGAAGCTCAAGCAGGAGCGCGAGCAACTGGGCGGCGTCAATCTGCGGGCCGAAGAGGAAGCCAACGAACAGGAAGCCCGGCTCACCACTTTGGTCGCCGATCGCGACGATCTGGTCGGCGCCATCGACCGCCTGAGGCGCGGCATCCAGAGCCTGAACAAGGAAGGCCGCGAGCGGCTGCTGGAATCCTTCGAGAAAGTGAACAGCAATTTCCAGGAATTGTTCACCAAGCTGTTCGAAGGCGGCGAAGCCAAGCTCACTTTCACCGAGTCCGAGGATCCCTTGGAAGCGGGCCTGGAAATCTTCGCCCGCCCGCCCGGCAAGCGGCTTCAATCGCTGGCGCTTCTGTCGGGCGGCGAACAGGCCCTGACCGCGATGGCACTGATCTTCGCCGTGTTCCTGGTCAACCCGGCCCCGGTCTGCGTGCTGGACGAAGTCGACGCGCCGCTCGACGACGCCAATGTCGAACGCTTCTGCAAGATGCTGGGCCAGATGACCGAAATGTCGGGAACCCGCTTCCTGGTCATCACCCACCATGCCCTGACCATGAGCCGGATGGACCGGCTGTTCGGCGTCACCATGGCGGAGCGGGGCGTCAGCCAGTTGGTTTCGGTGACCTTGGCGGAGGCGGAAAAGGTCGCGGCGGAATGATCCGACGTATTGGTCCGGAAAAGTGTGGAGGGCGACAGGCCCGAAACGCTTTCCGGGCCGGTGGCGCGGCCCGCAAATGCAGATTCGGCGCAATCGCGGATAAAATCCCATTGCCATTTCGCCGCGCCTCATAAAACCTCTTATAAATCAGCGGCTTGTAGCAATTCTGTCTTTCTTGACACCCTATAGAGGCGTCCCTATGGTCCGCGCGCCTTCGCCAGTTGCGAAAGGCTCGTTTACGCTCTGTTTTTCGGCACTTGGGAGACGATCATGACGTCTCGGGAACCCGACAGGCTGCGTGAGCTGGGCCAGAAGCTGGACGATGTTCAGCGCCGGAACGCGAGCGGGTCCAAGGGCCCACCGCCGTCCCAGCTGGGGATCGCAGGACGTTTCGCGACCGAACTGGTCGCGTCGCTGATTGTGGGGGGCGGACTGGGATGGGGGCTGGACTGGCTTTGCGGCCATTTTGGATTTCACACCCGACCGGTCTTCCTGATTGTGTTTTTTGTGCTGGGCGCTGGGGCGGGTATCCGCAACGTGATGCGCGCGGCGAATGAGATAAACGCCAGAATGGCGTCGAAGGATCTGGAGAAGTAAGCCGTGGCCATGACGCTTACCCCGATGGAGCAGTTCGAGGTCAAGCCGCTCGCCGGCATGGACCATCCGCTGTTCCAGATCGCGGGCCATCCGATCTACTTCACCAACCAGTCGCTTTTGATGGTGCTGGTGGTGATCGTCGCCTCGCTGTTCCTCACCCTCACCGTCAAGCCCGGCCGCCTGGTGCCGACACGCGGCCAATCCATGGCCGAAGCCTCCTACGAATTCGTCGCCAACATGATCCATTCGGCGACCGGCGAGGATGGGCTCAAATACTTCCCCTTCGTCTTCTCGCTGTTCATCTTCGTGCTGTTCAGCAATTTCCTGGGCATGGTCCCGGGGAGCTTCACCGTCACCAGCCAGATCGCCGTCACCTTCGCGCTGGCCTGCCTGGTGATCCTGCTGGTGATCGTGGTCGGCTTCATGAAGCACGGCATCGGCTTTTTGAAATTGTTCGTGCCCCACGCGCCCTGGTACCTCCTGATCCTTCTGATCCCCATCGAAGTGATCTCGTTCCTCACCCGCCCGATCAGCCTTTCCGTCCGTCTTTTCGCCAACATGCTGGCCGGCCACACCATGCTGGCCGTGTTCGCCGGTTTCGTCGTGGCGCTGGGCTCGGCGGGCGGCATCTTCACGGGCCTGGCCATCGCGCCGATGCTCCTGATCGTCGCGATCATGCTGCTCGAGCTTCTGGTCGCGTTCCTGCAGGCCTATGTCTTCGCGATTTTGACCTGCATCTATCTCAACGAAGCGCTTCACCTCCACGATCACCACTGAACCAACGAAGGGACTTACGAAAATGGAACTTGCAGCTGCAAAGATGATCGGCGCCGGCATCGCCTGCATCGCGCTGGTCGGCGCCGGTATCGGCATCGGCAACGTGTTCGGCTCTTACCTCTCGGGCGCCCTGCGCAACCCGGGTGCGGCCGCCACCCAGACCACCAACCTGCTGCTGGGCTTCGCGCTGTGCGAAGCGACCGGTCTGTTCGGCCTGGTCATCGCGCTGATCATTCTCTTCACGTAAGCAATCTTCCTTAGGCGAACGATGGCCGAGCCCCTGCAGACCAGCACCGAAGCACCGAAACAGGAGGGCGGATTCCCGCCCTTCAAGACGGAGACATTCCCCAGCCAGATCTTCTGGCTGGTGATCACCTTCGCCTTTCTGTTCGTGGTGCTGTGGCGAGTGGCGGGTCCGCGCATCAATGGCGTGATCACCAGCCGCCGGGGCGCGATCAATTCCGACATCGCGGCGGCCGAGAAAGCCCGCGGCGAAGCGGAAGCGGCCTCTGCGGCCTATCAGGTCGCCCTCGCCGGGGCTCGCGCCCGGGCGCAAGGCCTGGCCGAGGAAAACCGCCAGACCCTCAATGCCGAGATCGCCAAGGCGAAAGCGGCCGCCGAAGCCGAAGCCGCCAAGGCGATGGCGGCGGCGGATGCGCGCATCGCCGCCACGCGGGTCGAAGCCAAGGGCCATGTGGTGAAGGCAGCCGAAGAAGCCGCCATTGCCATCGTCGCCCGGCTGACCGGCGAAGCGGTTTCGCCCGCGGAAGCGGCCCAGGCCGTGAAGGAATCCTGACCATGGAAATGCTCCACGAGGCGGAATTCTGGGAAGCCCTGGGCTTCGTCCTGGTGATCGCCATCCTGGTCTGGAAGGGCGTGCCGGGTCTGGTGGGCAAGATGCTGGATCAGCGAGCCGCCACCATCTCCGCCGAACTGAACGAAGCCCGCCGCCTGCGCGAGGAAGCCGCTGCCCTGCTCGCCGACTACAAGGCCAAGGCTGCCGGTGCCGAGCGCGAAGCCGAAAGCATCGTCAGCGAAGCACGGGCCGAAGTGGTGCGCTTCGCGGCGGCCTCGCGCGACGATCTGAAGATCCAGATCCAGCGCCGCGCCCAGGCCGCGCAGGACCGCATCGCCCAGGCCGAAACCGCGGCGATGAACGAAATCCGCGCCCTGGCCGCCGATGCGGCCGCCTCCGCGGCCCAGAAGCTAATCCTGGCCCGCATGGACGAAAAGCGCGCCGGCAACCTGATTGCCGACAGCATCAAGGATCTCAGCACCAAGCTGAACTGACGGCAGCGCAGAGACAGGAATCAAAAAGGCGGCCCCTCGGCCGCCTTTTTTGTGCGCGCATCGTACCCGATTACGTCTTTTCGGGGTAGACGACTTTCAAATGCAGCTCCTTGAGCTGCTTGGCGTTTGCCGGGCTGGGCGCGCGCATCAGAAGATCCTGGCCCTGCTGGGTGAGCGGGAACATGGTGACTTCGCGGATATTCTCTTCGCCTGCCAGGAGCATCACCACCCGCTCCAGGCCCACGGCCAAGCCGCCATGCGGCGGGGCGCCATAGCGGAATGCGTTCAGCATGCCGCCGAAACGCTCTTCGGTTTCGGCGCGGGCATAGCCGGCGATCTCGAATGCCTTCAGCATCACGTCCGGATCGCGGTTGCGGATGGCGCCCGACAGCATCTCATAGCCGTTGCAGACGATGTCGTACTGGAAAACCTTGAGGCCCAATATCTCGTCCTTGTCGCCGGAACTGAAAGCGAGGAATTTCTCGCGGTCATATTGCGGCATGGAGAAAGGATTGTGGGAGAAGTCGATCCGCTTCTCGTCCTCGTTCCATTCATACATGGGATAATCGACCACCCAGCAGAAGCGGAAACGCCCCTGCTCGATCAGGTTCAATTCCCGGCCGATCCGAGTGCGCGCCAAGCCCGCCAGGGTCGCGGCGCGATCCTGCTTGTCCGCGGCAAAGAACAGGGCATCGCCTGCTTTCACATTGGCCAGCTTGGCCATCTCGGCCAGCGCCGCAGGCGGAATGAATTTGGCGATCGGGCCTTTACCCGTGAGAACCCCGCTCTCTTCCTCCAACACCACATAGCCCAGGCCGGGAGCGCCTTCGCTTCGGGCCCATTCATTGAGCTTGTCGAAGAAGCTGCGGGGCTGGGTCGCGGCGCCGGGGGCGGGAATGCCCCGCACGGTCTTGTTCTTGAACGCCTTGAATTCCACGTCAGCGCGCGCGAACACGGCGCTGAGATCGGCGATGCGGATGGGGTTGCGCAAATCCGGCTTGTCCGAGCCGAATTGCAGCATCGCGTCGGCATAGGCAATGCGCGGATACGGCGCCTTGTCCACCGCGCGGCCGTCGGCGAATTCCTCGAACACGCCTTGCAGCACCGGCTCGATGGCGGCGAAGACGTCGTCCTGGGTGACGAAGCTCATTTCCACATCGAGCTGATAGAATTCGCCCGGGCTGCGGTCGGCGCGGCCGTCTTCGTCGCGGAAACAGGGCGCGATCTGGAAATAGCGGTCGAAGCCCGCCACCTGGATCAGCTGCTTGAACTGCTGAGGCGCCTGGGGCAGCGCATAGAATTCGCCCGGATAGCGGCGCGACGGCACCAGAAAGTCGCGCGCCCCTTCCGGCGAGGAGGCGGTGAGGATCGGGGTCTGGAACTCGTTGAAGCCTTGCGCATACATGCAATTGCGCAACGAGCGGATGATGTTGGAGCGCAGCATGATGTTCTTGTGCAGCCGCTCGCGCCGCAGGTCGAGGAAGCGGTAGGTGAGCCGCGTCTCTTCCGGATAGTCCATGTCGCCGAACACCGGCAGGGGCAGTTCCTGCGCCTGGCTCTGGACCGTCGCCGCCTCGATGCGCATCTCCACGTCGCCGGTGGCAAGATCCTTGTTCACGGTGTCGTCGGTGCGCGCCACCACCTGGCCGGTCAAGGTGAGTACCCATTCGGAACGGGCGGTGTCGACGGTGGGGAATGCCTTGCCGTCGGGCTCGATCACGCATTGGGTGATGCCGTAATGGTCGCGCAGGTCGATGAAAATCAGCCCGCCATGGTCGCGGCGGCGATGGACCCAGCCCGACAGGCGAACCGTCTGGCCGACATCGGATTTGCGGAGCTGGCCGCAGGTATGAGTGCGATAGGCGTGCATGGCAAACCCTTGGGAAAGGGCGGTTTCTGGCGGTTTATGAAGGGCGGGTCAAGAGAGCCGGGAAGGCCCGCAACCCCTCGGTTTTTCCTGTCATATCGCCCAGCTAGGCTGCCCCGGTCCAAGGGAATCGCTCATGAAAGCCGTCTTTGCCGCCGCCCTGCTGCTAGGCCTTGGCCTGCCGTCCGCCCAGGCCCAACCTGCCCAAGATCGGGCCCCTCGCCCGCACAATGTGATCATCTTCGTGGCCGATGGCCTGCGCTATGGCAGCGTCGACCCCGCCACCATGCCCAATCTGGCGCGGTTGAAATCGGAAGGTGTGGACTTCACCAACAGCCATTCGCTCTATCCCACCGTGACCACGGTGAATGCTTCGGCGATCGCCACCGGCCATTACATCGGCGACACCGGCAATTTCGGCAACACGCTCTATGTGGGCCGGCCCATGATCAGCCTGAAGAACTCGCCTTTGGGCTTCCTGGAAAACGACACCGTCCTGGACGAGATGAACCAGAAATTCGGCGGTAACTATCTGAACGAAACGACTTTGATTGCCGCCGCCCGCGCCAAGGGCTGGCAGACCGCCATCATCGGCAAGGAAGGCCCTGCCCGCATCCAGGATTCCACGGCCGCCGCCGACGGCAATGAAACATTGATCGTGGACGATTCCACCGGCGGCGAAGGCGGGTTGGGCCTGCCCACCTGGTTCAGCGCCAATATGCGCCAGGCCTTTGTCGGCCCGGTCGCGCCCAAGCCCGCCGTTCCGGCGATCGAGCAAGAAGTCTGGCTGATGAAGGCCACTATCCGCATCGTGCTGCCGCATTTCCGCGAAACCGGAAAACCGTTCGCGCTGCTGTTCTGGTCGCGCGATCCGGACATCAGCAAGCATAATGGCCGGGACAGCATCGGCGAGATGATCCCCGGCATCAATGGACCGAGCGGGTTGGCCGGCACGCGCAATGCCGATGTCATGCTGGGCCAGTTGTTGGATTATCTGAAGCAGACGGGGCTGGATCAGACCACCGATGTCTTCGTGACCGCCGATCATGGCTTCGCCACGGTGAGCCATGTGACCGCCACCAGCCCCTCCGCGCACATGGATCCCGCCGCGCCCCTGACCGATCTGCAATCCGGGTTCCTGGCGATGGATCTGGCTGCCACCCTGGGCCTGCCGCTGCGGCTGCCCGGCGATACCGGCGCGCCGGTGGATGTCGGCAATGGCGGAAAGCTTCCCGGCGGTTCGGGCATGCTGGGCAACGATCCGCTTCATCCCGAAGTGGTGGTGGCGGCCAATGGCGGCACGGACATGATCTATCTGCCGGCGATGAACGCAAAGGATCTTGGCCCGGCCAAGGAGATGGCGGGCGATATCGTCAAATTCCTGCTGGCGCAGGACTATGTCAGCGGCGTTTTCGTGCATGACAAGCTGGGCAAAATTCCCGGCGCTCTGTCGATGAGCGATGTCGGGTTGATGGGCTCCGCGCAAACGCCGCAGCCGGCCATCTTCGTCAATTTCCGCTCTTTCTCGACCGGCTGCGAAAACGAGCTGCAATGCACGATCGCGATCTCGGACACGCCGCTCGCCACCGGGCAAGGCAATCATGGCAGCTTCAGCCGGGCCGAAACCCGCAACTTCATGGCCGCCATCGGACCCAGCTTCAAACGGGGGTATGCCGACCCGGCCCCGGTTTCGAATGCGGACATCGCCCCCACCCTGGCCCATGCGATGGGATTTGCCCTGCCGTCCAAGGGCACCTTGAAGGGCCGGGTGATCTCCGAAGCCTTGACGGGCGGGGCGGAGGTCGCGGTCCAGAGCCAGGTTCTCAAATCGGAACCCGGTCCGGGCGGGATCCGGACCATCCTCAACCTCCAGTCCGTGGGCCCGGTCCGCTATTTCGATGCGGCGGGTTTCGAGGGCAAGACTGTGGGCCTCAGGGCACAATAGCGCCAGACCGTACTTTTCCCGGCCGGCGCGCCCCTTTTTCCAGGATAGTTGGGGCCGAATCCGCTATCACGGCCGGATGCGGATTGTCGAAACAAACGAGGCGCTGGCGGCTTTTGTCGGCGAGCTGTCCTCGGCCCCCTATCTGGCGCTGGATACCGAATTCCTCCGCGACCAGACCTATTACCCGAAACTTTGCCTGATCCAGGTGGCGGCCCCCGGTGGGCTGGAAGCGATCATCGATCCTCTCGCCCCTGGGATGGACCTGACGCCTTTCTACGAACTCCTAAAGCGGCCGGATATCGCCAAGGTGCTGCATGCCGCGCGCCAGGACATCGAAATCTTTTACCTCCAGGGCGGCGTTTTGCCCGACCCGTTGTTCGATACCCAGGTGGCGGCGATGGTGTGCGGTTTCGGAGATGCGGCCTCGTATGAAACCCTCGCGCGCAAGCTGGCGCATGTGGAGATCGACAAATCCGCCCGCTTCACCGATTGGAGCCATCGCCCGCTGAGCAAGCGCCAGCTGGAATATGCCCTGGCCGATGTCACCCATCTGAGGGTGATCTACGAAAAACTGTCGGCGCAGCTGAGCCGCACCGGCCGCAGCAGCTGGGTGGAAGAAGAAATCTCCGCCCTGAAGGATCCCAAACTCTATCGCCTCGATCCCGAACTGGCCTGGAAGCGACTGAAGCCGCGTACCAGCAACAAGCGCTTCCTGGCCATGCTGGCCTCGCTGGCGGCCTGGCGGGAGCGCGAGGCCCAGTCCCGGGATGTCCCGCGCGGACGCGTCCTCAAGGACGAAGCCTTGACCGAGATCGCGGCCCATCCGCCGGAAAGCGATGAAGCGCTGGAACGCATCCGGGCCGTGCCCAAGGGGTTTGCCAACTCCCGGCTGGGCAAGGGCCTGATGGAAGCGGTGGAAGCCGGACACACTGCCCCGCCGCCGGATGGGATCATGGGCATGCCCGCGCGCCGCAAGCGCGAGCCCTCGCCCGCCGCCATCGATCTGCTCAAGACCTTACTCAGGCTTCGCGCCGAAGCCGCCAATGTCGCCCCGCGCCTGATCGCCAATGCCGAGGACATCGAAAAGCTGGCTGCCTTTGAGGACGAGGATGTCGCCGCGCTGCGCGGCTGGCGCGCGGATGTCTTCGGCAATGACGCCAAGGCCCTGCGCAAGGGGGATCTGGCCATCGCCCTGGAAAATGGCGAAGCTGTGATCGTCGAGCTGGAGGAAGAAGCATGAAACGGATCGCGGGCTGCGCCGCCCTATTGGCGCTCATCGCCTCGCCGGCATTCGCCGCCGACTATGCCACCCTGGTCCTGACCACGACCGCGAATGCGACGCCGGAAAAAGCCTGGTCGCGCATCGGCGATTATTGCGCCATCAAGGATTGGCTGGGACTGGCCTGCAAGATCACCAAGGGCGACGGAGCGGTCGGCACCATGCGCGATCTCGACAATGGCCGGGTGGTGGAGATGATGGTGGCCAAAACGCCCTTCTCCTACACCTACATCCAGCCGCTCAATCCCGCGAATCTCTATCACGGCACCCTGGCGGTCGAGCCGGACGGCGCCGGGCACAGCCGGATCGTCTATACGATCCTCTACGATCAGGAGCCGCTGGGCACCGAAGAAGCCAAGGCGGCCGGCCGCAAGCAGCGCACCGACCGCTTCACGGCGGCCCTGGCGAAAATGAAATCGATGGCGGAAGCGCCGTAAGGCTCCGCCCCCCTAGGCTTCGTCCAAATTGACGCTGCCGGTGGCCAGATCCTGGGCTTCCTCGCCCTCGTAAGGGTCTTCGTCGGGCCCCAGGCCGTCCGAGGGATTGGGTACGTCGAAGCCGGACGGTGGAATGGCTTCCAGGAAGCCGGCCGCCTTGAGCTCGTCCAGGCCCGGCAAATGGCCCACGCTTTCCAGGCCGAACTGGACCAGGAAGGCTTCGCTGGTGCCGTAGGTGACCGGCCGGCCGGGAGTCCGCTTGCGGCCCCGGATCTTCACCCAGCCCACTTCCATCAAGGTGTCGATGGTCCCCTTGGACATCACCACGCCGCGAATATCCTCGATCTCGGCCCGGGTGACGGGCTGGTGATAGGCGATGATGGCCAGGGTCTCGATCGCGGCCTTGGAAAGACGCTTCTGCTCCGGCTGCTCTTTGCGCAGTAGGAAGGCCAGATCCGCCGCCGTCCGGAACTGATATTTTCCAGCGATACAGCAAAGATTTACACCGCGCTTCTCATAAACCGCTTGAAGCGACGAAATCAGCGCCGGAACGTCGGCGCCTTCCGGCAGGGATGTAGACAACGCCTTCTGGTCGAGCGGCTCCCCGGCGGCAAACAGCAACGCCTCGACCATCCTCAGATGTTCCGGGTTCACGGCGGGGGATTCGGTCTGAACGTCCATCTCGGTTTCGATTGTCGCTATCAATGTTGCCACACGGTTCATGTCACGCCCCCGTTTCCGGTGCCAGTGGTGCGTGAGGCCCTGACCTGTCACGCACATAAATCTCTTCGAACGGCGCCCCCTGGTTCAGTTCGACTTTGCCGTCCCGGGCCAGCTCCAGGCAGGCCAGGAGGGTCGATGCCAGGGCAGACCGCCGCCGCTGCCCGCCCTGCCAGTCGGGCGGCAGGAGGCGACTCAGCCCACTCCAATCGCCGATCCGGCCCAGCATCCGCTCCAGGCGCTCGCGGGCTTCCTCGATCTGCAGGACCGGCGACACCACCGGCTTGTAAGCCTTGCCGCCCAGCCGGCGGGCCCGGTCGGTGGCATAGGCGGTCAGAAGGTCATAGAGCGTGTCCTTGTAGGTCCTGAGCTTGACCACATTGACCGGCTCCGGATCGCCCCGGCCGAACACATCCCGGTCCAGCCTTTCGCGGTTCATCAGCCGGGTCGCGGCCGCCCGCATCGCATCCAGCCGCTGCAACCGCCAGCGCAGCCTTGTCGCCATTTCGTCGGCGCTGGGCTCGCCCTCCGGCGTCTTTTCCTGCGGCAGCACCAGGCGGGATTTGAGATAGGCCAGCCACGCCGCCATCACCAGATAATCGGCGGCCAGTTCCAGATTGATCTTCCGGGCCGCTTCGATGAATTCCAGATATTGCTCGGCCAGCTTCAGCACCGAGATCTTGGCGATATCGACTTTCTGGTTGCGGGCAAGCGTCAGGAGCAGGTCGAGCGGCCCCTCGAACCCGTCCACCGTCACCACCAAGGCATCGTCGTCGGCCGCGATGGCGGTCGATTCGAAATCGTCGAAATTTTCCGCTGTGTCGGTCATGCCATTGCCAACAGTTGCGTCAGGCGCGCCTCGGCGGCGCCGGGGTCGAAGACATCCGGCTGGATCAGGTGGGACAGCGCCGCGTCCGCCCGCTTCAGGGATACGCCTTCCAGGGTTTTCGTTTCCGACGCCACCAGTTTCATCTCATCCATTTTGCCGTTGCAGTGGAGCACCACGTCGCAGCCGGCAAACAAGGCCGCCCGCGCGCGGACATCCAACGGGCCGTCCAGCGCCTGCATCGACAGGTCGTCGGACAGCAACAATCCGTCAAATCCTATCTCACCCCGGATCACATCCCGAATGACTTTCGGGCTGGTGGTCGCAGGTCGCTGTGGATCAATCGAATCGTAAACGACATGGGCGGTCATCGCCATCGGGCATAGATCCAGGCTCCGGAAGGTGACGAAATCGCTGGCCGACAGTTCCTCGGCCTCTGCCTCCACCCGGGGCAGCGCCAGATGGCTGTCGGCCCCTGCCCGGCCGTGACCGGGAATGTGCTTCATCACCGGCAACACGCCGCCTTCGATCAGGCCTTCGATCTGGGCGCGGCCGAGATCGATCACGGTGGCGGGATCATGCGCAAAAGCCCGGTCGCCGATCACGTCATGGGCGCCGGCCACCGGGACATCCAGCACCGGAAGACAATCGACATTGATGCCCAGTCCCGCCAGATCGTGCGCGATCAACCGGGCATTGAGATAGGTCGCTTCCCGCGCCTTTTCCGGATTCTGCGTATGAAGCTCGCCGAACCGGGCCGCGGGCGGACGCGCATGCCAATAAGGCGGCTTGAGCCGCGCCACCCGGCCGCCTTCCTGATCGATCAGAACCGGCGCGGAGGCATCGCCGACCGTTTCCCGCAAGGCCCGCACCAGCGAGCGCACCTGATCGGGGGTCTGGACGTTGCGGCCGAAGAGAATGAAACCCCACGGGCGCGCATCGCGGAAAAAATCCCGTTCCTCGGCGGACAAGGTAAGCCCGCCACAGCCATAAATCGCTCGGGATCGCATTATTTACCCAGGAAGCAGCTGCCGCCGTCCGCCTTCAGGCGATCACACAGCGCCGAGGCGACATCCTTGCTGGGGAAACCGGCGATCCTGAGGCGGAACCAAGTGCCCTTCTCGCCGAGATCGACCTGCTTCACGTCCGGCGAATAACCCGCCAGCAGCGAGGCATGCTTGGTCTTGTAGGTGGACCAGGCCCGGTCCGCATCGGCCTGGGACTTATAGGCCCCGATCTGCAGAACCGACGCGCCCGCCGCAACGGGCGCGGCCACAGCCGGAGTGCTGGCGGCGACCGGTGCCGCAGGTTTGGGTGCCGGCGCAGGCGTGACCGGCGCGCTCGCGGTATTCAGCGCCCGAGGCGGCGCGGTGGCGGGACCGATCGGCGCGGCAGGCTGCGGCGGCAGTTGCGATGCCTTCAGCGCGGGCGCGGGTTTGGGTGCCGGCGTCGCGGCCGCGACTTTGGCAGGCGCTGCCGGAGCGGGTGTCGCCGGAGCAGGCGCGGCGGGAGTTGCGGCTTTTGCAGCGGGAGCCGGCGCAGGCGTTTCCGTCAAAGCCGGTTTTGTCGCGGGAGGCGGCGATGCCGGAGCCGCAGCGGCGGTTTTGGCGGGTGCTGCCGGCGCGGCGGCAGGCGCTGCGTCGTCATCCGGCGGCGCCGGCTGCTCATAGATCTTGAAGCCCTTATAGGGTTCCGCGGCGCCGCCGGGATTGTCCGGCGCCAACCGCGCCGGCCCCGCATCGGCAGTGATGACCGGCGTCTCGCCCCGTCCGCGGGCAACGCCTTCGCTATAGGCCAGCCAGACAAATCCCGCGAACATCGCCAGCACCAGAAGCGCCAGCACGATCAGAAGCGGAAGGCGGGAACCTTCGACGTCTTCGTCATCCTCGGACGCATCATAGACCCGCGCATCGTCGCCGGGTTCATAAAGGCCGCGCTCGTGCTGGGGCATTGGGTGTTCGTCCGAATCTGGGCTTTGGCACTTTAGCATCCGCGATAGGGCGAATCACCAATTCTCCACCCCATCCCTGGGGACGGTTTGACGGGCACGCTTAAAGCGCCTTTTCCCCGATTGCACCAAAGCGGCCCGGCATCGCAACGGGCGGGGTTAATCCAGGGAAATTTTTGTTCCGGTGACGCGGGCATGTTCCGACAGAGCGTAATTGTCGGTCATGCCGGCGATATAGTCCCGCACCACCCGGCGCGTGGCGGGATCGCCGGCCGCGCCGCATTGGGCGGCCCAATCGGCCGGCAGCAATGCCGGCTCGGCCGCCAGCGCCAGGAACAGATCCGTCACCACACCCTGGGCCCGCGTCATGGTGCCGATCACGCGGGGATGGCGATACATCCGGGCGAAGAGAAATTCCTTGAGCGCGCGGACATGTTCCAGCATGCCGGCGGAAAATCCCGCCAGCGCCTGCGGCACGGCCCGGACATCGGCGGCGCTGCCTGGCGCCGCGGCCGCCAGGCGGGCCCGGGTTTCGCTGAGGACGTCATCCATCAGCGCACTCATCAGTGTACGGATCAGCTCACCGATAAAGCGGCTGAGTTCCAACTCACCGCGGCGGCCTTGAAGGGCGCGAACGTGATCGCCCGCCAGCGGCGCTCCCGCCAGATCGGCGATGCCGAACAATCCGGCGCGCAGCCCGTCATCGATGTCGTGGTTGATGTAAGCGATGTCGTCGGCAAGCGCCGCGATCTGTGCTTCCAGCCCCGGCCAGCGGGTGAGATCGAGCGACCAGCGCGCATCGAACCCCGCGATGGGTCCGGGCACGTTGCGAACGATCGGCCCGTTATGCTTGACCAGCCCTTCCAGCGTTTCCCAGGTCAGGTTGAGGCCGTCGAAATCCGCATAGCGATGCTCCAATTTGGTGACCAGACGCAGCGCATGGGCGTTATGGTCGAAACCGCCAATGTCCTGGGTTACCGCGTTGAGCGCTTCCTCGCCCGAATGGCCAAAGGGCGTGTGTCCCAGATCGTGGCTGAGCGCCACGGTCTCGGCCAGATCCTCGTCCACCGCCAGAATGCGGGCCAGGCTGCGGGCCAGCTGGGCGACTTCGACCGAGTGAGTAAGCCGGGTGCGGAAATAATCGCCTTCATGCTGAACGAAGACCTGGGTCTTGTGCTTGAGACGGCGGAAGGCCGAGGAATGAATGATCCGGTCGCGGTCCCGGCTGTAGCAGGTCCGGGTGGAACTCTCGTTTTCAGGGTAAAAGCGGCCGCGGCTTTGGGCGGGACGGGTGGCAAAGACCGCTGAGACAGCGGGGGGATTGAACAAGGGGCCCAGCAAATGGCCGGGCGGAGGCGGGTCGGCCTGTATCTGGCCCTTTGCGGATGCCATGGCCGGCATTACATAAGGCCAGACGCCGCCCCTGCCTAGAGTTCCGCCATGAATATGCCCGTCACCGTCTCTTCCAGCGCCGCCAAACGCATCGCCGCCATCCTGGCCGGCGAAGGCGAAGGCACCATGTTGCGGCTGGCGGTCACCGGCGGCGGCTGTTCGGGCTTTCAGTATAATTTCGCCCTGGACGAGACCCGCATGGACGAAGACCTGTTCATCGAACAGGGCGGCGCCAGGATCCTGATCGACCCGGTGTCGCTGGATTTTCTGGCCGGGGCGGAAATCGATTTCACCGACGGGCTGATCGGCCAGGCTTTCAAGGTCAACAATCCCAATGCCACGGCGTCCTGCGGCTGCGGCACCAGCTTTTCGGTTTAACCGGCGGGGACGGCGCCGGGAATTATTTGTCGATCCGCGCGCTGAACATCACCCTGCCCGCCACCCAGAAGCCCGCCGGCCCCAGCACGCGAAGCAGGATCTGATCGAGCTTGGCAAAAACGCGGATCCGATCCGGCAGCAGCCGCGTGACGATGAAATTGAAATAGCGGAAAAACTCGGCCTGACGCAGCGGCTTTCTGATGATCCGCACATCCGTCTCGCTGAGCTTGCGTTCGTCCTTGGTGATATAGGGCTTGTTCGAGCCATAGATGAACCGCAGCATCGCCGGATAGACGATCTTTTCGACCAATGCGGAACGGCGGATCTTGTCGGTGAAGGAATGCGAATAAATTTCGTTGACCACGAAAAGTGCACCCGGCTTTGCCACCCGCACGACTTCGTCTATCGCCGGGGGAATATCGACATGATGGAGAATGTCTCTGGCCAGGACATAGTCGAACTGCGAGTCGGGATATTGGAGTTTCTCGGCGGGCATCTGCCGGAAATCGATCGTCAGGCCTTCGCGCGCGGCGAGTCCTTTGGCAATTTCTAGACTGTCCGGGCTGAGATCGAACGCGCTCACATTCGCGCCCAGTCGCGCCAGATGCAGGGCGTCTTCGCCAAAGCCGCACCCCACGACCAGAATATTTTTGTTCTTCAGGTCGCAGGACATCAGGTAGGTGTACATTTGCCAGTGCGCGTTCCACCAGCGCCGGTGGGGATTTTCGATAATCTCCCAATCGAAGGGCTTATCGAGGCGATTCTCGTTCTTTTTGGCGTGTCCGACGTGATACTCGAGCTCTCGCTTTTGGCGATCCGTTAGTTCAGTCATTCAGGCATCCCCCAAAAGGCGTGGTCGTCCACAGACCGCGGGCATCTTGTAGCAGCATCGTAAAAAATTTATCAAAGGCAAGGATTTAGGCGGCAACCGGATGAAAATCGCGACCTGGAACGTGAATTCTATCAAGGTCAGGCTGGAGGCCGCCACCGCCTGGCTGAAGGAAGCCAAGCCGGATGTGGTGGCGCTCCAGGAAATCAAATGCATGGACGAGAATTTCCCCGCCGAGGCTTTCGAAGCGCTGGGCTATAATTGCGCCGTACACGGACAAAAGACCTATAACGGGGTGGCGCTGCTTTCGAAGCTGCCGCTCGAAGATGTCACCCCGCGCCTGCCCAGCGGAGACGGCGACGATCATTCGCGCTATCTGGAAGCGGTGGTGACGGGCGCCAAGGGCACGCTGCGCATCGCTTCGATCTATGCGCCCAACGGCAATCCGGTGGGAACCGAGAAATTCACGTACAAGCTGTCCTGGCTGGAACGGCTGGGGGGCCATGCCAAGGGCCTTTTGAAGAATGAAGAGCCGGTGGCGTTGATCGGCGATTACAACATCATCCCCGAAGACCGGGACTGCTACGATCCCAAAGCCTGGCTCGGCGATGCGCTGTTCCAGCCCCAATCCAAGGCCGCGCTCCGCACCATCGAAAATCTGGGCTATACGGACGCTTTCCGCGCCCGCAACCAGGCGGCCGGGCAATATACATTCTGGGATTATCAGGCCGGGGCCTGGCGCAAAAATCACGGCATCCGCATCGATCATATCCTGCTGTCGCCGCAGGGCCTGGACCGGCTCAAAGACTGCGGCATAGACAAGCATGTCCGCGAAGGCGACAAGCCGTCGGACCATGTTCCCGTCTGGGCCGAGCTGGACCTATGATCCGTCCGCGCAGCCCCGGCAATTGCTGAAACACCCTGAAATGGCCGCATTCTCGCGCACAATCACGCTCACCAAGTTCGGAACCGCGATGCGTGGCACTCTTGTCCTGATGGCAATGCTGGTGGCGCTGCCTGTTCAGGCGGCCGCGCCGGTCCTGACCGAAAAGCCGGTGGCGCGGATCGATGGGCTGATCGCGACCGCCAAAGGTGCCAATGTCATCATTCAGGCGCGCGGCGCGGTGACCGGCGGCGGCTGGAAAAAACCCATGCTCCGGCCGGTCAAATCCACCCTGCCCGGCGATGCACATACCATCGTGGTGGAATTCGTGGCGCAGCCGCCGCCTTCCAATCTGGCGGTGATCCCCGGGCTGATGCCGGTGAGCGCCACGCTGAGCGTGAGAAGCCGCAAAGGCATCATTACGGTCCGCGCGGTATCGGCGGTCAACGAGATCACCACGCAAATTCTGAAATGACTTTTTTCTTCGAGGTGACCGGATGCAGATAGATTTCATTTCCGACACGGTCTGCCCCTGGTGCTTCATCGGCAAGCGCCGCCTGGCCCGCGCCATCGCGATGCGTCCGGCCATCAGTTTCGATGTGCGCTACCGGCCCTATCGCCTGGATCCCAGCCTGCCCAGGGGCGGGATGGACCGGGCGGCCTATATGGCGGCCAAGTTCGGCAAGAATGGCGGCGTGGAGGAAGCCCAGAAAGTCATCGCCGCGGAAGGCGCCAAGGAAGGCATCGAATTCGATTTCGCCGCCATCCGGCGCGCGCCCAACACACTGGATTCCCACCGGCTGATCCGCTGGGCGGCCTTGACCGGGGCCCAGGACGAAGTGGTCGAACGGCTTTTCGCGGCCTATTTCGAGAATGGCGAGGATATCGGCGACATTCGCGTCCTGGCCGACATCGCCGATGTCAGCGGCATGGATGGCGCCCAGGTGGCCGACATGCTGGAAAGCGACCAGGACCTCGCCCTGGTGGAACGGGAAGATCAGCTGGCCCGCGAAATGGGCGTCACCGGTGTGCCGGCGATGATCTTCGCCAACAAGGTCGCGGTCTCAGGCGCGCGCGAGCCTCAGGTTCTCACCATGGTGATCGACAAAGCCCTGGAAATGGCCGCGCAGCCGGAAACCTAAAATCTATCAGCGTGCACGGGCCCGGCTCCCCCTCGCGCGCGCAGTGCGCTGGAGGGGGAGATGCCGTAGCACGCCCTCGGGCGTGCGCAGGCAGAGGGGGTCAAAAGGAATTCAGGCCGCGTCAGCAACGACGCGATTTCGCCCGGCTTTCTTAGCGCTGTACAGCGCCTGGTCGGCCCGGTGCAGCAAAGCATCGGCGCTATCGTCCGGCCCTTCCAGGCCCGCGATGCCGATGGAAATGGTGAGATTGAGCGCATTGGGCGCACGGCTGATGCGGAACGGTGTGGTCTCGATCGACTGGCGCAGTCTTTCGGACACCGAATAGGCAAAGGCCACATCGGTGTCAGGCATCACCACCACGAATTCCTCGCCGCCATAGCGGCAGGCCAGGTCGATGCCGCGCACATTGGCGGCGATCCGCGCGGCGAATTCCTTCAGCACTTCGTCGCCGATGTCATGGCCATGGGTGTCGTTGACCGACTTGAAATAGTCGATGTCCATGATCACGAAGGCGATGGGCTTTTCCGTCTTCTTGGCGCTGGCCACCAGATTGTCGAGATGGCGGCTCATATAGCGGCGATTGTGCAGCCCGGTGAGCTGATCGGTGATCGCCATTTCCAGGCTGAGCTGCACATTGTGGCGCAGCCGGTCCGCATAGCGCTTCTTGCGCAGCTGGGTGCGGACGCGGGCCACCAATTCATTCTTGTCGACCGGCCGGGTGAGATAGTCGTTGACCCCCATCTCGAGGGCCTGGGTGAGCTTGCGGCGGTCGCCGTCGGACACCACCACCAGGATGGGAATATTGCGCCCTTCGGGCAGCGAGCGCAGCTGCGAGCAAAGCCGCAGGCCATCGAAACCCCGCATGCCCAGGCTGACCACCACCAGATCCGGATCGCCGCCGCGCACCCGCACCAGCGCCTCTTCGAATGTATCGACCGAGGTGACTTCGTGCCGGGGCGACAAAGCGGATGCGAACCAGGCCACGGTTTCCTGCCGGTCCTCGATCACCAGAATCCGTCCCGCCGGATTGGCGTCCAGGAGATTGTCGGCCGGGTCGAGCAGCCCCATGCTCTGGCCCGTGGATTCGCGCATCCGAAGCTCGTCGGTCATCAGCTTCAGGCGCACCAGCGAGCGCACCCGCGCGAACAGGGCGGCATCGTCCACCGGCTTGGTGAGAAAATCGTCGGCACCCGCTTCCAGGCCCGCGACCCGGTCCGCCGGCTGATCCAGCGCCGTCACCATCACCACCGGAACATGGGCGATCTTGGGATTGGATTTGATACGGCGGCAGACCTCGAAGCCGTCCATCCCCGGCATCATCACATCGAGCAGCACGATGTCGGGCACATTCTCGGCCATGCGGGCCAGACATTCGAGCCCGTTGAAGGCGGTGACGACGTCGAAATATTCCGCCGTCAGCTTCGCTTCCAGAAGCTTGACGTTGGACATGATGTCGTCGACGACGAGGACACGTGCGGTCATGAAATCGGGGCGCTCAGCCCGTTACCCGATGAAACGGCGAACGGTTTCCAGAAAGCTGGTCACCGAAATCGGCTTGGAGATATAGGCCTCGCAGCCACCCTGGCGGATCACTTCCTCATCGCCCTTCATGGCGAAGGCGGTGACGGCGACCACGGGAATGGATTTCAGCGAATCATCTTCCTTGAGCCATTTGGTGACCTCCAGTCCGGACACTTCCGGCAGCTGGATATCCATCAGGATCAGGTCGGGATGGTGCTCGCGGGCAATGTCCAGCGCTTCCATGCCGTCCTTGGTCTGCAAAATATTGTAGCCATGCGCGTCCAGCAGGTCGTGGAAGAGCTTCATGTTGAGCTCGTTATCCTCCACGATCAGAACGGTTTTTGTCTTCGCATCCATGGCGTCTCTCCAGCCCACTCAACGCGCGGGGGTGACAGAATTCTCCGGTTGCGCAGTATTAAGCGGAAGGTCTTAACGCTGTCTTGACGATGAGGGCGCGCATGACGCCGGAAAAGGCGGAAATCCTGGCTTTAGAGGCCCTCGCCTGGCTGGCGGGGCGGCATGACGACATAACCCGGTTCCTGGCCGTTTCCGGCATGGAGACCACCGATTTGCGCCGGGCGGCGGGGGAGCGCGATTTCCTGGTTTCGCTGCTGGATTTTATTCTGGCAAATGAACCTCTTCTGCTCGAATTCTGCCAGGACGCATCAATGTCGCCGCAGGCCGTTCACAAAGCTCGATTTGCGATGGGGGCGTGATGCGATTTGGGGTGGATTTGGGCGGCACCAAGACCGAGATTCGGGCCCTAGACGAGAGCGGCCGCGAAGTCCTGCGCCGGCGCATCGCCACGGTGCGCGACTATGCCGGGACGGTCGCGGCGATCGCCGGCCTGGTCGCGGAGACGGAGCGTGAACTGGGCCAAAGCGGCAGCGTCGGGCTCGCCATCCCCGGCACCGTCAGCCGCCGGACCGGACTGATCAAGAATGCCAATTCCGTCTGGCTGAACGGAAAGCCATTTCCCCGCGATCTGGAACAGGCCCTGGGCCGGCCGGTGCGGTTGGCGAATGACGCCAATTGTTTTGCCCTGTCGGAAGCGACCGACGGCGCCGGCGCCGGCCATCCGGTGGTGTTCGGGGTCATCCTGGGCACGGGGACCGGCGGCGGCGTGGTCGTGAAAGGCCAGGTGCTGGAAGGCGCCCACGGCATCGGTGGGGAATGGGGCCACAATCCCCTGCCCGGCATGAGCCGGGACGAATGGCTGGAAACCTCGACCTGTTACTGCGGCCAGCAGGGCTGCATCGAGCAATGGCTGTCGGGGCCCGCGCTGGCGGACGATTTCAAGCGGCACGGGGGCAATCCCGACTGGACGGCGGAAGCCATCGCCGCGTCTCAAGCCCCGGAAGCGCGCGCCGCCGTGGCACGCTGGACGCAAAGGCTGGGCCGCGCCCTGGCATCCGTGGTCAATATCCTGGACCCGGACATCATCGTGCTGGGCGGCGGCCTTTCCAAGGTAGAAAGCCTGTATCGCGAACTGCCCGCCCTGGTGCAGGCGCATGCTTTCACGCCGGAAGAGCCGCCCCGCATCGTGAAGAACCGGCATGGCGATTCCAGCGGCGTGCGTGGCGCCGCCTGGTTATGGGACTCATAAGGCCGCGACATGCCCCTGGCACAATGGCCCGCTTTCTGCCGCGACTGCCTGTCGGACGCTTCACCGGAAGGCCAATGTCCCGCATGCGGCGGCGCGCGGATTCTTGCGCATCCCGAGCTGGAAAGCCTGTCCATCGCGCATATGGATTGCGACGCCTTCTATGCCGCGATCGAAAAACGCGATGATCCGTCTCTGGCCGGGTTGCCGGTGATTGTGGGCGGCGGCACGCGCGGGGTGGTTTCGACGGCCTGCTATATCGCGCGGCGCTATGGCGTGCGCTCTGCCATGCCGATGTTCCAGGCCCGCAAACTCTGTCCCAACGCGGTGGTGATCAAGCCGCGCATGAGCCACTATGTCGAAGTCGCCCGGGAAATCCGGGCACTGATGCGCCAGCTGACGCCCTTGGTCGAGCCTTTGTCGCTGGACGAAGCCTATCTGGATCTGTCCGGCACCACCCGTATTCATGGCATGGCCCCTGCCCGCACCATGGCGAAGCTGTCCCGCGACATCGAACAAAAGCTTGGTATCACCGTTTCGGTGGGCCTTTCCGGCAACAAGTTTCTCGCCAAGCTGGCCAGCGAATTGGACAAGCCTCGCGGCTTTGCGGTGATCGGCATGGGGGAAGCCAAATCCTTTCTGCGCGACAAGCCCGTCAGCATCATCCGCGGCGCCGGCAAGGTGCTGGCGGCACGGCTGGAACGGGACGGATTTGCCACCATCGGCCAATTGCAGGACGCCGATCCGCGCAACCTGGCCAATCGCTATGGCGCGACGGGCCTCTGGCTGGCCCGGATCGCCCAGGCCCAGGATGGCCGCGCCGTCGATCCGGGCGGCGAGATGAAAACCATTTCGTCCGAAACCACCTTCAACAGCGACCTCTCCAAGCTGGCGGACCTGGAAGCGGTGCTGTGGCGGCAGGCGGAACGCGTCTCCAGCCGGGCCAAGAATTATGGGCTTTCGGGCCGCACCGTGGTGCTGAAGCTCAAGACCGCGAATTTCCGGCTTCTCACCCGCAGCGCGTCGCTGGATGCGCCGACCCAACTGGCCGACACGATCTTCCGCGTCGCCCGCGCCGCCCTGAAGCGCGAAGCCGATGGCAAGCGGTTCCGCCTTCTGGGCGTGGGATTATCCAATCTCACCTCCGGCGCCGAAGCCGATCCCGCCAGCCTGATCGATCCCGTCAGCGACAAGCGGGCGGCGGCGGAGCGGGCGATGGACAAGATTCGCTCCAAATTCGGCGGCGAAGCCGTGGGCAAGGGACGGGGTATGCGAAAATAGCCCATGGAAACCGCCGTCTTTATGCGGTCTTATGAACTCCCAACCTGAAGGTGCCCATGTCCAAGATCGAATCCCGTTTGAAAGAACTCGCCATCGTTCTGCCGACCCCGCCCGCGCCGGTCGCCAGCTATGTCCCCTATGTGGTCACGGGCAATCTGGTCTTCATTTCCGGCCAGGTGACGGCCGCGCCCGAAGGCCTGAAATTCGTCGGCAAGGTAGGCGCGGATATCTCGCTGGAGGACGGCAAGGAAGCGGCCAAGCTCTGCGCGATCAATCTCCTGGCGCAGCTGAAGGCGGCCTGCGGCGGCGATCTGGAGCGCGTGCGCCGGTGCGTCAAGCTGGGCGTCTTCGTCAACGCCACGGCCGATTTCACCCAACATCCGGAAGTGGGCAATGGCGCGTCCGACCTCATCGTCGCGGTCCTGGGCGATGCCGGCAAGCATGCCCGCGCCGCGACCGGCGCCGGATCGCTGCCCCGCGGCGTGGCTGTCGAAGTGGACGGTGTATTCGAGATCGCATGACGGTGCGTCTTGCGGACGGCGTGGCCGGAATTGGCAAAGCGGCATGGAATGCCCTGGCCAATCCGACCGGCCGGCCCGATCCCCACCCGTTCACCCGCTTCGAATTTTTCGAGGCGCTGGAAGCGTCGGGCTCGGCCTCACCGCGCACCGGATGGCAGCCGGCGCATCTGGTGCTGGACGAAAGCGGCGCGACAACCGGCATCCTGCCCGCCTATCTGAAAAGCCATTCCCAGGGCGAATATGTCTTCGACCATGCCTGGGCCGACGCGCTGGAGCGGGCGGGCGGCGATTATTACCCCAAGCTGCAATGTTCGGTGCCGTTCACGCCGGTGACCGGCCCGCGCATTCTCACCAGCGATCCGGCCCGGCGAGCCCTGTTGTTGCAAGCCGGAAAAGCGGCAACGGACCAGATCGGCGCTTCGTCGCTGCACATCACTTTCCTGCGCAAGGAAGACGCGATGGCGGCCGCGGACGAAGGCTATCTGCTGCGAACGGACCGGCAATTTCACTGGCGCAATCACGGCTATAAAGATTTCGAACAATTCCTGGGCGAATTGTCGTCACCCAAGCGCAAAAATCTGCGCAAGGAACGCGCCGCGGTGGCACGCGAAGGCATCCGTTTCGATTGGCTCACCGGCCCCGACATCACCGAAGCGCATTGGGACCGCTTCTTCGAATTCTATACCGATACGGGAAGCCGCAAATGGGGCCATCCCTATCTCACCCGCGATTTTTTCAGCCGCATCGGCACCAGCATGGCGGACCAGATCGTGTTGATCATGGCGCGGCGGGGGCGCGACTATATCGCGGGCGCGCTGAATCTGATGGGGGAAGGCACTTTGTTCGGCCGCAATTGGGGGGCGCTGGACTATGTCCCCTTTCTGCATTTCGAGACTTGCTACTATCAGGCGATCGATTTCGCCATCGCGCGCGGCCTCGCCAAAG